>CAYVZU010000001.1:0-20714 GCA_964455935.1 uncultured Fibrobacterota bacterium
ATCAGACCGGTTTAATTCGGCTCAAAGTATTATCAGAATGTGGGACGTAACAAGTTGGCTCAAATTCTCTCCAACAGACAGTTTTATCGTGGGATTGTATGATCAGAGCCCGGAAATCAGACCGGTTTAATTCGGCTCAAAGTATTATCAGAATGTGGGACGTAACACGTAGCGCACGGGCGGGCGGGGCCATAGAGCGACAGGGGACGGCGCGGACTTTGCCAAAACACTGAGAGAGTACGCCGCTTCGGCGGACGGCAGGGTTTTGAAGCAAAGTCCGTGACGGACGGGGGCTTACGTATCACTGAGCGGATAGATCCCGGCAAGTTTACATAAAATTGTTTCCCGATGACATACGCCCACGTAGAGCCTCATTCGCCAGGGACGGCGAATGTTGGGAAACACATTTTATGTAACCGCAACGCCCACGACGGGCCGCGCGGCTACTTGACGGGATACCTTATTGCTTCTTCTGCTTCCGCTCTTCGACTGCCTGCGTAGATTCGAGCCAAAGTCTTTTCAGGCTTCGCCATCGGTCAAGATTACCAAAACGTTTCCGCAAATATATCTTGGCATACTGATTTAGCGCCAAGGCCACAACTACATATCCTACCGCTCCGAAGAGAACTATATGGCACCATGCAAAATGCTCGCGAGGCGCAATCAGATATCGCAACAGCATGAAGGACAAAAGAACGCATACAGGGAATATGCTTCCTACGATGAAGCCATAAGTCAAATCGACTTCCACTTCCTCAAGTGCCCCATTGAGAGGGCTGGAACCGGTCCCGAGCTTCCGTTCAAGCCAAAGGTTCCAACCCAACCAAATGCAAAGCAATAGCACCGAAACTATCACTATGTAGAATTCCAATAACTACTTCCTTACCTCGTCAATTATTGGGCACGTGGATCAGCGGTCCAGATGATCGTACCAAGTTGCCCCGGAACTGAAGGTGGTGGCGGTACGGGTGTATAGGCCCCACCAAGAAAGTCCAATGTCCATTGAATTCCGGTCTGGTATTTGCCATACGTGACATTCGCTATTGTATTAGCCCGTTCGCCAAGACGACGCGCGGCTTCGAATGCTATGGGACCATATTTGAGCGCCAAGCCGGCGCCTTTCTTCGCGAGTGGGCCGCCCACCATACCAGTGAGTGCGCCGATTGTTAGGCCGGAACCCAGCTTCTCTTGGAACTCAAAAAGTTCCATCGCTCTTTCATATCCAAGCGCCTGATATCTTTCAATCGGACTGGAGAAGAGGGATAATTCATTACTTGGGGCCCCTTGGTCGAACATTGCCAGCTTTTCGCCTTTATATGCTACCTCGTCTCTCCTGAACTCCTTCTGGCCTTTTTTTCGCGAGAGTAACTCCGCCTTGGTGACAGCATTACCTTCCATTTCCATGCGGATGGCGTACTGAAAATCTCCCGAAATTCCCGTAAAGATCTTGTAGTTGTCCATGGTGACCACCGAGGTCACCTCGAACGTCACCTCGGTCACCGCAGGCGGCTCATTGTCATCGTTTATCCATTTGTTTGTTGCAGAGACACTCGAATAGTCATTGTCGTACTGGTCCCATTCATAAAACCTTGATGCAGTAATTTCCACGGGGTTACCACCCTCGCGCGGACTTCCCCAATACGTGGTCTCCCAATACAGCCCCGCGATATCCACCCGACTTACCGGATTTCCTCCGGCATAGCTATACGGATTCCAGTCCTGCTCCATTGGATCGATGGTTGCCCAGACCCCTACCAGCGGGTCATAGTATCGAGCCCCGAAGTAATACGTGCCGGATTCTTCGTCCAATTCCTGGCCGGTGAAGGTTTCCCTCGTCTTGACGCCAGCAGTATTGATTACAGGGATTTGCAGGCCGTACGGGTAATAATCGTAGCCCTCGACAATGTCCAGCGCTGTGCCCGATTCGTTTTCTGTGAAGACAACGCGGGTACTTCCCAAATGGTCTTTGAGATAGAAGTACTGCTTGCCATTAACATCCTCGCGGCCGAGCAGCCCACTTCCATAGAGATTTGTGTATTGCCTTTTATCGAACTCGTCATAGACTGCAAGCTCGTACCCACTTGCATCGACATAATAGTAGGTGGTTGTAGACGGACCCTTGCCCTTCAGCCACAGTTCGCCAGCCGTGTCGATCTCCATCAGGTCCTCAGTGCCCTTGCTGATCTTCAGGCCTAGATCCGGGAACGCTATCGTGTTCTCTCGCATGGATCCCTTAATATTAAGTGCCACCGAGTCAAACCACATCTTCCCACTGGTTGTGGCAAACGTCAGCGAACCTGGTCCTGCCGTATCCACCGACTCTTCCACCAATCCAGGTGCGCGGTACAGGTCGCCGGCATCGCTAAGCCGGTACTGCGTGTTGCCCTTCTGAAAGAGAAGGTAGGAAATTCCTTCGCTCTCTTCAACTGCTTCCGTCTTGGCCACCCGGTTGCCATCGGCATCATAGATCATGGCAATCTCTTTGTTGGCCATAGCCCCAACTATCGGTTTGCCATCATCGCCGATGTCCCCTGAGTCAAAGAAGCTGTACTGCACTGCCATGTCACGCCAATCGTATGTGATCAGCATCCTCTTGGACTTGTCGCAGATCATGTTGCCGTTGGCGTTGTAGACGTAGTTGACGGTGTCCTGGCCGGGAATGCTATCGGCGATCTGGTCCACATAGTCGAGTTGGTGTCTGCCCGATTTGTAGTGGTAGTTGCCACCAGTCGCATCGCCCAGGTTGTATGCATGGCCCAGGCGGATCGACTGGAAGTCGATGCCCCCATCCTTCCTGTACCTTGCCACCATGGACCTGTCATCCCCCAAACTGTCCAGGTAGGCCCACGTGCTCAACGACTCGGCATCCGCCGCCTTCCTCAGCCGGTTCTGCAGGTCGTAGCTATAAAGGTAGCCCCGTACAGCCTGCGGCGCTGTGGTACCCGAATGCCTGGCCGTGCTCCAAATGGACCACGACACGTTGCCGTTGTACTGAGCATACCCGGTGTCAAATGCAGTGGAACTGACCAGGACGGCAATGCCCCCACGTGCCTCGCGCCCCAGCACCTCTGCAAACTGATCGCCGTAGGTGGCAGCATCGCCGTACATGTGTTCCGAAGGCGCGGGCGAAGCGTAGAAATCGCTCTGGCCATCCAACCCCTGATGGTTGATCTGAACCAGCCAATCGCGGATGCTATAGGCATAATCCATGCCTTGCAGAGCGCCTGTCGTGCTGCTGGTACCCAACAGAACGCGTTTTACCGTGTTGTTGATGTTGTATTCGTAGGCGGCAATACGCTCCGCAAAGCCCAAAGATTGCCCGCGCAGAACGCTGGTCAGCCGCCCGCGATCATCATAGGCGTAGTACTGGGATATGCTCACATTCTGGCCATCGGCAATCCGGATGTCGTCAGAGAACGAGGTGGAATCGAGCAGGCCTGAAGGCCCGTAGGCGTAGTTCTCGTATTTGGCGGCAAGGTTCGGCAGCTTCTTCACATGACGGACAACGCGGCCATACGCATCATAACTGTAGGCGTCGATGACTACGTTACCATCGCTAACGGTGCTGCCGTCAATGTGGGCAATTTTGGCCACGAGCCGGCCATGAGCGAACGGGGTCTCGAGATACTGGTTTTCGAGCAGTTGTCTGGATGCCGAATCCATCTTCCAGTAGCTATCATATACATACCGCGTCGTCCATGTGCGGCTAACAAGGCCGAAGGCCGTATCGTCGTCGTTGGGGAAGTCGCCAATTGCGGCGCATCCATTGCTGAAATACGTCAGGCCCTCGTTCTTATCGATCACCTTGGCAATTCCGGTTAACCGGCCCAGAGAGTCGTAATAACTGGCAAGGAACTCGTAGTGCCCCGTTGAGTCTGCCGCGATCTGGTTTGGCGACCGGCTGAAGCGCAGCCTGCCGTAGGGGTCGTAGCGATACTGGTTCGTATCGTTTTGGTCGGGCAACTTCTTTGCGCTCATGCGGCCCAGTGCATCGTATTTCATCACGGTCTTGAGGCCGAGAGGGTCCACGATCAGGGTTTCGCGGCCAAAAAAGTCATAGGTGTAGTTGCTGGTTGAGGCTTGCGCGCCTGTTCCCGCCTGATTCTTAATCACCTGGCCCAAGGCATTGGTCCAGGTATAGGTGCTCGATTTTTGGTTCTCGTCCGTGGTCTTGGTGAGGAAGTAAGTGGCATCGCTGTCGGCCGGCGCCACCGTGTTTGTGTCCATGGTTGTCAGGTACTCGTACGTGCGGCAGTGGCCGCTATCAACACTGAAGGCAGCGCCTGGAGCGGCCTCTTTCGATACCCGGTTGAGGGGATCGCTCTGGACGTACTGGTACTCCGAATAGGGGTAGCCGCCTGCGTTAGGCATAGTAGTGCCGTCGTACAGGCTCTGTGCTGAGTCCAACACTGTGGGGTGATAGGTCCCGTAATGGCTCTGGCCGTTAGCCACGGGGATCGGCTTCAAAGCCCGCGTGGCGCGTCCGTAAATGTCATAGGCAGTCTCTGAGATGATTGCTTCGGCCGAATCAGCGACCGTTGTCTGAATCTTTTTGCCCAGGCCGTCAGTGAACGCATAGGTGACCACAGGCTCCAAGGTCTTACTTCCTACCTGTATCAGGACGCCATCCAGATAGAAGGCGTGTGAGGAATCAAGGTCCGCCGGATGCACCATGAATACAATGCGTTCCGCGTAGGCGCTTGCAGGCGCCTCTCTATGGCTCTTCAGATTGCTGAAGGTGTAATAGATGTTGTGCCAGCCGGTGTCTGCCACGGTGAGATTCCCGCTCTGTTGGCCTTCTTCAGAGGCGATCACGAAAGACCTGGCCACAGGTGTATTGACCCAGAAAGAGACCGTGACTGTCTTGCCTTTGAGCCCCCAGAACTCGAGGCTGTTCGGCGCATACACCCACGACTTCAAAGAATCCGCTTCACCATTGAAGAAGCGGATCATGGCGCCATCGTTCACGTTAGTCATCTGCTTGGCCCTCAGCACGTGTCGGCCGTATCTGGGCATAGGAGCAGATGGATCCGTGGACGTGTCCACGACCGTTGCCAGCCCAGCAAATGCCCCTTCCCAGTTCTCGGGCACATTACTGCCATTGAGCGCCCTTTCAAAGCTCCAGTTTGGCGCAAAGTTGGGAGATCTGAAGGATGCCTGTTGCATCTCGTTGGGCGCACCCTCGTCTTCGCGATGCAACGTCACGTCGGTCTCCTTCAGGGCGCCGCCGGCACTGTCGCGTAAGGCAACCGCATTGCCGCTTGAGTCAAGGCCGACATAGCTGAAGACGTAGTTGTCATCAATGCTCAGAACGGGCTTCCGGAGAGCCGGATCATACGCGGTCACCGCGATCTGCGATGTCGTTGGCCGCACAACAATGTTATCCAGGTATACCCGCGTCAGGTTCTGGTCCCCTCCGCGGAATCGCAGGATAGCGGAGATTGCAGTGCCGCCGGGCGAACCTGGGATTGTGAGGGTTTTGCGGAGTCTCTGCTTTGTCGTATCTATGTTCGTCCAGCCAGTAGCGAGCGCTTGCTGGGTTGCCGGATTATAGAACTGGTAGTATAGGGGCGCCGAGTGAAGCGTGCCGTCGCGGTCGACCCGGGCCTCAAAGTCAATTTTGTATGTCTGGCCGGGATAAACAGCTATTACATGCTCGGCGCCGTAGAAGAAATCAGCTTCGGAATCATAGTAGGTGTTGAATGTGAACTCGCCTTGCCTGATACTTCCGGCATTGTCGGGATTCACCCAGCCTTCATCCGCGTAAACGCCCTGGTCGAATGTCCCTACGCAGAATTCCTCTCTTTGCGCGTTGGTGATCTTGGCGACGGGCAGGGAATTCTCGAACGCGTAGAGGATTGCCTCCCTTTGTATCGGCACAGCACTGCTATCCTGTACCCAATATGAGCCGTCGCGGATAAACTTATCTATGCCCACCGACTGGACCACATTGCCCAGGGTATCATACTCGTGAAACGTCCTGTAGAGTTCATCGAGTTTCGTCGGGTAGGTCCCCGAGCCATATACGTTCGCCCACCGATAGGTGCGCGTGTTGACAAAGTATGGGGCCCCCGTAAATGCGCGCTCCCAGTAGAGAGAGTCCATGGAGCGGGCCTCGCCATTGTCTGCGTTCCCATTCCAGTTAACGTCTTCGTAGCGCATTTGCCTGCATACCTGAGTCAACTGGTGCGTGCCCGAGAATCCCATGTCGGGCAGACTGTCATGCGCGAACAACGTCTTCGCAATTGTCCACCGGTCCCCGACTTTTGTGTCAGTCCGCGAAACCATACCGTTGTCCAGGTCGTACAGGTAAGTCCTGTCGGCGGTAGTGATACCTTCGCGGATTTCTTTCTCATTGTAGACACGGACCAAGCTCACGCCACCCCATGCCTGGTACGGCCTGGAGACTTGGTACTGAATCAGCCGGTCTGAGGAGACCCCAACGGACCCGATGAGCTCCTGCCTTGAGGGCGCACCCATGGTTGCGATACTGTCTGCAAGGACTGTAAGATTTGGCGCACTCGCGTAGAAATCCGAGTCGTCTGTGAGCGCAATGAACTCATCAACCCCAGATTCGCCGGACCTGCCAACTACGGTCGTTGTGGCCTTTTGGAAACATGGTGTCTGGCTGAAGATGTTGTATTCCTGTATTGGCGTCGGCGAGCCGGAGGTGTAGCTGATTTGGAATTGGAGGGCCGTGTCGCTTGCCATGTGCGGCTGGATTTTGACACCGGTCACCACAGGATACGAAGTAGTGGATTTGTAGTCTTCCCCATCAAAGGTGAGGAACTGGAATTTGTACGGACTGAGTGTATCGGCCCGAGTCATCGATACAAGAATCCTTGCGTCTTTGCTGTAGCCGAAGAACTTATACTCGCTCATGTGGCCGGCATAGGCAGCGGGTAGAAGCGAATCCGGTGGAATGGTGTCGCCGATAGTTGTTTCACCGTTCTCAGCCAGATTGAAATTCGCCTTTCTTCCATACAGTTCCAACAGGGAGTCGAAAGCCCAAGCACCCTTTCCACTTGCCATGGTATACTCGCAGTGGTATTCGCCGTAGTTCGTGATGAACTTGTCATTGAATGGATAAATGGCCGTATGAATCTGCGGGTCGTTTGCGGTTGGCCAGAAGACCGCGTGCCCGCTTGAATCGCGTCCACACCTACAGTCCCAAGAACTTCCTGAGCAGTTGCCCCATGGGCAGTCGGGGCCGGACGGTATTTCCACCGGCTCATAGCCATAGGCGTAATAATACGGGGTGATCATCTTGCAGAACTCGCCGGTATAGTCGAATGTGATGTAGACGTCTTCCCCCGGACGAGGAAAGGCCCAGCGAGTCAGTGTATCATTGTTTATGGGCATGGTTACCAGGAAAGGCGCGGGCAGAACACTGAAACCAGTATCGGCACTAAAGCCGCCCTGGGCATTACGTTTGCGTACGTATATGGTATCAAGGAAGTGACTGTCTGGTCCTCGTTGGCCCCAATTGAAGCCATCGCCGAACTTATTAATCTTCTGCCCAAAGTCAAAAAGATCACCCGTGGCAGCTTGATAGTCCCAGCAATCGCCATCCTCAGTTCCATCACAGGGGATCAAGAGTGGCGCAAAATTGTATTTATGAATGACGTAGTAATCCGTAGAAGGTATCACCTCCACATACGTGGTTACTTCAAAATCACCCGGATCGTTGCCGGGATCGAAGTGAGTCGTGTCGCCTCCATCATAGTAGCCAGAGCTACCCTCGGCACTGTCACTGAGTGTAACAGTTTGCGCGACTCTATTATAGAGCCAAACGTAGGCCGACGCCCCCGCTGGATCCTGGAAGACAATATAGTCCGGCATTGCGATTATGCGGAACGCTCCGTTCGGGCCAACAGCCCCCTTGTCTGAGAAGGTGTTTTCATCTGTCAGCGTATAGAGGTGTCCAGCCGCCACGAAGTAGTCTCTCATGCTGCCTACAAAGCACTTAGTACCCGCCGTATCGTGGGCGGCACCGCGCCAAGTCACCCCGTCCCATGCACGCGCAAAGAACGATCCATTTGCCGTATCATATAGGATGAAGTAGTCGGGCCAACCTGCCATCTCCGTAAAGGTCGTGGCATACTTGAGAATGCACCGGAACGCGGTTCCCGCGTGCTCGTAAACAAGGAGCGAATCCGAAGTCTTGATGTAGACCAGTTTCCCTGCCATGATGACTTTGGGCTCAACGGAACTGGTCACGAGAAAGGCGCTATCCATCTGCGTGGAATTAGGAAGTGTCAGATTAGTGTAGACGAATGTCTTCTTCGAGCCAGCCGGGTCGGTGATTGTCTCAAGGGAATAGTAGTTGGCCTGTCCGTTCGGGTAGCCGAAGGTGTACCCGGGCTTCTCCTTGCCATTGCCGTTGAATATGCGGACCTGGCGAAGGATCCGTTTGGGCAGACTATCAGAATTGACTACGGTGTCAGCGTATTCAAATGCGTATTTCGCGACTCTCCTGTTGCCGCTCGCGTGGACCTCGATGGAGTCTAGCTTCCTGCGCTCGTAGTACCAGCCTGTTTGGGGGGTGCCGGACCATTCGCTGTCCGCCTTGGCGCTTGCCGAGAACACAGCCTTGGATACCACGTTAGAGCCCATGGAAAGCGCCGTAATTGAGGCAAGGCTAAAGTAGGTGGAATCATACGCGTATTGAATCTCCAGGTTGCCCGTGACGTCCCAGTAGCTGCTGAGTGCCCAACGATAGGTCCTGGACTGCGCCACGGTTCCGACGCGGACCATTTGGGCATGCTGGGCTGCCTCGCCGAAGACGAATCGGCTTCCGTCCACGTATTTGACCGTCCACACGGTATCGTTGAAAGCGATGGTATTGTGCGGCGCACCGCTGATGTAATACTTAGTACCTCGCTTAAGTATCTGCGAAACGGAAACGCCATCGAAGGAAATGGAGTAACTCTCCGGGCCATTGCCTAAGGTGCCAGATATTGTTTTGGTCACGTACCCAGCGCCCCCAAGAGTCCAGCCAAGTCCCAGCCAACTGGTCGGCATTTTGATATTGCTCTGTTTGAAAGCCTGCTTTGTGTTTCCTCGATAATTCAGCGTAATGTCCACACCATGGACCGCCGTGGCATAAACGCCGCCGAGAGGGATTGAATACTGAGCCGTGCCTTGAGACAAGTTGACATCGCTGACAGGGCCGGCTACAGCCAATAGCCAGAGCCCGCACACGATCAGCGGTATAAGTAGTTTGTATCTTTTTTGCATCATCGCCTATTCTCCATTTTGACGATTCCGAGTGCTGTCCCTTATCACAATGGGATACGCGACTTATTGTCTCTTCAGCTTCTCAATCTCTTTCTTCTGCTCGATCACATAAAGCGTCAGCTCCTCGACCTTCTTGAGCAGGTCCATATTCATCTTGGCCAGGTCCACGCCATCTTTCTTCATCTCGTCCGCGCTGGCCACGCCCGGCAGATGCTTGTGCTCCGCGATGTATTGGTCCACCTCTTTCAGGCTCATGAGCTTGTAGTCTTTGTCGAACACGAAATCGGGGGTACTAAGAGTCCAATCGCCGACTTTGAAAGTCGCTGCCTGAACAACTCCTGAAGTTGTTACGTTCGCGGCACAATTTAAGGGGCCATATACCCTCACCGCACCCGGACCACCGCCATCTCCAGGCGCATCACCCGGATCCAATATGATATCGCCTCCCACACTACCGTTCCCAGGTGCATCGGGAGTCATGATTCGCAGAGAGGTGGCTTGGTTGTTCATTCCCATTCCTGTGGCATGTAAAAAGGCCACCCCGTCATGTCCGGAAATCGTAACGTCCTCGAAGGCGCTTATTTGTCCACTCGATTTTATATTGCCATCCACATCCAGCCTCGCTTGCGGGCTCGTGGTCCCAATTCCCACATTCCCGCTGTTGCCATTGTAGATGTTATCCCCTGCCGTAACCCATTGGGGCGCCACTCCTTCGTCCGCGCCGATGCTCCATGGCACAGTGCGCGTTTCGCCATCGATGTCATCGCTGAAGCCCTGCGAAGAAAGGTCAGTGCCGGCACCGTTAAGAACAGAACTGGCATTCTTGATGTGGAAGTCCCCGTTGGCATAGTCCGTAAAGGCATTGCCCCAATCGCTGGTTTCGCTCGAACCTGGGCTAATATTGACCGAGTGCGTACCATCGCCATCATCCGAAGCGCAGTAATCGATGGTGGATGTGCCACAGCCTTGCATGGCAAAGTCATCCCCATTATTGAATACCGCGCAGTTCTTGATGGTGTAGCCACCGGTAGGATTGGCATCTCCGGGCCCGGCAATTCCTATTCCGCAGCCGCTTATGGTGCAGTTGAAGAACTTCACGTCAAGGGAAGTCGCATAGTTATGGTATATGCCCATACCTGCGCTGGGGCAACCATAGATGATGCTGTTGCGAATCGTGGCCGATATGGTGAGGTGATAGCCCAACAAGATGCCAAAACTCGTAGAGCCGGTTCCGCCGCCACGAAGGATGCATTTATCGATATCCACCCCGCTCACTGATTGATTGATATTGATACAGTAGCGGGTTCCACTGGAGTTATTCCTGTATACCTGAAGGCCTTCAATTTTGATGTTGCTTTGGTTTACGATCAGCGCATCGCTACTAGGCCCATCCGTGATCTCCAATCGGTAGGCCGATGTGCTGTATTTACCGTCATGGCGCTGGCTGACCCCGACTTCGTTTGAGGCCTTAGGCGTGAAGATTCGAATGTAGTTCGATGAGCTTGTGGTCCAGCCACTAACCGTGGCAATGGCGTTATCGGCCCCATCGCCATAGCAGGCTAGGTTAAGAATGTAGTTACCTGATGTGAGATTGGTTGTGCCAAGGGAATCATCTGCATAGGTAAGGGCCGCATTCAGCGAATTGAAGAGCCGTTTGATCGAGTTGACTGTCTTGCCACTTACGTTTGCTGGAACTCCACCGATCTTTGTGCGGACCGTGAATTCCGTGCTGCTTGTTCGGCCAATAATGTAGCATCTTTGGGCTGGGCTGTCATAGCTGATCCTATCCCCTACGCCGATGTTGTTTGGTTGGGCTACGGTAAGAGTGGCCGTACCAGATGAAATTGTAATTGTGGGGGCGCCGGATTTGAGATCGCCGCTGTTGGTCCCAACTGAGTAGAAAACGTTGGCGGCGAAGGCACTCAGCGCCAGAAGCAGGACACAGCAGACAACGAGCACAGGAATATGGTTTTTGCGCATACGCCTAGTCCTTTGGTTTGGGGGTGTTATTTCCAATTGTGAGTTGAGATAGGCAAAATGCACCTGACAAGCCGGGACTTCTTCCGCATCATTCCATAAATGTAGGAGAAAAGTGGGGCCAATTGTGTCCTATTTTGGATATTTTTGGTCCTTTTGGAATGAAATTTATCTGCCATAAAATCCAGAAAGGGCGAAATCTTAATGAAATTTCAAAACTCCCCAAATTCGGCATCTATTTTTTTGGCGCTGGGCCTATGAGAACCACATGGAAACTGCTTGCTTCGTATTGCCTTAATGCCTATTTTAAGCGACGCCCTTCACCTGTATGGGGGTCTCAGTGGACGTGAATCGCTACGAACAGTTGCACGGCTCGCTGAAAGTACTCTTTGCGGACGATGACCGGATTATTCTTGAAGCAGCAAGCGAGCAACTTGCCAAAAACCCGCTTTATAGAATCGATTGCGTTTCCACGGCCGAGGATGCAGACCGGAAAATCCAGGATACACCGTACCACTGCGCGATTCTTGACATGCGAATGAAGCACCCGCAGGGCCAGTATTTTCTGCTGAAGAAATATGGAAGGATTTTGCCCACGGTTGTGTATTCTGCCATGGACGAGGAGGCGGTCAAATCGGATTGCAGTGCTTTGGGTGCTATTGCATTCATGGGAAAAGGCACTCAAAGCACATTGGAATTGAAAAAAAGTCTTGATAAGGCAGCCCTGACTGGGATTCTCCGCTGCGCCGATAGAGAGGGGCGACGGGTTGTTGAATCGGCCCTTGCGAAAAGGCCCTCAAGCATCGAACAATGGGCTCAAAATGCGGATCTGACCCAAAAGGATTTAAAAACCATCTTGGCCCGCGCTTTTAAGGCCCGGCCCAAGCATATTCATTTTGCAATTTGTTTTTACTGCGCGGCACTTGAGTACTTCACGAACGACGATATGGCGGCCTGGGATGCCCGAAAATACAGAAAAAGGAATATATACTATGAAAACAACAAGAAAATCTTGCACGAGCTGTTGGCAAGATCAAGCCTTTTCGCCATGAGCATGGTTAAGAATGCTCAGCAGCACTACCGGACTGTCCATGCCCCCATGCCTCTGCTCCCGGATATCCAATTCGCAACAAATCAGGCATAGCCCAAGCATTACTAGCCGCCTGTGAGAACAAGGCCCCCTTGTTCATTTTTACCGAGCTCCCATTCCGGTCCTGGTTCCGCCCGGCGCAGAGCGGGTGGCATTAGGATCCTCACGCAGCTCTTCTCCTTGCCGGATGCTCTGGGCTCTATCAGGCGTATAGAAGATTTTCACCTCCAAAAAAGTGCGCACTACCGGGCGCACCACGAATACAAAAAAGGCCCGCACGGGCGGGCCTTCCAAATCCAGGTTATACGACCGGCCTATTTGCGTTTGAAATGCTGCTTGAGTTCGGGCACCGTCAAAACGAACGAAGACGCCAGGTCGCTCTGGGAGGCCTGGCCGACCGTTGAATCAAAATCGGCCTTCTCGTTCTGCACCCATTTGTTTTCCTTCTTATCGCGGACCTTGTTGCGGTTGTACCCGCGGACCCGGTCGATCTTGTAACGCAGCGTATCGCCGTTGATGGAATAGGTTCCAACCGAGACATAGCGATAATCAAGGACCACGTCCTCGGAGTAGTTGCCTTTTTCGGACTGCTCGATGGTGAAGGTTTTGTCTCCGCGGAAGGCGAAGGTTTCATGCTTCTTTGAGTTGGAGCCTGTCTCGGAATCTTTTTCGCCCGATTCCCTTACCCATGTTCCCAGCACGACCGGTTCGTTGGATTTTGTCTTTTCCTCGTTCTCGGCCAGGGCCGGGAGAAAGTCGGCCAGATCCCGCGCTTTCTGGGCTGCCTGCAGCAAAAGCGAAGAGCCCTGCAGGGAATCGATCTCCTTCAGGCCGGCGGCAATCGCGGCTGCGCGCTCGCCGCTAAGTTCCTCGGCCTTGGCCTTCAAACTCGAAACGGCCTGGCTTAGATCAGCCGCGGCATTGCCGGCCGCCAGCTCGAACTGCTTGCGGATATCGGTTAGCATTGCCTCGGCCTCGCCGGCCATGCGCGCCGCCGCAGTCTTGCTGCCTTTCTCGAATTCGCTTTTGGCCTTGAAACAGATGACTTCGGCCTCGGTCAGCAACGAATCGGGCGCTCCGGCCGTGCGAAGGGAATCGAGAACCTTGGTCACTTGGGCCACCTTATTCTTGGTGCCGCCGGAACAGGACATAAGCAACAGGGCCAAACCCAAACAGGCCAAATTTCGCATGGAATCCTCCTCTGTATATGGTAATGAAGATATTACCTCCGATTTGAGAATTCAAGCACGAGAGAGTCGATGAGATCGAATCTGCCCGGCCGACGGGTTGAAACACCCGATTCGGAGGGCCGGGAACCCGGCACGAATCTCGTGAAGCCATCGGACCATGCCCATGGGTTCTTCCCCTTCATTTTCGATGGACATCGACCGGGCAAAGTAGGCCGGATCAATGTTAAGACTGCGGATTTGGAGCATGTCGGGACGCTTTTTGCCTATCAGGTTCTGAAGCGGCCCAAACTGGCTGGGCAGATCGGTGAAGCCCGGAAGGCTGAGAAGATTCAGCGAAACCCATAGACCATGCTTGCGCGCAACGCCCAAGGACGAAAGGACATCGCCGTACCCATATCCCTTAGGCCTGTGATAGCGCATGTAGCTTTGGGGGCTGGCCGAGATCAATGTGACACGAATGGAATTCAATCCGGCCCTGCAGAGCCGTTCCAGGGCACCGGGCAGACTGGCATTCGTATTCATGTGAATGATTCCGCGCCGGGTTCGCTTCCGAATGGCGCAAATCGCTTCCGCAATCAGTTCCGATTCAAGAAGCGGTTCGCCCTCGCACCCCTGGCCAAAAGATAGGATGGGATCTCTGGATGAGCGCAGGTGCGCGGCCGCATATTGGACAATCTCGTCCACACCGGGGGCAAACGCGATCCGGTGCTGCGAGGCTACAATGCCGCTGTGGCATTCCTGCGCGGAGATGCAGCCCAGGCAGGCTGCATTGCAGGCGCGGCTTACGGGAACAGCGCACTCCTTGTCGCCCATCACAAACGAACGTGCCGTGGGGCATCCGTAGCGGAACACGCAGTTTGTAACCAGGTGCTTCACGATCCGATTGCCGGGAAATTGGCGGATCCTCTTTCGTGCTTCTTTCTTCACCACAGCCGGAGTGAATCGATCGGGATCAAACCGCCGATCACGGTCCAGGCGCATCCCGGCGCACACAAAACGGCCGCGACTCCAGCCCAGAGCCGAATACGCGTATAATGGAAGAATCGGCGCATCCGGCTGTTGCTCATAGGCGGGATTGGCGATGTTCATAAATCCGGCAGGCAGTACGCAGGCTGCGGCCCAGACTTCAACTCCGTTGTACGTCCGCAGGACTACGCACTTTTTCCGGCTCGGGTCAAAGCCGATTGGCCTCCGGCCCGGCAACCGTACCAGAGTGGCCGAACCAGGCATGGCGATGACGTCGGTGTCTGCGGAAACATGGATAGAGCCGCCGGTCTGGCGTTGCTCCGCGGCCCGCAGTTCGGGAATTTCGAAGAGCGCGCCACTGGAATTGGACACAACCAGATTCATACCTTGAACCTAACGTCGTTGCCGGGCAAAAATCAACGTGCTTGCTATTGCACCCTTGGTTTGCCGGCTTTATTTTTTCCCCATGGCCACTTTCCATCAACGCCTGCGAATTACCACCAAAGGTTTGTGCGACATCATCGATATCACGGCGGAGGTCGCAAAAATCATTGCTCAATCCGAGATGAAAAACGGCATTGTTGCGGTATTTGTTCCGGGAGCTACCGGCGCCATTACGACCATTGAATACGAGCCGGGCCTCTTGCAGGATCTTAAGGAAATGTTCGAGACCATGATTCCTTCGAAGCGCAGCTATGCCCACAATGCCGCCTGGCAGGACGACAACGGCCACTCGCATTTGCGGGCTTCGCTCGTGGGTCCCTCCATCAGCATTCCCTTCCTGGCCGGGAAAATGACCCTGGGCACCTGGCAACAGATCGTGTTGATCGATTTCGATTGCCGGGCGCGCGACCGAGAGGTTGTAATCCAGGCCGTGGGCGACTAAGGATTTCTTGGATTGATCCTGTCCAGTTCCATGCTCCCCTATAATTCCTATAGCGCCTATCTAAAAAAGCGATTTGGCGGGCCTGTCCGCAAAATTGCCGTTGATGCAGGCTTCAGCTGTCCCAATCGCGACGGAACGGTGGGTCATGGAGGGTGCATCTACTGCAATAACGCCTCGTTCTCGCCGGGCCACAAGGGCGGCATTCGGGAACAGATTGAAGCAAGCCGGGCCTTGATGGCCCGGCGCAACGGCGCCGACAAATTGATCGCCTATTTCCAATCCTTCACCAACACCCACGCGCCCCTTCCGGTGCTTCAACAATACTACCGCGAGGCATTGGCCTGCCCGGGAATTATCGGGCTCGCCATTGGAACCCGGCCGGATTGCCTTGGGGAGCCGGTCCTGGATCTGCTTCAATCTCTTTCGCGGGAGACATACATCCTGCTTGAAATCGGGCTTCAATCGTCGCACGATGCCACGCTTGGCCGGATCAACAGGGGCCATACTTACGGGCAGTTTGTGGAGGCCGTGGAGCGCGCCAGCACCCGCGGCCTGGAGATTTGCGCGCACATTATCCTGGGGCTGCCCGGTGAGGGCTGGGAAGAAATGAACCGTTCGGCGGCAGCGCTCTCATCGCTTCCTGTTCAAGGAGTGAAACTCCATTGCCTTCACGTGTGCAGAAATACCGCTTTAGAGCGGGAATTTGCCAACGGCCATATCGCACTTTTAACGCAAGAAGAATATGTGCAATATGCGTGCGATTTTCTGGAACGGCTGCGGCCCGACATTCGCATTCATCGCCTGGCAGCCCAAGCCCCTGCCGATGTGCTGATTGCGCCGCTGTGGCTACGGGATAAGGCGGGGACGCATACTGCGATTTGCCGGGAATTGCTGCGGAGAAGAAGAGCATAGCGTAAAACGCCGCCGCGCGGTACCCCGCTTTACGCTATACGCTCTCTGCCGACTTGAGCGGTTCCAGGTGAACCGTGGTCGTCATGGAGAACCGTTCCGTCAAAAGTTTTTCAATGGCTACGGTTACGTCGTGAGCCTCGGCCAGGCGCATTTCCGGAGGCATTCGCACGTGCATCGTAATTTCCCTATGACCGCCATAGTTGTGGACGTGGATATGGTGAATGTCCTCCACCTGCGGCTGGTGTTGGCGTATCAGCAATTTCACCTCGTCCTCAAGGTCCTTGCTATGGGCCTCCCCCAGCAAAAACGTGGCCGAGCCGCGGATTACATCAAAGGCCGCATACAGAATCAACAGCGACACGCCGATGCCAAGCACGCCGTCCATCCACCACAGCGACCGCCCCGCGAGCGCGCCCACCACAATCAGCAGCGAGGCGATCGCATCGCTTCGATGATGCCAGCCATCGGCGGTGAGAGACTTGGCATTGATCTTCCTGCCGGCCCAGAAGGAGAATTGCGCCAGGCCCTCTTTCACTATAACCGAGGCGCTGAAGATGAGAATACCGGAAAGGTTGAATGTCGCGGACCGGTAATCGATCAACCTGCGGATCGACTCCATCGCGAAGGAGACCCCCACCACCCCCAGCAGGACACCGATAATCACTGAGGCAATGCTCTCCGCCCTTGCATGGCCAAAGGGATGCTCTGGATCGGAAGGTTTGGCGGCGATGCAGAAGCCGACAATGACGACCAACGAGGTCAGCGTATCGGAGAGCGTATGCCAAGCATCGGCCACCATGGACACGGAACCGATCTTGGTCCCGGCCCAGAATTTGAAGCCGAATAGAGCCGTATTAATGACAACAGAGGCCCAGCCTTCTATGTAGCCAAGATTCAGTTTACCGGACAAAAGTGAATTCTTCATAGACCTCCTTCGCGGCCCCAATTGGCGGGGCTGGTTAGAAAAGGAAGTCCTGCAGCGAAGCGCTGCTGCTTGCGGTCAAGCCCGGTCGCGCGGACCTGATCTTCCTTGATTGCGAATTTAAAAAACGACTACGCTTTCCACATCTCGGCAAAGGTCTGGATGTCTTTGGCGCTGACATTCGCGATTTCAAACGTATAATGGCGCACGCCGGCCTTTTTGCATTCGCCCAGAAACCGGGGAAGGTCCATCTTATTGGGCGTGGACAGCGGCCGGTGGCCGTCGCGCCATTTTGTTTTGGGCACATCGGCCGTGTAGGTGGACGCGTGAAAATGCACCAGCCGCACCCGGTTGGTGGCCAAAAACCGCTTGGCTTCTTCATGAAAATCGCGGTCGTAAATAAAAGCCGAAGCCCAGAGATGGCCGGTGTCCAGACATAGCGGATTCTGTAATTCCTCGGCCTGTTCGCCCAGCAGAAGCCCTGCGCTATACATGGGAAAATCATTCTCGATCGCAAACGTCAGCCCGGGATGGTTCTTGCGGATTTGCTGCAAGCGCTCGCTCACCCGCCCAAGCCGTGTGCGGAACTCGGGCAGGGCAAAAAAATTCGAGCAGGTGGGCGTGCCTTCCAGGGCGAGATCGGTCCGGAACGCCTGTTTCATGCTTTGCACGTAGGAGCGCGTTTGATTGAAAGCCTGCACCGGCGCATCGGTCATCAAAAAGCCATGGAACACGGCCAGCTCCGCATTCAGCCGACGCATCCACTCCACGGTGATCTCCAGGCTTTCCATGGCCGGCCAGGGATCCTGGGCCGCCAGATTCATAAAATATTCGCTCAGAAGAGGAGCGTGAATGCTCAGCGGCAGATTCCACGAAGCGATCTCCTCGACCTGCTCGCGGGGCGCTGCGTTATGGATTTGCACGCCGAAGCGGAACCCGAATTCATGGCAGGCTTCCTGGGCTTGGGCAATAATCGTTTTAACGTCGCTTTTGCCCAGAAAAGCGCCGGAGGAGTATTCGATCAGCAGTCCTTTGTCTTCAGCCATATTTCACCGGACGTAAATCTGTTCGAGATTATACAACAGGCCGCCATAGGGAGCGGGGTTGATGTTTCCAAACTTGTTGCGCAGGGCCAGAAGCCGTTCGGAAAGCACGGTATAGATCAGCGGCAACTCGCGCGCCGCGATCACCTGCCACTCGTCGTAAAGGGCCTTGCGTTTGTTTGGGTCCAATTCCTGGGCCGCCAGCGCGTAAATCGTGTCCACCCGGGCTTCCCAGGCCGTGGCCGGCGTCTTCTGGCGCGGCCACCACATGTGCAGCGTGCCGGAGGATTGCCATACGTTGGCCCCAAAGTGCGGCTCGATGCCGCCGGTAAGCCCCATAATGCAGGCATCCCAGTCGCGCGACGCATCGAGCTTCGCGATCAAGGCATTAAACTCCATCAGGTTGAAATGGACTTTGAAGCCAAGGTTTTGAAGGTCCTTGTTGATCAGCTTGCCGATCTGCTCGCGCACGGTATTGCCGGAATTCGTGACGAGGGTGAACTCGATGTTGCGGCCCTTGCCGTCCTCGCGAATTCCATCGCCGTTGCGGTCGCGAATTTCCAGCGAGTCAAGAATGGCTTTCGATTTTTGCGGGTCATACTCATACCGGGGCACGTTGGGGTTATGGAAGAAACCCGAGGCAGGGCTCATGGCGCCGTCTTGCGGATATCCCAGGCCATTGAGCGCGATCCGGATAATCGATGTTTTGTCCAGGCCATGGGCCACTGCGCGGCGAAACGCGGGGTCAAAGAACCAGGCCCGCTTGGCCGGGTCTATGTAGGGCTTGCCCTGCGGGCCCCGATCGCCGTTAAGGTTGAAAAAGAGAAATGACGTCCCAAAGTCCGGGCCCAACCGATGCACCGTGTAGCCGCCGTTTTTTTCGCCGCGCTTGAGCAGCGGAAAGTCCTGACCCCGGAATCCCAGGTAGTCGGTTTCGCCCTGCTGGAATTTCAGGAGCTGCGCATTCTGGTCCTGCACGATCACATAACGGACTCTTTCGAGATACGGAAAGCGGTTTCCGGCGCTGTCGGTGCGCCAATAATTGGGATTGCGCCCAAGCACCAGTCCCTGGCTGGGCCTGTAGGATTCCAGCATGAAAGGGCCGGTCCCCACAATATCGCCGGGCTTGCTGTCGGCGCCCATGGCCGAAGCAAATGTGCCCCGGTTTATCTTCTCTTCATATTTATGGCGGGGCAGAATCTCCTGCGACATTGAGGCCAGAAAGGGAGCAAACTTCACGGGAAGCCGGAACTGAACCTGAAAACTATCGAGCGCTTTGACCTGAAGAGGCTTGCCCGAAAGCGTGAAAATGTCGCGCGAGGAATTGGGAATGTCATCGTTGTAAATCAGCCGGTTGAAGGTAAACTCCACGTCGTAGGCGCAAAAGGAGCGGCCGTCGAACCAGCGCACATTCCGGCGCAATGCAAACGTCCATACTTTGCCGGTCGAATCCACGCTCCAGCTTTGCGCCAACTGGGGCTCGACTTCGGTTGTTACGCCGTTGGTACGCGTGAGGCCTTCGAACATGTAGCCCGTGAATTCGCTGGTGCTGGTTTCGTTGGAGGTAATGGGATTGAAGCTCTTGGGATCCGAAAACGTGGAGAGCACGATCTGGCCGCCCACCTTTCCAATCTCCGGCCGGAAGCTTTTGGCCGCGGCCAGCAGCGAGTCCAAGTTGACTCCGCCCATGCCCTGGCGCTCCACCTTTTCCGGTTTCCCGGTGCAGGAAGCGATCAATAAAGCCAAGAGGGTCGCGGCAATGGTTTTTTTCATGCGCCCACTCCAGCCCTAACCCGTATCTCCGAAGCCTCGGCCAGGCGGCGCAGCATGGATCGGATCTGTTCGTCATCAATCTTGAGGTTCTCTTTTCGCGCCTCGGCCCGCGTGAAATTGAAGGTCCCTTCGAGGGTCATGGGCATGGCGATATCCTGGGCGATCTTGCGGATTCGTTTGATTACGACTGCTTTCTGTCCGGTCTCGCGCGACAGGGTGTCGATCACGCTCTCGCTTGCGGCAACGGGCTCCCGTTCCGAGGCCGTGGGAATCTCCAAGACAATTTGCTGGGCGGGCGCCGAATGCGATACTCCGCTTTTGGCAGCTTTCTTTTTTCGTGGAGCCGGCGTTGTCTCGCGCTTGCGCGTGCGAAGCTGGTTATTCCTCAGCGCTTTGATGCCGCAGTCGGCGCAGACGCGCGCGCGCACTCCCCGGATTTCCACGGCTGCAATGTTGGTGACAACCGCGCCACAGGCCTCGCACTCTTTCAATGTCCCAAGGACCTCGGTGATCCGGTTTCGCACCTCGGCCAGCGAGGATAGCTCTTTGGCCGAAAGCCGTTTCTTGCGGGCCACGAGGGTGAGCTGCTGGGCGATTTGCCTGAGGTCCGCATCGACCGGGGGTGTTGCCGGCATGGCTTTGCTCCTTTAAAGAAAACAGAATCAATCTATAATCTTGTCCTCCGTTGGTTCAATTGGAAGTGCAATGTTGGATG
>CAYVZU010000001.1:20724-124267 GCA_964455935.1 uncultured Fibrobacterota bacterium
CTGGCGGGACGGCACGGCTTTTGAAAGCCCTCCTGCGCCCCGCAATGGTATTGTCGCAGCGCCCCTTCTTGCCGATCATGCTTGTCGAGCCGGTAAGCTCTGAGTTATTTCTTTCGCATGGAGCGAAAACCCAAGGCCAGCGCGAAAAGCGAACTGCTCAACTGGCTGGACCGCAAGGACAGGACTGCTTCCGAATGCCGCCGGCATCTCGCCAAGAAGGACTACCCGGCTGAGGAGATCGAGCAAACCGTCGAATGGGTTATTGGTCGCGGCTTTGTCAATGACCAATCGTATGCAGCGAGGTATCTCGAAGGACCGGCAAGCCGGCGCGGCTACAGCGCGGCCCAGGCTTCCGCAAAGCTTATGCGCTTGGGCATCGATCGCCAGATCATACGCCAAGCCCTTGGCAACAGGACCGACCAGGACCTTGAGGCGGCTCTTAGGCTTCTGGGTCGGCAGCGCGCACGGCTGAAAAACCCGGAGCTTTTGCGAAAAGCCATTGCGGGACTGCGCCGGCGCGGGTTTTCGTTTGGCATTATCCAATCCGCGCTGAAGCAGATGGGATCGTCGGCGGAGGATCTTGGAGAAGAAACGGAAGAATGGACAGGATGACCATGCCTTCGCTGGAAGCTACGGCAGGCAGGCAGGATAAATGGGATTTGAAAGCCAATTGTAGTCTCTGTCAAAAATCTTCGGTTCAGACTCTGAATTCCCGATCGAGGATTTCGGAGATAAACCGGTCAAGAGAGACAGGATAGTAGCGAAAGACAGGGCCGAAGATCAGGCCCGTACGCATGTTTTCCTGCCGCAGCAGGTCGTCATGGACACGGTCCAGATGCTGATCCGGTCCTTCCTCAATTGTGTCGATTCGAAAATCGTCATTTTGCAATTTCAGGTTTTTCCGGCGCGAGTAAGCGAACGAGAAGAGACGCGCTTCAATGTCGCGGTCGAAGGTCTCGGGGTCAAAAACCTCGCCAAACGCCTCGCCCAGCATATCGGGGGTAAGCACAAATCGCGGTGAGACTTTGATGGTGCCGTTTACTTTGATGCTGTGCTTGGGCTCTTTCTCGTCAGGCGCCACGAGAATGTAGGGAAGCTCGTGATAATCCGAGACAATACCCGAAATGGGCTTACGCACAATGTTGGTCCGGCTATAAACCTCTTTGATCTGCCGGTCTTTGTTCGAATCGTACATAGTTCAACCCCTGATCAGGTCGAAACAAAATAACATTACGGAAGCGGGTTGCGGACATGCTTTAAACCGAAGCCGGAAAAAAGACTGCTAAACTACCGGCTTGTTTGGCTTTCAGCCTTCATGTCCACCCTCCCGAGCGTCCGCTTCGTTGTATCGGCAATCGATCGGAATTATTTTGTATTGTTCCATTCATCACAATTGAAATAAACATGGAGGCCTTATGAAATGTGCTTCTCTTGCCGGAGTAGTCGTCTGCTGTCTGATGCTTGCCGCCTTTGCCGCGGTACCCAAATGGGTCACCACGGGCCAGTCCCAGGAATACCCAGCCGAGATGTACTTCGTGGGCGTGGGCATGTCGAACAAATCCGTGGACCAGGCCAAAGAGCAGGCCGTGGCGGATGTGGCCAAACAAATCAGCGTCAACATCAAAGCGACGACCCTTGATGTGCAATCCGAAGAAACCTTCGGGTCAAAGTCGATTTCCAGTTACGAAAAGGCCGAAAGCCAGACGCGCCTGAGCACTTCCGGCCGCATCGAAGGTATTTCGGTTGTCGAGACCGCTCCCCAAGGAAAGGCTTTCTATGCTCTCGCCGTGCTGGACAAGCAGAAGTTCGCCGCACTACAGCGGACGCGCATCGCTGAAATCCGCAAGAACATCGAGCAGTCCTTTGAAGCCGCAAAGACCGCGGCCTCTTCCGGCAAGATCCTCAAGGCGCTCCAATCGGTCAAAGAAATTCGGGTGCTTTCGAACGAGCTCATCGAGCAGCGCCGGCTTCTTTCCGCGGCCGCCGTTCCAACGCAAAAGGAATCCGTGCCCGTATCCAAGCAGGACCTGGAAGGAATCATCGAGAAGGTCGTGGCGTCCCTGCGCCTCGAAAAAATTTCGGGCGACGCGCAATCATTCGTTGTGGGCCAGACCCTTGGGATGCCCCTTGTCGTGAAGCTGAGCGCCGACGAAGCCGGCACGCTGAACCCGGTTCCGGGAATCCCGCTTGTCGTCTCCGATAACAACAACAAGAAATTCGCCGAGGCCATCACGCGCTCCGACGGCATGGCCGAGATCTTCCCGGCCGAGGAAGCCGCGGGAGCGGGCGTGGGCCGTCATCAGGTTTCGGTATCGATCCAGCTCCCGGTTTCGGCCGCTCTGAAAAAGCAGCTAAAGGCCATGACGCAGTCCTTCAGCTATGAAGTCACTTCAAACCCGGCCTTCACCGAATTGGCGATCAAGCTGCCCGCGGGTTTTGCGGGAAGCCTTGATGCCGTGGAAAAGAAGCTCTGGAGCGTTCTGCAGAAAGCCGACATTCAGAAGGACGAAGATGCGGCCTTTGTGTTGGAAATGACCCTTGACCCGCAGGAAAAAGGGCGGGTGCAGGGCCTATCGGCCAACAACACTTTTATCGAAGTGGCGACCTCGGCCATTTGCGCCCTCAAGCAAAACGACAAAGAAGTCTTGAATTTCGCTCTCGACCCGGCCAAAGGTATGGGCAGCACGCCCGAGGCCGCATTGACCAAATCCATCGAAAACCTCAAGCTCAAGAAGAACCTGCCGGTCCTGGTCGAGAAACTGCGCGGCGGCGGCACGGCCGCGGCCAAACCCAAAGTCGCGGTGTTTGAGTTTAAAAACAGTTCCGGCCTTTCGGACTGGTACGAGCTGGCCCAATCCATGACCAGCATGGTCATCACCGGGCTCATCAACTCGAAAAAATTCGAGGTGGTCGAACGGGATATGCTCGAGAAAATCATGGAAGAAAAGAAGCTGGGTATGTCGGGTGCCACGGATCTCAAAGAGGACGTCCAGATTGCCCAACTCGCCGGCGCCACTTATCTTGTTTTGGGCTCGGTAAGCCAGCAGGGCTCGCAAATCGAAGCCGATGCCCGGCTGATTTCGGTGGCTTCCGCCTCGAGTATTGCTGCCGCAAGCGGCACGGCCCAAAGCCGGGCCGACCTGCGCGCGACAGCGGACCTGATCGTGGAGCAGTTGAAAAAGGCGAAAGTGAAATAGTGGAGGTAACTGCTCAGGCTCCCCTCACTTCCACCTTCTGTAGCAGCTACTGCGGATAACGGGCTATCCTCTCCCGCCGAGGGGGCGAGCGATCTTCTCCTCTCCCTTCGATGGGAGAGGATTAAGGTGAGGGTGGTGCTGAATAGTGAAAAACAGGCGGCAGTTCGCGGACCGGCCGGTAAGCCTCATGCGTTACGCCATTCTCGGAGTTCTCCTTGCCAGCCTCATCGCGGCGTGCGGCAAGGACGCAAACATCCTAACACCGGACAATGTGATCCATGGCCATGTTACCGATGCCCTTACCCGTTATGCCGTCAGCGGAATTGGCATACAGCTAATGGCTCCCCGTCACTCCGACCCCATCGCGGTGGACTCGACGGATCAAGGAGGAAATTACAGGTTTGCGGATATCGATTCCGGCACTTACAATCTTCGAATTATCACTCCGGACTATTACCAATTCGACGCGCAGGTCATTCATGAAGGCGCAAACTCCGTGCGCGATTTCGACTTGACGCGCGACACCACCGGCATCGGATCGCAATACTACATCCCCTGATCCTCTTTGTCCCGCCGAAATGAATGCCCCCGCGAATTGACGAGACAATTCACCGAACCTATCTTAGAAGTACTTGGAAATTCGCATGCCCATCGACCTCTCCTCACTTTCCGAAGAGCAGCTTCTGCGCCTTCGGATTTGCGACCTGCCATTGCGCATTCCGGGCACCTGGCTTGCCGAATGCGTTGACCAGTTGTACGCCGAACTGGCCCAAAAGGGGATTGGCTTTCGCCCGCCCTGTTATCTGGCCGACGAGTGGCTGACACCGGACCAGGAACCAATCGTCGGTATTCCATTCTACCTGGCTCATCCGGCGCTGATGAAACTCGAAAAGAAAATGATGCTGGAAGTTGAGGGCGGCACGCGAACCTGGTGCATGAAACTGCTGCGCCACGAAACCGGGCATGCCATCAACTACGCCTACCGGCTGTATCGCCGCAAAACCTGGAAGAAGATGTTTGGGCCGTTTGCCGCCGAATACGGCGATACGTACCGCTTCCGGCCGTATTCGAAAAGCTTCGTGATTCATCTTGAGGACTACTACGCGCAATATCACCCCGACGAGGACTTTGCCGAAACCTTTGCCGTCTGGCTTACGCCCGGAAGCCTGTGGAGCGTCCGCTATGCAGGATGGAAAGCCCTGGATAAACTGGAGTATGTGGACCGTGTTTTGGGCGAGATCAAGCGCGAGAACCCGCCCGTTGCCAAGGGCAAACCTTATTGGCAGGCTTCGGCCCTGCGGATTACCTTGGAGAACTACTACAGGAAAAAGCGGCACTTTTATGCTGAGGATTTCCCGGACTTTCATGACGCCAATCTCAAGCGCATCTTTCCACCCGCCCGCGAAGGCAATAGGGAAGGCGCAGCCGCGGAGATCATACGGAAGTACCGCAAAAGCATTTTAGACAACGTGTCATTTTGGACGGGCGAGAGGAAGTACGTGATCGACGGTCTTCTGGCTACGATCGTTGCCCGGTGCAACGAGCTGAACTTGTCCGCGTGGGAAGCGGAATCACTGGTGGTGTCCAGACTTTCGGTGTATGTTACGACCCTGATGATGAATTACATGCACACCGGCCGGCTCCGCGGCAACGGGCGGACAAGGCCCGCGAAATCGCGGCATGCCGCGAGCAGCGCCTTTGATTGTTTCGCAATTTCGGAAGCGGCCGGACCCAGGCCGGAGACTAAGCATCAATGAACGGCAAAGCCTTGCTGGTGTTTGACAGCCCCTTCTCGCCGCCGCCGGGCTACGAGTTCAAAGAGGAACTGAAGGAAAAGGACTGGAACGCGGAGCGGGCGATCCTCAAGGCCCTCATCGACAACGGCCACCGGGTTCGCGCCTTGGGATTGCACAGCGATCTTCGCGTGCTCATTGACGAAGTGCGCACGCACAAGCCCGGTGTTGTCTTCAATTGCACCGAGGTGTTCCGGCAGAAATCACGCCTGGACAAAAACATCGCCTGGATCCTGGAGGCTTTGGAAGTGCCTTACACCGGCGCCTCACCGGCCAACCTGCTGGTATGCAACGACAAGCCCCTCTGCAAAAAGATCCTGACCTTTCATAAGATCCGTAATCCGGTGTTTCAGACATTTCGCCGCGGGACCGAAGCCCGATCCGCGGCCCGGCTCAAGTTTCCCGTGATCGTGAAGCCGGCCACCGAAGAAGCCTCCCGCGGAATTTCGCAGTCCTCGGTTGTGGAAAGCACACAAGCCTTGTTGGACCGGATTCGCTTCATCCACGAGAGCATGAAAGCCGATGCCATTGCCGAGGAATACATCGGCGGCCGGGAACTCTATGTGAGCATGATCGGCAACGAGCGCATTCAGGCATTGCCTTTCCGAGAGATCCTGTTCGAGAAAGTACCGGAAGACGCGCCGCACGTGGCGACCTACCGGGCCAAGTGGGATGACATTTACCGGAAGAAATGGGGAATCCGCAATGTGGCTGCGGAAGGAATCGATGAAACTACATCAAAGCGGGTTATTGAAGCCTGCAAACGCGCTTACCGCGCGCTGAACATGAAAGCCTACGCCCGCTTCGATGTCCGCGTGACACCCATGGGCGAAATCCACATTCTTGAAGCCAACGCCAATCCGTCCCTGGCGCCGGATGACGAGCTTCCCCTTTCGGCGGCCAAGGCCGGGATTTCCTACCCACAGCTCATCGAGAAGATTGTACATTTGGCTCTGACGCAAAAGACATGATGTGGCAGGGCTGTGAGATATTCTCGAAAATCCATAGGATTATGCCAAGCCAATCAGAGCGGCTTTGTATTGACTGCTTTTCCCGGCAGAGCGTATCTTAGATGCGCCTTAGCCCCGCTTTTCATGATGTCGGGAAGTAGCGCAGCCTGGTAGCGCACTTGAATGGGGTTCAAGGGGTCCCGGGTTCAAATCCCGGCTTCCCGACCACTGCTTCTCTTTTCTCCCCTGAAAACTGGGTTGATTTCGCCAACCGGGGATTCTCCCGCACCCCCGGCGAAAAGCCATTTACGCCCGTAATACCCCTTTGTTCCCGGAAATTGTGAAGGCGTTGTGAAGGTTTGGTAAAGGCGTCTTCACATCCAAGTAATCGAGCATTGGATAGGGCCAAGGGGAATGTGGGTAATTGACGGCCCCCACTACCGACCACTTCATGAAACCGGCTCCGACCGGGTACGTTCAGTTTGAACCATTTTCAACATGTGAGGAGTATGACTATGGCGCGTGCTGTTTGCCACGGAATGGAATGCCAAAGCATGCCGGCTCAGCGAGGTCAGCGATGGATAAGCCAGGTAGCGGTCGGTTGGGGAATACCAGCCGGAAGAAAGACCCCTTCCGGACTCACCTTATTATACTTGAAGGTGGCGGATTAGACGATCAACGGTTCGGTAAAAGACTTCGTTATCTTTGCTCTTCCGGTAGTGCGAGAAATCAATCGTATTATCATCTCTGCTTTGGACAGATTGCCCATTACCGGTAGAAGATTGGATATCTTCCTTGCAAGGGAGATTGAGATCCAAAGAAAGCTGGACAGAAGTCGCATCTGCATACTTCTTTTTGGCCATATCAGCCTCCCTTCAATCTCTTCACTATGATACCCTCTAACACGTACATCGATTCCAAAGTGACTTCCGTTTTCGGCGAAACTTTGGATGCTCTGAGGCCACCCTCTTTTAATCTACGTTTTCTATCGTCCTGGTGGTAAGTAAAGAATTCGAGGTAGCGATTCGGGGATATTCCGTCGAAGGCAAGTATCCGCACCTTTGTTTCATCACTCTCTTGTTCTGTTATGGAATCAAAATGCAGTTGAACGGCCAAACTCTTTGGAAATGGTTCAATGTAGAATATGCTCGTTACCCCAGCAGCTATCAAGTGCCGGGCACAATTATGGCACGGGTATGTTGTGCAATACAAAGATGAACCCTTTATTTTTGAGCCGCAATTCTCACCGGCAGTAACAAGTGCGAGCATTTCAGCGTGGATTGCACGGGAAAACTCGATTAAGTTCTTGAGCCGTGAATTGAGAATAATATCGATCAGTTTCTCACTGTTCTCGGGATCCGACAGTTTTGCCCCAATAATTCTTTCTGCAATATCTTTTGCGAGCTTCTGTTTTTCAACCTGGTTATGGCATTTACCATTCTCAATATTCATGCACCGCAGGTCTTTTGCGCCTGTGATGTCATTCGAATTAAACTGGTAGAGGTGACCACCGAATTTTGGGACATCGTTCCAACCGATCGAGATGACGTTGCCATCAACATCAGTCAGACACGCACCAACTTGGCGTGACAGGCAAGCAGAATTTCCCGCCGCCGCTGCCGCCAAATACATTGCATTCTCGGCCGTTGTTGGAGTAGTGATTTTCGTGTTGAAAATCAGATGGAGAAATCTGTCAACCTTCTGTTTGAGTTGTTCGTCAGAACCAGAGTCAACGCGAATGAATAAATCAGCGAGCGGAAAAGTCTTTCGCACCGTTTGACCAAATGGGGCGTCTTCGGGCGGATTTCCATCACCCGCATCTTTTTCAATCAAGGCATAGGCTTCCGCTCTGCTCATCCCCTTAGCTATGAGTTCTTGTTCGCGCTTCGAAATTGGGGAAAAGACCCCTATGAAATAGAAAAGGTCCCTGTAAACACTCCGGAAGGTCTCTAACTCCTCTTGGTTCTTAATAGAATCGATAAGAAAGCATTTCCTTCGTGTTCTAAACCGGGGTTGCGCATCGGGGGAAGCATCGAGCTTTTGCTTTTCTTCTGGATCGAGATCATCAATACGACTCCGGGCAATCACCTGAATCCCAAGTTCTGACAAATAGGAAGGCCTATATTTCTTCCGCATCTCATCGCCGTGATCTATCAGCAGGCTTAGCCTTTTGAAAGCGGATACATTGTCGACTTTCCCTGGGTCAGTTTTCCTAATATCTTCTGCTATAAATTCGCTGAGCCGTATAACGACGCACTCATATTCATATTGGGTTTCCAGTGTTTTCTTGAAAGTTTCCGCCACCTTGTGTATTGGTGACCCGATTGGGCCACATAGGGCAAAAATCAACTCCTCGGTTATCGTATCTTTGATTGTAATATGCTGCTTCCCAGGATTGGTCTTCCCGGAAAGTGCGGCTTGAAGCTGTGAAACACCCATTTGCGAGATCCCGTATATTTGTTCCATGCGCAATATAATCTCCAATGCTGGTTTCTTGAAACTACTTCCATAAATTCGTTAATGACATCCCGGGTATGCCCCGAGCTCGCCGCGGTTCCCACAAACCTGCCCTATTCCGTAGTCATTGATTGGAGTCCTCCTACCCACATAGGACGTTACAAATCTATCTTTGATAATATGGCCTTTCTCGCCCACCACAGCCCCTTTCTTCCCAAGATCCAGGCATGAACAAGAAAGATCTCAGCGAAGCTGACATCTGCTCCAAATTCATCTCTCCGGCCATTGTTGAAGCTGGGTGGGATGAGGCAACCCAGATTCGAAGAGAGGTGGGGTTTACCAAAGGCCGCATAATCGTGCGGGGTAAGCTCGTTACCAGGGGTAAGGCAAAGCGGGCAGACTACGTTCTTCATTACCAGCACCTGCCAATCGCAGTTATTGAGGCAAAAGACAACAATCATGCGGTTGGTGACGGCATGCAGCAGGCGTTGGAATATGCCTCCGCGCTGCGTGTTCCCTTCGTATTCTCGTCTAACGGGGATGGCTTTGTCTTTCACGATTGCACCGGATCGAGTGCCCAACTTGAGTCCACGCTGGCCCTTAATGACTTTCCACCTCCTTCGGCCTTATGGGAGAAATACCGCACATGGAAAGGCCTGGCGCCAGAGCAGGAGAAGCTCGTCCTACAGCCCTATTACGAAGATGGCACCGGAAAAGAACCACGCTATTACCAGCAGAATGCAATAAATGCTGCTGTTGAGGCCATGGCCAAGGAGCAGAATCGCATCCTGCTGGTTATGGCCACGGGCACCGGCAAAACCTATACGGCCTTCCAGATTATCTGGCGCATGTGGAAAGCCGGTCTCAAAAAGCGCATTCTCTTCTTGGCGGATCGCAATGTATTGGTCGATCAAACCATGGTAAACGATTTCCGGCCATTTGGGCCGGCCATGGCCAAACTGAGTGCTAAGAGCAAAACCATAGAACGTGACGACGGCACAAAAACAGAACTCACAACCGCCCTCGACAAACATCGACGAATCGACACCGCCTATGAAATCTACCTTGGGCTTTATCAGGCAATTACAGGTCCGGAAGAGAGGCAGAAACTCTTTCGTGAGTTTTCGCCGGGTTTCTTCGACCTCATCGTAATTGATGAGTGTCACCGCGGCAGCGCAGCGGCAGATTCGGCATGGCGGGAGATCCTGGACCACTTTGGCGCGGCGACCCAAATTGGTCTTACCGCGACACCCAAGGAGACAGAATACGTTTCCAACATCAACTACTTCGGAAAGCCGGTTTACACCTATTCGCTCAAACAGGGAATCCGGGATGGCTTCCTTGCCCCATACAAAGTTATCAAGGTGCATTTGGATGTGGATGTGGAAGGCTATCGGCCTCCACGCGGCGAACTTGATCTGTATGGGTATGAAATCGAGGATAGGATTTTTGGCCAGAAGGACTTTGACAAGAACTTGGTTATCGATGAGCGGACCAAACGTGTGGCCAAATGGATTTCGGACTTTCTCAAGCAAAGCGGAGATCGATTTCAAAAGACTATTGTGTTTTGCGTGGATACCGAACACGCAGCCCGCATGCGACAGGCCCTCGTAAACGAGAATTCCGACATAGCCCGGAAGAACCCCCGATATGTTATGCGCATCACTGGCGATGATAATGAGGGATCCGCCCAGATCGGCAACTTCATTGACCCGGAATCGAAATTCCCCACCATTGTAACCACTTCCCGCCTGCTTTCGACCGGAGTGGATGTTCAAACCTGCCGCCTAATTGTCCTTGAGCGCGAAGTGGGATCTATGACCGAATTCAAGCAGATTGTTGGGCGTGGAACGCGAGTGCATGAAGACACAAAGAAATACTACTTCACGCTGGTCGATCTTCGCAAAGCCACGAATCATTTTGCCGACCCGGAATTTGATGGCGAACCGGTACAGATTTACACGGCGGGCGAAAGGGATCCTGTCACTCCGCCAGATAATGTGCCGCCATTAAGCGAAGAGGATGGAGACCCTATTCCACCTGAACCGGGGAAAGAGGAAACCGTGGTTGACGGTTACCCAATAACCACCGATTCCGGATCGTCCGCAATTGGAGCACCGCCGTCCAAGTATTACATAAAGGGCAACCCCGTTAGAGTGTTAACCGAGCGAGTTGAGTATATTGACGAAAACGGCAAATTGATTACCGAGTCGCTACGAGACTATTCCCGGAAAACCATTCGCAAGCGCTACGCCAGCCTGGATAGATTCCTGGTCCGCTGGCAAGCTGCGGAGCGCAAGGATGCAATCATTGAAGAGCTGGCCGAAGAGGGATTGCTGCTCGACCCCCTGTTGGAGGAGGTTGGCAAAGACCTCGATCCGTTCGACCTGATCTGCCATATCGCTTTTGACCAGCCCCCGCTTACTCGGCACGAACGCGCCGAGAAGGTGCGCAGGCGCGACGTGTTTACGAAGTATGGCCCGCAGGCCCGCGCCGTACTCGAAGCCCTACTCGCGAAATACGAGGATGGGGGTGTAGTCGCAGGCATGGATAATCCCAAGATTCTGGAAATTCCTCCATTTAGCAAGATGGGTATGCCACTCCAGCTCATAAGGCAATTCGGAACCCGTGGCGATTTTGAACGTGCTGTTCATGAACTTCAAACCAGTCTCTACCAGGAAGCCGCCTAAACTATGTCGATAAGAAACACTGTCAAGTCCATACAAGACATAATGTGGAAGGATGCGGGCGTCGATGGCGATGCTCAGCGCCTTTCCCAGCTCTGCTGGATGTTTTTCCTCAAAATCATTGACGACCAAGACAAGCAGCTTGAAGTCATGCAGGACGATTACCGTTCGCCCATCCCCAAGGCCCTCCAGTGGCGCACTTGGGCCGCGAATCCCGAAGGCATCACGGGTGACGAGCTGCTTGCCTTCATCAACACCGAGTTATTTCCCAAACTCAAGGAACTTCCGGTTACCGGCGCCAATGCGAATCGCCGGCGAGTCGTGCGCGAGGTGTTTGCGGATGCTTACAACTACATGAAGTCCGGCCAGCTCGCACGGCAGGTCATTAACAAGATTAACGAGGTAGACTTTAACGATCTGGCAGAACGAAAGCATTTTGGCGACATTTATGAACAGCTGCTAAACGACCTGCAAGCTGCGGGGAACGCCGGCGAGTTCTACACGCCCCGTGCTGTTACGGCATTTATGGTAGATCGCATCGACCCCAGGCCTGGCGAAACCCTCCTGGATCCTGCCTGCGGCACCGGTGGATTCCTCACCTGCGCAATTCGCCACATGCGCGAGCGTTACGTAAAGAAGGTGAAGGACGAACAGAAGATGCAGGCAGCCCTGCAAGCGGTGGAAAAAAAGCAACTCCCGCACATGCTTTGCATTACCAACATGCTCTTGCACGGCATAGAAGACCCAAGCTTTGTGCGGCACGACAACACGTTGGCACGGCCTTACACGAGCTACAATAATGCCGACCGCGTGGATATTATCCTCACGAATCCGCCCTTCGGGGGCCGCGAGGAAGATGGCATTGAATCCAATTTTCCAGCTCATTTTCGCACAAAGGAAACCGCCGATTTATTTTTGGCACTATTTATTCGCCTGCTCAAGGCTGGCGGCCGGGCCGCAGTAGTACTGCCTGATGGCTCCCTTTTTGGCGAGGGCGTAAAGACCAGGCTCAAGGAACACTTGCTGGACGAATGCAACCTGCACACCATTGTGCGCCTGCCGAACAGTACGTTCAAACCTTATGCGTCTATCGGCACCAACCTCCTCTTCTTCGAAAAGGGCGAATCGACAAAGGAGATCTGGTTCTACGAACACCGCGTGCCAAAAGACCAAAAGGCCTATTCCATGACCAAGCCCATCCGCTTCGAGCATTTCCAAAGCTGTATCGATTGGTGGGGTGGTGCGGAACGCAAAGATCGCCAGGAAACGGAGTACGCCTGGAAGGTGAGTCTCGATGAAGTCAAAACGCGAGGCTACAATCTTGACTTCAAGAATCCGCACGAGGTTGCCCATGTCCGCGGTAACCCTCAGGAACTCCTTGCCAAGCTGGACCAGGCCGAACAGCAGGCCGCCACTCTCCGCGATAAACTCAAAGCAATTCTTGCAGAAGCCCTGCTGCGATGAATCCCAATCGTCTGTTGGAGCTCTTTGATCGCATTTCCGAAGCGCCTGATGCCAGTATGCGCCTACGGCAGTTCATTTTGGACTTGGCCGTACAGGGAAAGCTTGTGGAGCAAGACCCCGTCGATAAGCCCGCATCCGAGCTCGTGAAAGCAATACAGACCGAAAAGGAAGAATCCGCAAGGGCAGGGGAAATCAAGAGGGTGGAAACCTTTGATTCAGTAAATGCTGACGAAATTCCATTCCCCATTCCCGCTGGTTGGAAAGCTGTCCGCATGGGTTGGCTCGCACGAAAACTGGGCGCAGGTAGCACGCCACTTGGTGGCAAGACGGTCTATCAAAACGAAGGCGTGCCTTTTTTGCGATCACAGAACGTCCACAACAACGGTTTGTGGCTCAACGATGTTGCCTTTATCGCCCGCGCCATTCACGAGCGTATGGCAGGTACCCATGTTAGACCAGATGATGTTCTGCTCAATATTACAGGAGCATCCATTGGAAGGTGTGCTCTCGTGCCGATTGATTTTAAGGAGGGCAACGTATCTCAACACGTGGCAATTATCCGGCTTTTCCTTCCCGACATTCGAGAGTTCATCCATTTGTCCCTGATTTCACCTTTCTTCCAGAAGGTAATTGACGATGTCCAGGTTGGCGTTTCGCGGGAGGGCCTTAGTATGCAACGGCTCCGTCTTTTTCCGATGCTGCTTCCCCCTCTCGCGGAACAGCGACGCATTGTTGCGCGAGTGAATGAACTGATGGACCTGTGCGATCAACTGGAAAAGGCAAAGGCAGGGCGTGAGGAAACCCGGGATCTGCTCGCGGTAGCGTCCCTCTGCCGCCTGGACCAGCCTGCCGACACGCCGGAAGCATTTTGCGAACGGGCTCGCTTCTACTTCAACCACCTTCCGCGCCTTACAACCAAAGCCGTGCACATTAAACAACTGCGCCAGACCATTCTCAATCTTGCCGTACGCGGGAAACTTGTACACCAGGATTCCAGTGATGAACCGGTACCGGAACTCCTCAAGCGAATACAGACCGAGAAGGAACGACTATCCCTGATAGGGGAACTCCTCAAAGAGGAACCGATTGTTCCTATCCAAGCCGATGCAGCACCGGTTGAGACACCCAATAGCTGGGCATGGGTAAGACTTGGCGCGCTTGCGAAAGTAATTACCAAGGGATCCTCACCGAAATGGCAGGGCATTCAGTACGTGGAAAAAGGCCAAGGGATTCTTTTTGTTACCAGCGAGAATGTAGGTAACTACCACATGCGGAAGATGAACGAGCTGAAATATGTGGAGAAACGATTCAACGAGATCGAACCTCGCTCAATTCTTGAATTTGGAGATGTTTTGATGAACCTTGTTGGGGCATCAATCGGGCGCACTGCAATCTACGATTTGCAGGATGAAGCCAACATAAATCAGGCGGTGGCCCTAATTCGTCTTGTAAATACTGGCCTCTGCAAAGAATTCCTCCTCCACTACCTGAATAGTTCTGCTGCTGTGCACCTCATGGTGAAGTCGCAGGTCATAACAGCACAGCCAAACATCAGTCTGACCGACGTAAGACAATTTCCTGTACCGCTTCCACCTCTTTCCGAACAATATCGCATTGCCGCCAAAGTGGATGAACTTATGGTTCTGTGCGACCAAATAGAAACTCAACTTGCCGACACAGAGGGGGACAGCCGTTCTTTGCTTGAGGCCGTGCTGCAAGAGGCTCTGGTCCCTTGAATTGGACGTTTCGAAGATACTAATTTGATACACGCATTACGTGTATTATATTTATGGATATAACCTTCATCAATAATAGGCTTAGAAAGGAGTTCAATGATAGAAAGGAGCTCCTTCGTAATCGGGGAAAAGACCAATCAAAGAAAATTTTGATGCGCATGAGTCAAATCAGTGCCGCACCCAATCTTCAATGTTTGCGCCCGCCAACCCCTGGCGGCTTTCACGAGCTTACCTGCGACAAAGACGGATGGATTACCTGCGATTTGGATGGCAAATGGCGGCTCGTTTTCGAACCCGACCACAACCCCATCCCCGAGCAGGATGCGGGGGGGTTGGACTGGAACAAGGTGACCGCCGTAAGAATCCGGGGAGTAGTGGACCCACATGATAAAAAGCACAAAAAACCAGTTTAGCCCGAACTATGCCGTGCCGCCTGGCACTATTCTTCAAGAATGGCTTGACGAAAACAAGCTTACACAGGTGGAATTGGCCGATCGAATGGGACGCACCAAGAAGACAATACACGAGATCATCAAGGGAACTGCACCAATAACGGCAGAGACGTCGCTGCAATTAGAGAAGGTAACAGGGGTAAATGCGTGTTTATGGAATAGCATGGAGGTGAAATACCGTGAATTTCGCGCCCGCGAGGTAGACCAGGAATCCCTCAAGGCTGCGGTGGGCAGACTACGCCGATTCTCTTATAAGGAAATGGCTAAGCGTGGCTGGGTTCCCGATGTGACCGATCAGCTCGAACGCGTTCAGAACCTTTTGCGGTTTTTCGGCGTAGCAGGATTCGATCAATGGCAACAGACTTACACGGAGCTTGCCGGTGCTGCACGAGAATCGTCCACCTACAGAAGCGAGTTGGAGGACCTTAGCGCCTGGTTACGCCACGGTGAGATTCAAGCAGCGAAGATCAAATGCGAGCCATACAGCGAACAGAAGTTCTGCGATGCGCTTTGTAAGATCCGGAAACTGACAGCAGAAGCCATAGAACGCCAGAATGCAGAATTGCCTGCTTTGTGCGCGAGCGCCGGTGTTGCGCACGTAATGGTATCCGAGCTTCCCAAAACGCATGTGAGCGGATTTACGCGGTGGCTCTCATCGGAAAAAGCCCTGATTCAGCAAAGTTTGCGGCATAAACGCGATGATCACCTTTGGTTTACTTTCTTTCATGAGGCGGCCCATATCCTTCTACATGGCAAAAAGGAGCGTTTTCTTGAATTTCAAGGCCGCAGTGACCCTAAGGAGGATGAGGCAAATAAATGGGCCAGGGACTTCCTCGTCCCACCTTCGGATTGGGAGAGTTTCATGCGGAGGTACAAAATGCATTCTTCGGATGCAACGGTTGTGGGCTTTGCAAAAGAGCAAGGGATTGCGCCTGGGATAGTGGCGGGCCGCATTCAACGGGAAACCAAAAATTACGCTATACACCATACAGTTTATACTAAACTGAGATTGGTTGCCAAGAAAGGTAAGTGAGACTATGACGAAGCATTCGCATTCGCGTATGACGTGGAACCGTATCACCGGGCAACGGCTGAACTACTAGAGCCAGTGGAGATACGGGAGACGATTACTTTCAAGTGCATTTCGGGGTCGGTGGCGAACGTCACCTTCCCCTACTCCACGGAATCGGTTTCCGGTGGATGATACAGGGCCGGTTTTTTGGTGCGCGCTGAACCGCTAAAGGCAACTGGCAAAAAACAGATGAATCATCGGTGAGGCTAGGTGGTTTCTGGCCCCAAAGCCCTTGGAAACGGCGGCCTGGAACGAACCTGATTAATGAAATCCACAAAGGCGGGACGCTGCCATTTTTGGAAAAACAGATCGTTGTGCCCGCCGGGAACGCATATGATGTGCGAATCGGGGATTGTGCCCCTCAGCTCCCGCTGAGAAATTTTGGCCGGCACGACTTGATCGTTCTCTTGAAGAAAGAAATTGACGTCAAATCCGTGATCCATGAGCCGCGCGATCGGTTCAATAGTTTTGTACGTGACGATATCCTTAAGCTCTCGAAGACTCCGGGCGGAATTTCGCAAGGTTTTTGCCATCCAAATGCAAATTCCCTCTTTTTCATCCCTCTTCGAATAGCCTCGGGCTGTCAGGCCGGGTGCGGGCCTGTTTGCAACCCCCCGGATTGTGTGGCTCCAGAAAAATCGAAAAAGGTGGCGGAAATATCCGTTGTGTTTATCCAAGCCGGGGGCATTGACAAGAATCAGGTGCGGAATGAAGCCTCGAAGTTCATGCGGGTGGTCCAGAAGCGTTCTGATTAACTCAAAAGACGAATAGGATTGGGCCACTGCGGTTATTCGTGATACCCCTTGATTCTTTAAATGTTCCAGAAAGGTACGAAGAGCCGCCGGACGTTCCCGCTTGGGGTTGATGTGAAAATCGAAAGGCCCTCCAATCGGGTTTTCGATTGTGGCAACCTCGAATCCGGATCTCATGATATGCAGCAGCAATCCCTGGCTGCACGAAACAGGCAGACTGGTTCCGCTGAGAACCAGTATCGGCCATTTCCTGTTTTGGACGGAAACGCCGATGCGGTAACGCTCAAGCGTTACATGATCAATATAGCAGCATCGGAATTCGCGCCCGGTGGAGCCCCGGCAAGACCTTAGGGAAGAGCGTAAGAGTTCTTCCATCAGGCTGCGGCCAGTCTCATTTTCTCTTTCCGCGCGAAGTCATCGTAATCCGCGCTTACGGAAAGTAATTCAAGCGCATACAGTGTGCCGGGGCAGACAAGCGAATGCGCGGAAAAAATGGTCTTCAGGGCGGTTCGCCAGTAGATTCGTCGCTGGGCCACCAAAAGAAGCGAGCCTGCAACAAACCCCAAGACAAGGATTGGGCGAAGCCAAAGCGGAAAGGACAGGCCTTTTCGGACCAGGAGCTTTTTGCCGCGTTTCATCATGGCATCAAAACCAAAGATACGCTCGCAGAGCGAAACATAAATGGAATGTAGCTCGTCGGCTCGCAGCCTCGGATGTTCAAAAACCAGATTGCGGATATTGTACTGCTTTGCGTCCATGGGAAGAAGACGGTTTTGCGCGCTCATTTCTTCGCGGAGCCTTGTTCCGGGATACGGGGTCAGAATGTTTAGCAGCACGTGAAAAACATTTGCGTTGTCAATGAATCGGGCCAGTTGCTCAGCGCTTTGCGACGAGCACTTATCATCGCCGATTATGGTCGAATAGATCACGCGAATTCCCTGGCTCTGGAAACCCCGAATTGCCTCTTCGTACTTTTCAGGCGAATTCATTTTCTTGTTGGCGGCCCGAAGAACATCCGGGTCCAGGTTTTCAAATCCCACAAACACATGAAGACAGTTCGCCTTCGCCATGGCGGAAACCAGCTCGGGGTCGCGCCCCACCGAATAGTTGACCTGGGTGTACCATGCAACGATGTAGCCGTTGTTTTCCTGGTATTCCCTTAAGGCGCGGCAGATGTCGAGTGCATGTTTGCGGTCAATGGCAAAATTGTCGTCAATAAAAGCGATGGTGCCCACAAGGGTCTTACGTTTTCCATGCCTGTCTTTAACCGGCACTCTTCTGGTAGGACGCAGGCGGATTGTGGCGTCCAATTCCTGAATCACTTGTTCCACCGTCTTCTTGCGGAGCTTTCGGCCGTTGTGTTTCGTCACGGTGCAGAAGCCGCAATCATACGGACACCCTCTGGTCGTCTGAAGATACGTATACAGGTAGTTGCGGTTCTTGACCAAGTCGTACCGCGGAACTTTTGATGCGGTCACATCGGGATAGCCAATTGCGGTGTAGCGCCGTTTCAGATTTCCGCTTTGAGCGTCCACAACAAGACGGGGCCAGGTTTCTTCCGCCTCGCCGATGACGACCGAATCAACGTGCCGCAAAACTTCCTCCGGACACATGGAGGCATGAATGCCGCCCATCACGGTTCTAACACCCTTTTTTCGGAACTGCTCCGAGATCTCGTAAGCCCTGGTTGCCTTGTACGTCATGGCGGTAAGCCCAACAAGATCGAAGGGTTCATCGAAATTGATAGGCTCAATTTCTTCGTCAATGATCTTGATTGAATGCCCGTCCGGGGTATGCGCAGCGATCGTTGGGAGGGCAAGGGGAAGCCCCAGGGCCATTCGGGTTGCGGGCTGCATTTTAAAAAGAGGCCCGACAATAGGGCAGGAATAAAGGTCCCTGCCGGATTCGGGACAGCTTGCCGGATTGATTAAACCGATTTTCATGGGCTTGAATCCGTTATCCGCAAAGACAAATTGCAGGCCGAACTTGGATGTGGACCTGGAGAATTAAGCGGAATTCGCAACAAGAATCAATGCCCGCGATTCTAATTTCCTTCGGACCGGTAGTGTCATCAGGCGTGTCCAAAGGCTTGTTCAAGTTTGTTAAGCATTGCCTTTTCCGCCCGTGATATTGCGCCAATACCCAGCAACCCGCCGCTCGCCTTGGCAACCATCTCGGCATGGCCCAGCAAATTTTGCCTAAGCCCCTCCTTCTCCTCCGGCGTCAGCCTTTCGCATAGGCCCTGAATATAATGCGCCCACGCCTTCAACAGGCGGGCCGGCGGCCTGTGTGTCATCCACTGCTTGAGAATGCCGTGATCGATGCTCCCGGCATTGAAGAAGGATGTGGAGGCGTTGAGAATTGCCGCTTTTTCCTTTTCGTCCACCACGTCATCGGCCCAGGCAATCTCGACTAGAGGAACCAACGCCAGCGAGGCCACCGTTTCGGGCCTGATATCGAGCTTCACGAGCTTTTCGAGCACAGCGTTATTGTCGATTCCCGATGCTTTGGCCAGAGACTCCTTGGTTTCCTGCATCGCGCGCAAGGTGCGCAACTGCTCAAGGAGCCGCTTATCCTCTTCCAGGAAGAAGGCATCTTCCAGAGATCTCCTCTGACTATCCAAAAAGCTCGAAATGCGGTCGTCTTTGTCGTGCATCATGGGACCTTTCCTCCTTTTTTGCTTCTCTCAAGAGGTGAACAGGGTATAGGATTAGCGCAATTTTATTTTCTGGATACCTCCGCAATCGAGTCAATTCCGATTTCGCTCCGAATCCGGGTTCTTGGTCATTTGAAACAGATTTGCATTCAGATGTATCACTCGGTCGACAATCCAGTCCGAGGCCGCAATTTCCAGCAGCTCCTTCCGGAGCCGCGCGATCTTCTCCAAAGCCGATTCGTAACCGCGCCGGGACAAACACAGCGATAGGTTGACGCTGGTGCGCGTGTCCTTTGGCTGTTTCATGATCGCTTCCCTTGCCAAGCCGGTCATCTCGACCTGATGGTGCTGCGCAATCGCTGCTGCGACCTTCGCGTCCTTTGGCTCTCCGGGCGAGGCGATGCTCTTCTTCGATAGTTTTCCGTTTTCCTTCCGACTCAGAAAGCCGTTTGCCGTAAGAAACCGGATTGCCTCTCCGGCCTCCTGCGCACTGATTCTTCCATTGAGCTTATGACTGATCCATTGCGGATCCTCATCGAAATCCGGCAAATCGACCATCTCCCGGACCACGCCGTAATACCATTTGCAGAAATACCCATACTCCGGCGGCAGCAAACGGGCGGGATCGTCCTTGGGCCGGCGCTTTTGAAGACGGTCCATAAAATGCGATTTGTTGCGGATGTCTTTTGATTGATCGAAAAAGACAAGGTCTTCGAAATAATCCGATGCTTTCGCATTGAGACCCAGGGCGCGACTAAGTTTGAGTACGCTTTCCTTGGAAAGGTTTTTCTTCCCGTCGACAACAAGCTTGAAAAACGCCGGGGAGGCAAATCCGGCCTTTTGAGCAAAAAGCCGGTATGAGAACCCTGGAATTGCCTTCTTCTGGGATACAAAATAATCACGAAGAAAGCTGCGGTAGTCGGCATATCTGAATATTTCGCTGTTTGGGACCATGTAGTAATTATATATAACGGAAAACATAATAGCAATTCAATGTTTTCCAAGCATACTAATTGTGATTGAATTTGTATCGCTAATTGATTGAAATCTAAAGCGATAATGTATTCTCGAAAATTGGAAAACAAAGTTATTGGTAATCATATCATTGCAATATATGCGTGTATGGAAAACAAATGGCTTTATGAGAATCACGAGAATAATGATTTCAATGAAAGGTTGCGTTTCAGGACCGGCCTTCCCTGCATGACTTGTTGAAAGCCAGACCCGCAGAGATACTGCTGGTGTGCCTTTATGAACATTTCCCGCCCCCCCCTGGAGAGCACGGCAAAAGGAACTTTTGGACATCGCACTTGAAGAGAAACGATTTTATTCTCTTATCTTTCCACTCTAAGCGGAGGCATCATGTTCGGCAATACATTCGGTCGATTGTTCCGTGTAACCGGCTGCGGCGAATCCTACTCGGGTGGGTTCCGAAAAAAACTCCCCATTCCCAAAGATCTCTATGGCGGATTGCTGGCGATTGTCGATGGCGTTCCGCCGGGAATCAAGCTTACGGCAGACATGGTCCAAACCGAACTGGACAAGCGCAAGCCTGGACAGAGCAAGCTCGATTCACCGCGCAAAGAAACCGACAAAGCCTACATCTTCTCCGGCGTCATGGAAGGCGACCTCACGACCGGTGCTCCGGTGGGAATTGTGATTCCCAATGTGGATATTGAAGATGTCCACATGCAGCAATACCGCGAATACAAAGACGAGATCCGGCCCGGCCACGCCGAGTACACATTCTTCAAGAAATACGGCGAGTATGCCGACTGGGTTGGCGCGGGCCGCGCATCGGGCCGCGAAACGGCCAGCCGTGTGGCCGGCGGCGCCGTGGCCAAGGCCATTCTTGACAGAATGGGAATCGATGTGATTGCATTCATTACCGAGTCGCACGGGATCAAGGCCAGGGATCTGACCTATGAAGAAGCAAAGAATAATTATCGCAAAAACCATCTCAATTGCCCGGATCTTGAGAAAGCCGAAGAAATGATCGCGGATGTCCTCAAGGTGAAAGACATGGGCGAGACCTGCGGGGGCGTGATCGAAGTGATCGCGCACAATGTGCCGGCTGGTTTGGGAGAGCCGGTGTTCGACAAGCTTTCGGCCATGCTTGCGCACGCCATTATGTCCATTGGCGCAGTCAAAGGAATGGAATTCGGCGCCGGATTCCGCCATGCGGAAATGCTGGGTTCCGAATCGAACGACAAACCGTATGTGGATCCAAAAAGCGGACGCGTTCGCTTTAAGACCAACCACTGCGGCGGTTTTCTGGGCGGAATCTCCAACGGCGAAGACATCCGGATCCGGGTGGCCGTGAAGTCCACGCCCACGGTTTCCGTGGCCCAGCCCAGCGTCAATATGGAAAAGATGGAGAATACCGTGCTTTCGCCGATCACGCGGCGCGACGCCACGCTGCTGCCCCGGGTCTACCCGGTCTGCGAAGCCATGACGCGCATGGTGCTGGTCGATGCGATTTACATGGCGCGCGGATATCGCTCCGTCGCGGATATCGATCCCAAGTGGGATAAGGTGTAGGCGCGAGTCGTCAAGCGTAAGATGTAGTTGAGAAATCAAGAACCGATGCAAACCGATAACCCACTGGACAATCCTGTAGGGACACGGCATTCCGTGTCCACTCCGGCCTTGGGGGAGGAAGAATGGCTGAAAAAGTCAAGGTCCTGACAAAGATTCTCGTCCTCAACGGCCCCAACCTCAACCTTCTGGGGCAGCGCGAGAAGACCGTCTATGGAACAACCTCCTTGGCCGATATCGAGAAGACACTGCGAAGTCAGGCAGAAACACTGGGACTCTCGCTGGATTTTTTTCAGACCAACCATGAGGGCGAGCTAATCGACCGCGTGCAGGCTGCGGGTACCAACGGCTTTGGAGCGGTCATTCTTAATGCAGGGGGGTTTACGCACACCAGTGTGGCGCTGAGGGATGCGATTGCCGCGATTGCGGTCCCGGTGATCGAGGTCCATCTCTCCAACATCCACGCCCGGGAGGATTTCCGCCGTGTTTCGTTGATCGCGCCGGTCTGCAAAGGCCAGATCAGCGGCTTTGGGCCGGCGAGTTATGAATTGGGTCTGGCAGCCGCGGCCGGCTTGATCAAGGAGAACCGATCATGTCCATCCTTGTGACAGGGCTTGAAGGTTTTGTCGGCCAGCACCTGCTGGCGGCATTTCCCGAGCCTTACGGTCCGGTTTACGGAACGGCCCTTGTCGATCCGCCGCCCGCAAAAAAGTCCGCAACGTATCGCCGCCTCGACATTGCCGAATCCGGCGTTCTCGAAGCCTACTTCTCCGATGTGAAGCCCCAACGAATCGTCCATCTGGCCGCCGTCAGCAATGTGGGGCTTTCCATCAAGGATCCGGCGCTCACGTTTCGCGTCAATATCGAGGGTTCCTTTCGTCTTCTGGAGGCGGTTCGCCTGATTTGTCCCCAGGCGCGGGTTCTTCTTGTCAGTTCGGGCGAGGTGCACGGAAACGCAACGCCGTCGAGCCTCAATGGCTTTCGCGAAACCGATAACACCCTCCCGGCAAGCCCCTATGCCGCCAGCAAGCTGGCCATGGAAGCCCTGGGCGTCAGCTACGCAAAGACCTATGGCCTCCATATTGTCATTTCCCGGTCCTACAATCACACCGGCCCCGGTCAGCCGGAGCGCTTCATTTTCCCGCATGTGGCCAAAACGCTGGCGCGGATCAAAAAAGGCGATATCCCTGCGCAAATTCCGTTGGGCGATATTTCGGTTGAGCGTGATTTTCTGGATGTTCGCGATGTGGCGGCGGGCTACATCGCGCTGCTCGAAAAAGGCAGGCCGGGTGAAATCTATAATGTGTGCTCGGGAAACGCGCGTCCCCTCCGCGACTACATCGATATGATGATCCGGGCCTCGGGTGTAAAAGCAACCATCTGCGATGACCCCAGCCGTAAACGGGCATGCGAAGTCGAGCGATTCTGCGGGGACAACGCAAAAACCAAAACCGAAACCGGCTGGGCGCCGCAGCACAATCTGCAAGACACCTTTGCCGAGATGATCGAGGATTGGGGCCGAAGGATTTAGTTGTCGGTCGTGAGTCGCGAGTTGTGAGCAAGAACAAAACCAAAGGGGAATTCGAAATCCAAAAACCTTTGGCCAAGCGCGACTAAGGCCTCATTCCAAATTCTGTATTCCGGCTTCCGCCTCTGTTTTTTCCTTCCCTTCGCAGCCATTGCATCCCCGCCCCCCCCAAGCCGCAGCCCGCAACATAGTAGGGAAAATCCGTCCACGTAAACGTGGTGCCCAGGATCGTGGCGCCTGGGAATGTGCTTCGTATTGCGTGGAGAAAAGGAGGATCCCAAATCTGGAGCACCTCCAATCCGCATGTCACGGCCAAAACTCCGATTGCGATGCGCCAGGGCTTGGCTCGCGGAAGAACGAGTGCGGCGGCCAGGCACCAGAAAATCTCGTAGAATACTCCAGCCAGGGAGTTGTTGAACCAATCGCGTGTCGGCCCCGGGTAGAATTTGGCACTGAAGCCCAGGAGCGTGACAAGTACCAGCGGGAGGAGCCCGCGAAAAATGGGAGGCTTGTCAGTTGGGAATCGCATGGGTCAAGAGGGGGCTGGGGCTCGAATTGATTTGTGGAAAACAGGGTTTCTGCATCCGCCTCAACCTCCCCCGCCCTTTGGGCACCCCCTCGGCGAGGGGGACATTGCGGAGTTTCGGCCCTGAAAAGCCAGCCTCGATTCTCCAGCCCCACGTTACTCTTTGGTCGTATCGACTCAACGATTCAACAACTCAACGTCTTCGAAGCTACTTCAATTTCATGATGTGCTCGCGGGCAACCGCCGACCACCAGCTTGCGGGGTTCAGCTTGATGTAGTTTGTGAAATGCTTGATCGCGTCCTGCTTCTTGCCGTTCTTCCAACAGGAGAGTGCCAGATTATACATGGGCCGCGGCTCGGCCGGAGCCAGGGATACGCTTCGGCTAAACGCCTCTTCGGCTTTGTCCCACTTTTCGCGTTGCGCGTGGATAATGCCCAGCCCAAACCAGGCTTCAGGGTCGTTTGACCCTTCCGTGCTGGTCTTGAGCTGCAGCGAGGAAAAGACTTCGTCAAACTGCTTTTGGTTGAATTGAAACATGGCGTACTTCAAGGGGACGATGACCTCGTTTTTGCCGGGCCCGATTTCGTGCTCGAACCAGGTTCGCACATCGCGACTTAGCAACCGGTAGCCTTTGGACTCGCTGAGCATCCAGATGGTGTAGTCCTTCACAAAGCGCTGGCGCAATGCCCAGCCCGACTTGATGCCCGCGTATTCCTTGATTTGATTGTAGCTATACATCACCTTTTTCTCTTCGTCGATATCGATGCGAAATTCCACCACGGCACTGATCACGGAGACATCCGCTCCCATGACAGGCATCAGCGGAATGACCAGGGCGTTGTTCTTCCAATCGTAGAGGCCGTTTCCCTTGCCCGGGACCAGAAGAACAGCCGGTCTGCCGATGTTGGCCACGCGGTCATTGCGGTACAGGTAAGGATCGAATTCATCGACGCGATCGAGAACCTCGGCCACCGCCTCGGGTGTTATCATATCCTGCATTCCGTGGAGCACCGAAATCGGCTCGCACCGGCACCGGTTTGAACTGAGCTTGGTCAGGTCGCGGATGTAATCGATCTCTTCTCCAAGCCGGAGACTGACTTCGGCGGGCGTGAGCAGCGAAGATTCTTCGGTCACCTTCTCCAGATCTTCTCTCAGTTTCCGGACGCGTTCACGGCTGTCCACGGTCTTTCGAATTTTCTCGTCGACTTTGGATCCAATGAGCCGCACGTTTCCCTCGGTCACATTCTGGCCCATCTCTCCGATATACGAATTGCAGCGCTCGCCCAGGGATTCAAGTTCTTTCTCTTTCTGGATGTGCGTGCGTTTCTCATCCAGATTCATAAAAACGCCGCGGGCGATGCTCCGTTTTCGCAGAAGACTTTCGAGAAGCATGCTTTCGCGCACGCAGAATTGCTCGGCCTTTCCCTTGTATTGCTCGAAAAGGGCGTTGGAAAAATTGCCCCGCCGCGACAGAACGTCGCGAATCGTCTTGGTATACAGGTCCGCGCGCGCGCGTTGTAGGTTCTCGACCTCCTCGGCCAGTTTCGCAAGCTCGCGTTCCCCGGCCGCAATGGCTGCTTTAATGGCATTTCGCTTATTGAAATTGAGCAGGATTTTATACTGACGCTGAATCCAGCTCGAAAGAAAGTGAAGCCCGGAAGAATCCTCGTCTTTTTTCTTAAGCAGCGCCTCGACTTTTCCGCGCGCGGGGGACTCTTTTTCCAGAATGGCCAAATCGAATACGCCAAAATCGATGATCTGACGTGGTCCGGAAAGGTCAATTTCTTCTTTTTGCGGACCGCCGGCCTGGTTGCGCACGAATTCCGACACAAAACGCCAATACAAGGCGTTCGCCTCATACAGGGCCTTATGGTCCTTGGGGTCGGCCCGAAGCCGCTGAAGAATGTCGTTTTCCTGCGAGGCAGGGGTATTGGCTTCCGGAGTCTCGCTCACGCACTCATCTCCCGGGTTGCCGCATTGTCGAACAGCGCCCGGCTGAATTCACCCGCATCGAATGGCTGAAGATCGTCGGCCCCCTCGCCCACGCCAATCATCCGCACCGGCAGCTTCAATTCCTTCTGCAGCGCCAGGATCATTCCGCCCTTGGCCGTCCCGTCAAGCTTTGTCACCGCCGCTCCCGTGCAGCCCACGGCCTGACTAAAGACCCGGGCCTGGGTCAGCGCATTCTGGCCGGTCGTCGCATCGATCACAAGCAGCGTCTCGTGCGGATAGGCCGGATCGAATTTCTTCAACACCCGATCGATTTTCTTGAGCTCTTCCATCAGGTTCGATTTGGTGTGCAGCCGGCCCGCTGTATCGATCAGGAGCACATCGACGGCCCGGGCGCGCGCCGCGGCAACGGCGTCGTATACGACCGACGCGGGATCCGAACCATCCTGGTGACGAATCAGACCCGCCTCGGCTCTTCCGGCCCACAACTCGAGCTGCTCTCCGGCCGCCGCCCGGAATGTATCGGCCGCGGCCAGCAGAACCTTCTTTCCGTTGGACGTGAATTGCCGGGCCATTTTACCGATTGTCGTTGTCTTGCCCACGCCGTTCACGCCGACGACCAGAATGATCCACGGTTTTTGGTCCATGGCCACCTGCGCCTGCTCGCCCATCGCGATCCGGGCGATTTCGGCGCGCAAATAGTCCATTACAAAATTCACGTCGCTGCGATGTTCTTCGCGCGCTTTCCGGGACAAACCCTGGATCAGTTCGGCGGCCAGGTCCACACCCACATCCGCCAGCAGGAGGCATTCCTCGATCTGCGAAAGCGTTTCTTCGTCCAGCTTGCCGCGACCCGTGACAACCGCGGCAATGCGGCCGAGGGTGCTCTCGCGCGTTTTGGACAGGCCCGCTTTGAGCCGTGAAAACCAATTCATTTTGCCGAGTCCTCCACGGAGGAAGATAATCCAAACAGGGAAAGCAAGTCCATCAGGTCAGCCGCCTTCCCGTCTCATTCTCAGCCGGGTCCGCCTCGATCGTGCTGCCAGCCAGACGCAGAATCTTCACGGGATAAAACCGGTTCGCTTCCAGGCTTGCCGACGTACGGATTCGCACGCGCAGGTAATTTTCGGTGAACCCGCTCTTCTGCGCTGCATTCTCCACCAGCACAACATGATTCTGTCCCCATTGACGGGCTACGAATTCCCGGTGCTTGGCGGTCAGGATGCCGCGGATTCTGCGGCTGCGCTCCACCAAAACGGAATTTGGCAAACGGCCGGGAAGACCGGCTGCCACGGTTTTGGGCCGCGGCGAGAAACGGAACACGTGACCGTAATGAATCGGCAACTCCTCCACCCGCAGGCACGTCTCTTCGAATAATTCGTCCGTCTCTCCTGGAAAGCCCACGATCAGGTCGCATCCAATACGCAGGCTGCTGTTGGCCTTGTGAATTGTCTTGAGCAGTTCACTTGCCTGGGAGATCTTGTTGGGACGGCCCATGCGCAGGAGAACGGGATCGGAAAAACTCTGAAAAGAAATATGGAGATGCGGACACACCTTGGGGTGCTTGGATACAAGCTCGATGAGCCGCGGCTCGATTCCCATGGGTTCGAGCGACGAGATTCGAAGGCGGAATTCACCCGGGATCTCCGCGGCCCGGCCCACCAGATCGGCCAGTCGCGTCCCTGCGTGCTCGTATAGGCCCAGATGGGTTCCCGTCAGCACGATTTCCTTTGCGCCGGACGCTACCAGGCCGCCGATCTGTTCCAGAATGCTCTCACACGGCCACGAACGCGGCGCCCCGCGCACAAACGGCACAATGCAATACGAACAGAAGCAATCGCATCCTTCCTGGATTTTCACAGAAGGACGAGTCCGGTCCCGGGCCCTGTTTTCCGCGGGCGCGCCGGAGTCCGTCAAACCAGCCCCGGCCAACAACTCGGGAAGCCGGTGCTTCTCCTTGTTTCCAATTGTCAGCACGACGGATTCCAAGTCGCGAAACTGCCCGGCATCGCGTTCCACGCCACACCCGGCAATCACCAGGCGCGCCAGAGGCTGTTCGGACGCAATCCGCCGCAGAAGCTGCCGCGCCTTTGCGTCGCTGCGCGCCGTGACCGTACACGTATGAACGACCACAACATCGGCAGGATCGCCGAACGGAACGCAAGCCCAGCCGCACTCGCGGAAGCGCGCCGCAAGCTCTTCGGTCTCGCTCTGGTTTGTTCGGCAGCCGAAGGTGTAGAAGGAGATGCGCATGATCAAGATAAAGAAAGAATTAGACAGGATAACACCAAATCCCGTCACATCCGTTTTTCAATGCTCAGCGTGAGCCTTAATTCGGCGGGGCTTCCCGCGTGGAGACTGCTCCTCCGAGATCAAGGCCAAGTCCAGCTGACGGCGCTCGGGATCACTGCGGGTGACCATGACGTTTACCTCCTGACCAATCCGAAGCTCGGGTTTTCCCTTGCTGCCTTCCAGCGCCAGCGTGCGCGAGTTATAGTGCAGGTGCCACGGAAGATCGTCGCGCGGGATCAGGCCTTCCACGGGGATTTCCCGGAGCTGGACGAATACGCCAAAATCGGCGATGTGCGATACAAATCCCGAATATCGGTTGGACACCTTGTCGCGCATGAATTCGCAGGCCAGCCATTTATAGGCTTCCCGCTCCGCTTTCATGCTCAGCTGCTCGCGTTCGGAACAGTGGAAGCCCACCTTGTAAAGATCCGTGTCGCGGCGGCGCATTTTCTTCGACCGTTTTGCCGGGCCGGTCGTCAGAAGCCGCTTGAGCGCCCTATGCACAACCAGATCCGGGTAACGCCGGATGGGAGAGGTGAAATGGGTGTAGATCCGTGCGCCGATTCCAAAGTGACCGCGATTGCGGTGCTCGTATCGCGCTTTGGGCACGGTGCGCAGGAGCATCCGGTGAAGGACCGATGCGGCTGGGTGTTCCTGCAGCTTCACGATGACGCTTCGAAACCGCGAGGCCATATCTTTTCCGGTCACGGGCAGCTCCAGGGCCCGGCAAAGCTCATGAAACTCGTCCACATCCTCGGGAAGCGGGTGCTGGTGGTTGCGGTAAAGCATGGGAACCCCGGCCCGCGTAAGATGCGCGGCAACAGCCTCGTTGGCGGCCAGCATCCAGTCTTCCACAAGCCGGTTCGATTCCAGGACTTCGCGCTTGCGCAATTCCAGGGGCCGGCCCTCCCGGTCCACGATGACTTCATGCTCGGGCAGATCGAAGCTCAGGCCGCCGCGCTTCTCCCGCTCCCGGCGAAGTTCGAGGCCGGCCTTGTGCAGAAAACGAAGCGATTCGGCCAGCCAAGCCTCTTCGGGCACGAGGGCGCCGTCAAGAATGGATTGGGCTTCTTTGTAGGTAAGCCGTTTGCGGCTCCGGATAAGGCTGGTGGTGAACCGAACCTCTTCAATCCGCATTCCCCGTATGGTGAACAGGCACGAGACCGCGTAGCGGTCCTGCCCGGGCCGAAGCGAGCAGATATCGCATGTCAGCCGTTCGGGCAGCATGGGCACAAATCCCCAGGGGAAATAATAGCTGTTGCTGCGCATGCGGGCTTCGCGATCCACGGGGCCGTTTTGGGCGACCCAGTGCGAAACATCGGCGATGTGGACCCCGATCACGGCCGTTGCATCATCGGCGGTCTCCACCGAAAGGCCGTCGTCAAAATCACGGGCTATGTCGGGATCGATTGTGATGACATTGAGATCACGCAGATCCATTCGGCCCTTCTCGGGCACGATATCCGCCGGGCGGCCAAGGCTCTTAAGAATCTTGGGCGGAAATGCGACCGGGAGATCGTGCCGACGATAGAATTGCCGGACTTCTTTGGTGAAACGATCGATCGAATATTGGTTGCTCAACTATGGTTTTCCTTTGTGTGCAGGCCGGGGCTGCCTCCGCATTGGGCGGCATCATACATCGGCCAGGGCCTGATCCAGGGTATCAAAGACAGGAATCAAGGTTTGCAGATTCAGATTTTGGAACATTTCGGATACAAGGGCGTTGGGCGCGCAAATGCGCAGTTTTCCACCCGAGCTCCGCAGGATTTGGGCCAGACTGACCAAGGCGGAAATGGACATGCTGTCCAGATACGTCAGGCTTGTCATTTCCAGAATGAACTGGTGATATGCGGTCATGGCCAGCAGCATTTTCTCTTTGAATCGGCGCGTGCCATTGGGCAGATCCATGAGACCCGAGAGGCGAACAATACAAGCATTGCCGCACTGCTCAAGGGTCATATCGAACTTGATGTTTACGGCGTTGTTGCCAAAGAGGTGCTCCGCGGCGCGCTGCACCTGATTGCCGTCCCGCAGATGAAACAGGCGATCGAGCGAGGTGCTTCGAAAAAAATTCCGGGCTTCGCCATGCAGGCCGGTCACGACCGCATCGCCGCCGTTTTCACGGACCTGCCGCAACGCCTCCACAAGCGCCCCGATTCCAGTGGAGTCGATGAATTCCAGCCTGGATGCATCGAAGGTAAGCTCCGTGGGGCCTGCGCCCAGTTTGTCGCGGACCATCTGCAGAAATGATTTGGATTCCTTGCGTGTAAATTGCACCGGCAAAACAATCTGAATTTCTGAATTTTCCATAGCAGGTCTTCCTTCTTTTATCGAAGAAAACGTTTGGCAATCTCATCCAGTGGCATACGTACCAGCGTGGGCCTGCCGTGAGGACAAGTGTAGGGATTACGGGTCGAAAACAACATATCCACCAACGACACCATTTCCTCCAGTTTCAGCTCCTGGCCTGCTTTGATGGCCGCTCCACAGGCAAAGGATTTGGCGATCCGGTCGTCTGTCTCCGAGCGATCATCGGCCGACAGCAGCTGGCCGATCATGTCGCGCACCGTCATCTCGGCCGCGTTGATCGACACCGAAGGCGGAATACCGGAAATTGATATGCTGGTTCCGCCAAACGGCTTGATGTCGAAGCCCAGGCGCGCGAAGGATTCCAGCATGCTCTCGACCATTTCGTATTCAAGGACCCTGAGCTCAACCAACACAGGGAAGAGGAGCTGCTGCGAGGCCCCCGAAGGGCGCTTGAGTTCGTCGAGGGCGCGTTCGTAGAGGATTCGTTCGTGCGCCGCATGCTGATCGATCAGAAGCAGTCCGTTTTTAATCGGCGTAAGAATGTAGAGGCTATGGAGTTGAAAGTAGTTTGCGCCCATTTCCGGGCCGGCGCCCTGCGGGCCGGGCCCCGCGGAATGGTCCGCGCTTGGGGCCGGTGGTTCGGGTGCACCGCTTTGGCCGGCTGCAAAACCCGTTGCCGTCTCCATGGCCGGCCCTTTCTTCAGACCTTGCGACAAATCGTGAGGTCCCCGGCTGTCTGTATTTGGATTTCCCCTGCCGGCGGACGCGGAGTATTGCGGCGGTGTCTCGCGCACGAAATCCAAAGTTGTTTGCGGCGACTCGTCGACCTGCGCCGGGTTTGGCGCGGGCGGCCCGGAGCTGAACGAAGCCGCGGCAAACTCCCCAATCCGAAGGGCCTTGGAAACCTGTGAATAGATGACATCCAGGACGCGGCTCTCCTGCGAGAACCGAATTTCGCGCTTGGTCGGGTGCACATTGACGTCGATCTGTTCCGGATCGATCTGCAGGAACATGGCAAATCGCGCATACCGGTCGCGCGGCAACAGCGTGCCGTAGGCCCGCCTCACCACGGACTGCAGCCTGCGATCCGAAATGGCCCGCCCATTGACCCAGATCCGCTGATCCCGCGAGGTAACGGCGGCCGCCTGGGGATGCCCCAAAAAAGCCTGCACGCCGATTCCATCCGCGGAATGAAGTACGGTCACGCTCTGTTCCAGCAAGCCTTTTCCCCAGACCGAAGCCAAGCGTTCTTCGTAGCCCGATGCAGGCGGCAGATCAAGAGCCTCGCGACCGTTATGGCGAACCGCAAATCCAATGCGGGGAAACGCCAGGGCGATTTCCTCGATCGTCTCCAAAATCCGGCCGATCTCGGCCCGTTCGCTGCGCAGAAATTTCTTTCGCGCCGGCGTGTTGAAGAACAATTCGCTCACGGTCATGGTGGTTCCGCGATCCCGGCCGCAAGGGGCCGGAGGCCGGACCGCGCCGCCCTGGACCTCGATTTGGATGCCCTCGCGTCCGTCTGTTGAGGATTCGAGGCTGAATTGGCTGACCGCGGCAATACTGGCCAGCGCCTCTCCGCGAAAGCCCAGGCTTTGAATGCGGTACAGGTCTTTGCTGGATTCGATCTTACTGGTGGCGTGCGGCAGAATGGCCAGCTGCGCATCTTCGGCGCTCATGCCGCAGCCGTCGTCGGCCACGCGGATGAGCTCCAAACCGGCCCGGCGTATTTCAATCCGGATCTGCCGGCTGCCGGCGTCAATGGAGTTTTCCACCAATTCCTTGACGACCGAAGCCGGCCGTTCGATCACCTCGCCGGCCGCGATTTTTTCCACGGTTTCGGCCGAAAGCAGTTTGACGCGGCGCAAAGGGGTTTTGGAGGGTGTTTCAGGTTCCATCATGGGATGCTTTAACAAAAAGTCCGTTATTCAAACAGCCGGTTGCAACACAGACTGGACTTTTCGAGTTTGGAAAAAAAATGGCTGCAACAGTAGAGAGGTGGCTTCTGCGGAAGGGGGGATTTGAACCCCCACAGGTGTGACCCCGCTAGACCCTGAATCTAGTGCGTCTACCAAGTTCCGCCACTTCCGCGCGCAGACAAAATAAATTTACTCCAGAGATCCATCAATATATTTTGGATAACCCGAGTTATTTGGCGGCTTTGGGTTGCGGCCCTCTCTTGTCCGTCATCGGCGGCCGTCCTGGATTTGGGCGGACGCAACGTACTTTTCATGTACGCTTCCGGTGCCCGGATCTGCGGTTGGCCTCATTGGGCAGGCGCATGGGCACCCTTGATGACGAAGTTCCCCAAAAGCCCGGGTCTTAAAACCACCTTCGAAACAGGGGTCTGACGCATGCTGTACCTTGCAATATCCCTCATTGCCTTCTCGATCGTGTTCGTCTTTTTCCTGGTGATCACGCGCACCCTGGGTTCCGTTGTCAATCACCTAACAAAAATCGAATACTGGATTCTTCAGGAAATGGAGTTCCACAAAGAACAGGAAGAAATTCGCCGCGCCCTGGAGTCCGAAGAGCATGCGTCCGAGCCTTCGGATTCGGCCGAGCCAGTCGATCCGTTTCAGGCGCTCCAGCAGCTTCAAAAACTGGGCAAACCCAAGCCCATATCCAAAAAAGGGTGACTGCTCAGGTCACAACGGGGAAGACCAACAACAAAGAGAAATCCAGAGCTGGGATGAAGGACACAGAGGCGTTTTTGCCGGCGTAATCCTGCGCCGGAAAGATCCCGCTCTTCTCCGACCTCGGTGTCCTCTGTGGTTCGCCTTCGCTTTGAAGGCCGTGAGTAGCGGCAAAAAGGATTTGGGCTTTCGCGGCCGTGTTCCTCCAACCGCGTTGCAGGATCTATCCGGCTTGCGTTATCCGAAAGAGCTTGCCAAGGCGGAATGCCCGCAAAAGCTCCATGGCGTGCTCGGGAGGATTGACGATGATCAGTTTCTCCGCTTCGGCAGGTGATTGATTGCGGAGTTCGACCAGAAGGTTCACCAACACCGATCCCACCAGATCGACATTGGAAAGATCCAGGCGGATCTGCTGATACTGTTTTGCCTCGATCAGGGCATTTTTTAGGGACGCCTTTGCAAATCGGTCGATCGACCCGATCACCTTAAGCGTGCATACGCCGTTTTCGACGGTCTTTTCTATTTCCACAGTTGAACCGATTAAGCCCAGTGAAACGCTACTGGGTTATTGGATATAATAGTACCTCCATCCCCAAAGATAAATTACTAGAGCAATGGTCCCATAAGCAAGAAAACAGCAAAAAAGAGTACAGTCCCCCGGTCCTGGGGGGCCTCAGACAGCACCACATTGCATATGTGGCCGAATAGAGTTTCAAGCGCAATTCAATGAACATTTCACCGGCACCGGCCAAGGCCCAAGGGAAATTGTATTTTATGCGGGAATGCAACACTTACCATGGAAAAGAGCAGGACTGTTTTTCTATCTATCGCTGGTCCTTTGGCTAACACTGGACCCCCGGCCCGCAACCTGGATTCAGGAGTTTCTGATCCGGTACGGAATCCTTCAATGCAGGATCACGCAGAGCGCGCCCATTAACCTGGCGCCATTTCGGCCCGGTCCAATGCCGCATAGCCTTTATGTCTACAATTGGACGGCGAACCTTCTCCTGTTTGTCCCATTGGGGTACCTGTTTGCTGCAGGATACCGTTCCCTTCCGATTTGGATTGGGGTCTGCGCCTGCTTTTTGCTCAGCCTCTCCATCGAGGCGTTGCAGATCCTTTCCTCCGCTCGCGTGGCGGATATCGATGATTTAATCGCGAATTCGCTTGGGGCCGGTCTGGGCCTGGTTCTGGGAAGGCGCCGATCTGGAGATGCTGACAGGATCCCGCGGAGATTAGCAGGTTGAGGAATTCTGCGGATCCCGCTATCCAGTCCCGCTCGCTTCATTCCGGAAATGTATTTTGGTGTCAATCAAAGGGAGGTTCGTCATGAAGAAAATTCTGGTTGCCGGTCTTTTTGCGCTCGGCCTTGTCCTATCCTGCTCCAAGACCGCAAAATACGATCCGGCCGATGGCGCGGAAAAAGCCAAAGAGCCCGAGAGCATCAATGCGCAAGAGGAAGGCGGAGCCGAGGATAACGACAAATACAACGAATAGAGGTTCTTCTGAAGAAATTTGGTTTTGTAGCCCTGGTGGGCAGGCCTAATGCAGGAAAGTCAACGCTCCTCAATTCCCTTTTGGGGGAGGAGATCAGCATTGTCACGCCTCTGCCCCAGACAACCCGCCAGGTCCTGCGGGGAATCCTGACCCGGCCCGAGGGCCAGATTGCGTTCGTCGATACGCCGGGCATGCACAGAGGTAAGCACGCCATCAACAAGGCCATGGCCAAGGCGGTGGAGGACACGCTCGAACCGGATCACATCGACGCAATTCTCTACATAGTGGACCTGTCCCGCGATTTCGGCGAGGAAGAATCGCTGATCGCCGGGCTTGTCGCGCCCCAGAAGAAACGGGCCTTGATTCTGTTCAACAAAGCAGACCTCTGTTCCGAGCCCGGGAAGCGCATCGCCGGATTTTTCCGGTCCTATCCGCCTCTTGGGGACACCGAGTATCGGATTGTGACAGCGACAAAACTCGAAAAAAAAGACGAAATCCTGGCCTGGGTTTTTTCAATCCTGCCGCAAGGAGAGCCGCACTTTCCCGAGGAATACGCCACCGACACCCACATGCGTTTTCTGGCTGCGGAAATCATCCGGCGCCAGGTCATCCTCAATACCCACGACGAGGTGCCCCATGCCGCATGCGTCCTGGTCAACAGCTGGAACGAAGAGGAAGGCGCAATTCGCATTCAGGCCGATGTGGTTGTCGAGACCCAGAGCCAGAAAGGGATTCTCATTGGCGAGGGCGCGCGCCGGGTTCGGCAGATCCGGCAATTCAGCAGAAAGGAAATCGCGAAGATGGCCGGGGCCAAGATCGAGGTGGAGCTGTTCGTGAAGGTCCGTCCCAAATGGCGGGACAATCCCGGTTTCCTGCGACAGCTTGGAATCGATCCGATGAAGGCGAAAAAAGGTCCGGCCCCTTCCCGCCACAAAGGAGAGGGCAACCATGAGCGGTGAGATCGGCATTTCTTATCTGGAGAATCCGATCAGGGATTATGCATGGGGATCGCCCACGGCCATTCCCAGATTGCTGGACAGGCCCAACCCGCAACAGAAGCCCCAGGCCGAACTGTGGATGGGCGCCCACCCCGCGGCGCCATCCAGAATTGTTTTGCCGGACAAAGAAGCACCGTTGACGGAATTGATCGACCGCAGCCCTCAGCCGATCTTGGGAAAACGGATCGCGGACCGGTTTGCCAACAAGCTTCCCTTTCTCTTCAAAGTGCTTGCGGCTGCCGAACCGCTCTCGATTCAGGCCCACCCCAATTTCGAACAGGCCCGGGAAGGATTCGAGCGCGAGAACCGGGCGGGGATCCCATTGACCGCCGCAAACCGCAGCTACAAGGATCCCAACCACAAACCGGAAATCATCTGCGCGCTCACGGACTTTTGGGCCATGAAAGGGTTTCGCCCTTTGCGCGAGATTGCCGGCTTTTTTTGCGCCATGAAGACGGACCTTCTAAAGGCCGAGGTGGCCGGCCTGGCAAACCCAAAGGGACTGGCCGGGTTTTACTCCAAGCTCATGCGCCTTGCGGCTTCCGAGCGGGACCAGATCATTTCCGCCGGACTGGCTCTTGCCCGCGATCACCGGCAGGAAGGTCCGGCCTTGGACTGGGTCTGCCGGCTCTGCGAACGATATCCCTCGGATGTCGGGGCGCTTTCACTTCTCAACCTTATCCGGCTCAAGCCGGGCGAGGCGCTCTATCTTCCGGCCGGAGTTCTGCATGCCTATCTGGAGGGCACGGGCATGGAGCTGATGGCAAACTCCGACAATGTGCTGCGCGGCGGACTCACACCCAAGCACATTGATGTGGATGAACTCCTCAGCATTCTGCGTTTCGAAACCGACGAAAAAAGCGCTCTGGAAGCGCATTCAATTTCCGAAACCGAGGACGAGTATCCGACGCCGGCATCGGAATTTCGGCTTTCCGTGATCCGCGTGCAGAATCACAAGCCGCACCTGGAAAAGGACAATAACGGTGTGCAGATCCTTTTTTGCTCCGAAGGCGAGGGCCGGATCTACGATCTGGGCTCGCGCGAGGAAAAGGCCATATACCGGGGCGCAAGCCTGCTTATTCCTGCTTGCGTCAGCGCCTACGAAATCCAGGGCCAGACTGTCATCTACAAAGCCAGCGTACCCTAAAGTGAAGATGCTTGCCTTTTCCGATCTGCATGAGGCAAAAACGGCAGCCGTCCCGACCCTTTTCGGTATTTTATTTAGCCCAAGTCCGTCGAACTTGGGTTAGCGGTTGAGAAAGCTGCCGGGACAGGTAGAATCCACATCATTACATTTTGATGAACGCGTTTTTAATGTGGTGCAGCCTGGGCGCGCCGTTCTCGTAAGCGACGGTGACCACGTCGAAGCGCGAGCGCAGGCGTTGGAGGCGATTCTGATAAATGTAGGCCTGGGCCAGCCGGTAAATGCGCTGCTGCTTGCGGCTGTTGACCCACGATTCGGGCGTGCCGAACGATCCGCAGCGCGCCTTCTTCACCTCAACAAAGACTGTGGTGCCATCCCCATCCATGACAATCAAGTCGATCTCGCCGAACCGGCAGCGCCAATTGCGATGAAGAATCCTGTACCCCTGACAAACAAGGTGGTCCGCCGCCATCTGCTCGCCGCCTGTGCCTACCGCGCGGGTGTTTTTTGCCTGTTGCTGTGCGGGCTTTTGCGGGATTGTCAAATGCACCTCGTCCGGGACCAATGGCTATCAGCTCAGGGTTCTTTAGTTCTCGGCTAAAAAGAGCCCGATTGCCCCTCATGCGAGCTTTTAATCTCTGGAACTTTGTCCTGCGTAACCGCGAACTGACAACCGCCAATGATTATTCCATGCCCCAGATTTCGATCTCGCTGATGGGGGTAATGTTTCGCTCATCGCCGGGGTAGAAATCCAGAATCGTGACGCGCACCAGGCGAGTCTGCTTGACCGGGAGTACGCAACACTGGGCTCCGATTTCATCACGCAGGTCCCATTGATGCGTCGTGCCGTCCGCGAACCCCACCTCCACCGTGCGGGGCCGGTTGAAACGGCGGTCCACGCTTGAGGCGGCCTGAAGGCCGGAATATAAAACCATGCGCGTCACGGTCACCGGCTTGCGAAACGTGAAGAGCACATAATTCTTCTCGTTGCGAAGCCCGTCTGCGGCCGCCCAGGCAGTGCCGGTCTCACGATCGGTTAAATGAGGCAGGCCCCATTCCTTATCCGGCCGGGCGGTGGTGGTCGCTGACAGGCCGGTGCATTTCAGCGGTTTTTCAATTGCGGAACCCGGAATGAAGATCCATGCCAAAACTCCCGCAAGACAGGCGGCCAATGCCAGCGCGACCCAGCCCAGCGGCGAGAACAGGTTGTGGCGGAAACCCCGGCGCTCGACTTTTCTGCGGTCGCCCATGCGTCGATCGGTAATCCGTTTATCCTCCTGGCGGCGGGCCGTGACGGCAGCCGCCACTTTAATGCCGCTCAGCTTCTGGTCCGCCGCAACCGAGTCCAGATCGGCCAGCATTTCGCTGGCCGACTTGTACCGCTGTTCCTTGTCCTTTTTCAGCGCCTTCAGCACGATCATGTTAAGCCGGACGGGGATATCCTTGTTCAGATCGATCGGCGCCCTGGGCTGCTCATTGACCTGCTTATAGGCGATCGCCAATGGGTTGTCCGCCGAAAAAGGCGGCACTCCGGTCAGCATCTCGAAGAGCACGACGCCCAGGCTGTAGAGATCGGTTTGCGCATCCAGGGTCAGTCCTTCGGGTTGCTCGGGCGACATATATTCGGGCGTGCCCACGGTCATTCCGGTATTGGTGATCCGCGTATTGGCAAAGATCTTGGCGATGCCGAAATCGGACACTGCGATCTTCCCGTTGCGATCGATCAGCACGTTGTGGGGTTTGATGTCGCGGTGAATGATGCGGTGTTCGTGCGCATATTTCAGTGCGCGCAGAATCTGGCGGGCGATTTGAATGGCTTCGCCGACCTTCAACCGCTTCTCGCGGTCGATTTTGCGGTCCAGGCTTTCGCCTTCCACATACTGCATCACAAAAAACCGGTGGCCCTCGTCTTCGCCAAAGTCGTAGATCGTGACGATATTGTGATGCTGGAGCATGGAAATCACGCGCGCCTCGCTGTCGAAACGATTCGTGAATTCCTTGTTGCGCGATAGCTCGGGCGGAAGCACCTTAAGGGCCACGATCCGGTTTAGCGAGTCCTGCCGCGCGCGGTATACGTCGCCCATACCGCCGCGGCCGATGCGTTCCAGGATCGCGTATCCGGCCAGACGAGCGCCTTCGGTCAATTGCATGAACGACCTTTTCGGTGAAGAGCGAAAAACGCTAGGAATATACACAACACCGCCAAGGCCGACAATGCCAGCCACTCATCCCCGGGCACAAGTCCCAGCGTGACCTTTTTGGACGCGGTGAAATTCCAACGGCTTACCGTGAACCGCGAAACAAACCGGCTTACGGCCGGCATCTCGTCAAAAGGGGCGACCGCGCCGGCAAAAAGGATCTGCGGAATCAACGCCAACGGAAGTGCTGCCAGGGCCCGTTCGGTTCGTTGCGCGATCGCCGAGATCGCCAGACCCATGGCGGTTGCGGCCAAGGCAACAATGGAAAATGAGAGCAAATGAAAACGCGCGGCTCCTTCCAGAGGAATCGCGGTGTTGACCAGAAAAACGAGAATCCCGGTCTGGACCAGCGCCAGGACCGCGAGAAAAGTAAATTTGGCCAGAAGGTAAGGGCCGGGCCGCAGGCCCATGCGCCGCTCGCGCTGGAGCAAGCCGTGCTCTTTGCAGATCTCTTTGACGGAATTAATGCAGCCAAACCAGATGCAGCTGATTCCCATGCAAAAAAGAAGGGGCCACTGGTTCGTGTTACGGCCAAATACAAGAAAGATCAATCCCCCGATAAGCGGCGCCTGGCCCAGCGTTAATAGCCAATGGGCGGCATCGCGCCGCAGAAGAATAGCTGTTCGGTGGCACAGCAAGGCAAGCTGGCCAAGACCCGAAGGGCGCCGCGATAGCCGGCATTCCGCGGCCCGGTCTTTTTCGGCGAAAAGCTCTTCACGGTTCTTGAGCCGCGATTCCACATAGTCGCGGTGCAGCGGCGAAGTCCGGAATCGTTCAGACAGGGTTGCGGAGGACTCGCCCTCGATTTGGCGATAAATGTCGGCGATTTCTCTGCAACCGAAATAGTCGCCCAGGACAGCGGGAGGGCCAAAAAAAATCAGCCGGCCCTGGTGCATGAGGCCGACCAGGTCGAATTCCTGCACATGGCTTAGCCGGTGCGTGGAAACAAGGACCGTTCGCCGGCGGTCCGAAATCCGGCGCAGAAGCTCCATTGTCTTCGCTTCCAATACCGGGTCCAGATTGGCCGTGGGCTCGTCCAGGGCAAGTACCCGGGGGTCGGCGGCCATTTCCATGGCCAGACTCACCCGCTTGCGTTGGCCGCCGCTAAGAAAACGAACCGGCCGGCCTGCGCACTCGTTGAGTTCAAGGACATCCAGCAGACTCTGCGATTTTCGCGCAATGTCGGTCTCCACCGGCAGGCGAAGCGCGTTAAGGGCAACCGCGAAGCGGACGGTCTCGCGGGGGGTGAGCAGTTCGGCCAGCATGTCGTCCTGGGGAACAAATCCCGAAAGCGCGCGATTGGGCCGCACGTCAAGGGGCACGGCATCGTAATAAACGCAACCGGCCGCGGGCGCCTCGAGACCGGCCAAAATCCGCAGGAGACTGGTTTTCCCTGCGCCACTGGGGCCCAGCAATCCCACAAATTCGCCCGGTTTTACGGCCAGGCTCACGGGGTGCAGAATGGGTCTGGTTCCCGCCCGTTTTTCGATCCCGGTCACGTCGATCCGCATCCCCGAGAAAGGGAGGCGCTGAAGATCGCCATTCCAGACGGCAAACTGTTCCGGACCAATCGAAAGCCGGTCGCCGTCGGCCAGTCTGGCTTTTCGTTTCCGTCCCGCCGGACCGGCAAACGATGTGTTGGAATGAGCCGTCTGAAGATACAGCGTAATGCCGCCGCTGTGCGGCTCCACCCGCTGTTGAAAAAGCGTGGAGGCCTGTGCAGGGCGATCCGCATCCGAGGCCTCCTGAATCAGCAGGATAAGAACGGCGTCGGCCGACGCGACCTCCAGCTCCTGGGTGCCGACTTGAATGCGGTCTCCGGCTGCAATCCGGTCCGCGGCAGCGGGGCGTCCGTTTAGAAACGTGCCGAACGTGCTGTTCTCATCCAGAAGAAAAAGGCCTGCGTCGCGGCGTTCGATGCAGGCATGACGGCGTGAGCAAAGGGGGTTGTTCAAAACGAGATCATTCTCGAGGGCCCTGCCAATGCGCAAGGGCCGCTCCTGGGTGGGAGAAAAAGTGCGGGTGATCACGTGTTGGGGGAGTCCGGCTTCATCCGCAGGATGGATAGAATTTGGCGCAGCGCTTCCTCGAAGTTGTCGTTGATAACCGTGTGCTCATAGCGGCCTTGGGTTTGGGCGAATTCGATTTCTTTTCGCGCGTTGTCCAAGCGAAGGGCGATGGCCTGTTCCGTCTCGGTGCCGCGTTTTCGAAGCCTGCGTTCCAGCTCTGCCAGCGAGGGCGGAAGGATCAGAATGCCGATATTCTGCGGAAAGACCTTGTCGAATTTTTTCTTGCCGTACACATCGATGTCGAGGACAATGTCATTGCCCTTCTCGATGGTTTCGCTCACCGGCCGGATTGGTGTACCATAGAAATTGGCATGCACCTCCTGCCATTCGGCCAATTCGTTGTTTGCGATGAGAGAGGCAAACTCCTGTTTTGAAACAAAACGATAGTCCCTGCCCTCGCGCTCATTGGGCCGCGGCTTGCGCGTGGTGGCGGAAATCGAGAAAATGAGTTCGGGAATGGACTCCAACACGCGCTTGAGGAGTGTTGTCTTGCCCGCGCCCGAGGGCGCGCTGATGACGAAGATTCGGCCTTTGTTCATAAGGATAAAAATAACTGCTCAGGTCCCCATGAAACCACAGAGAGAAATCCGAGTTGAGAATGAGAACACAGAGGGAAATCTTTCCGGCGCAGCGCGCCGGAAAAGCTTTTTCTCCCCTCTGTGTTCTCTTCTCCGACCTCTGTGTTACTCTGTGGTTTCAAGATTCTTTTCAGGAGACGTGAGTAGTTATGAATCAAATTGGGTTTACATTTCACAATTTTCCCCGGTGCGCCTGAAGCATGCCCTTGAGTACCTGCGCGATCAACTTGTAGGCGGCATCGGAATTCCCGGCCCGGGCCGGCGCTTTGGGTTTTCGCATCGCGGTCAGTTTCTGCAGGGCGCCCGCGGTTCGAAGCAGTCGGGTCCGGGAATCGGAAGGCACCTTTTTGGGAAGGACGCTAATCGGGCCGGAGTTGGGGTTGGTCCGGTAACGGCATTGCATTTGGCAGTTTTGGTGCTCCCAGCACTTGCGCGTTGCCGCGATGCGGCCCGACCGCCTTCCTTCATAGTACATGCAGCGCAAACATACCCGGGACACATTGCCCGTGCTGTCCTGGCGGGATTCCCAGCACTCCATAAGCACAAAATAAATGGTGCGACGACGGTGAGGCTTGAAGACCGATCATTTTCCGACAGAAGCGGATGCCGACTCGTGGAAAGGCCGAAGGCGTTTTGAAAGTTGGTCCCAACCCGCGAACGGGGCAACGGCAGCCCTATTCGCGGGCTCCTTCTTGAAGGATCACAAACTGATCAGGTAACCGACATTTACTTTCAGGTTGCTGTTTCTCTGGTTAATATCATTGGAGCTGGAGACCTTCGTCAGACCGAATGTATAGCCTGCTCCGATTACGATTTTCTTTGCGGCTATGTAAGTCGTCCCAATGGCCAATCCAAGTTCAAAGGGGCTATAATCACTCCTTAAGTCCAGCATTTCCGCCGTCATTGCGCCGGTCACTGGATTCGTGTTTTCCGTTTTGGATTCTGCGGCCAACAGGAGCCCTATTTCCAAACCCGCATTCAGGGCCGCCGCAGGAATCGGGGAAAACGAAAATTGTACAGGTACGGCCAGGTAGCCCAGGCTTTCAAAGCATTTCTTTGTGTAGATAGGATCGGGTTCCTGGATGATGGCGCCTTTGGTTACAAAATTTACTCCTGCCAACAAACCCATTTTGTCTTTAAATGGATATGAATAGCTGGCGCCCACATTGAAGCCAAGTTTTGGGCTGGTGTATTCGGCATCATCGCCAAGGTATGTCGACATATTCACTCCGCCTCCAACCACCACGTCGCGGGCGGCAAATACCATTGCCGAAAGTGACAGGACGGCAAAGCACACCTTCAGACATTTCATGCAGGGCCTCCTTTAAGAATCTGTACCGCCATTTAAATGCCAACGTATCTTTGATCCTGCTTTGCTTTCCAGCGCCCTCCTCGGCAACGGGTTGGTTCCAGTGCTTGTCCAAATATCAATGGGCTTTTCGGCGCCGGCCTTATCCCACGCCAATCTTCGCCAGCGCCAGGTAATACGCCGCGGCAATCAGTGCGTAAAGCAAAAACGGCAGCAGCAGTCCCCGGATCGCTTTGGCCAGTGACGCATCGAAATGCTTTCGGGTCAGAAGCAGGCAGGCATGAATTGGCGAAAGCATCATGCCGATAAATCCTGCCATATAAGCGCCCATGTACGTCAACGTCGTGGCCGAAACGGCGCTCTGCACCAGGGGAAGAATCAGAGGGAACGATGCGCCAATGGTGCCAAACATGACCCCAAAGATAAGGCCCGACAAAAAGGGCAACGCGAAAATTACCCCGCGCACCGGGAGATGGTATCGCACCAGATCTCCCCGAAGGCTCTGCACGGCTCCGCTCTGTTCCATCACTGCCTTAAACGCGATAATTCCCATGATCATGACCCAGAGATCCAGATTCTTTCTGCCGAAAACCAGGCCCAGCAAATCGCGGCCGGAATACGTATGGTTTCGCAGGCAATAAATGATCCCGGCGCCCAATCCCACGTAAATCGGCAAATAGGTTTTGAGTGGAAGTCTGATTCCAGCCGTTTTCTCAAGAACCTTCGAGATTCCCATGTAGATGAACAGGGTCGCAAATACCAGAATCAGCGGGAAAACCTTCCTAAGGAAGATCCGCTTGTCCTTCTGTTTCAGGACAACGCGATCGAAAATCCTGCCCCGCAGGAAGAAGAAGTATCCAATGGCCGTCATGGTTACGCTAAGAGGTATGTTGATGGCCACAACCTGCAGGATGTCAACCCGGGTCAGAGAAAGAAATATGATCATGCCAGGATACAGAGGCCACCAGAATTCCCAGATGTGGCGAAAGTAGTAGTTGATATTGGTCTTCTGCTCGGGCCTGACGCACGAGTCCGGAATCGCCGCCTCCACCATGGGGGCCGAAAAAAGCGCTCCGCCCGGCATGGGCAGAAGCCCGATCAAGGCAGGCATTGCGACCAGCTTAATCTTGGTGCTCTTGATCACATAGCCGAACGAATCAACGATCTGGCGCAGCTGGCCGGCCTTCTCCAGCATCCCGGAAAAGAAGAGAATCAGGGCCATCATCAGCACCAACAGAAGGCTTTCCGCCGAGAATGCATTTTGCAGCGCGATCCAAATCGTTGCGGCTGCCCCCATTTTAAACCAGAGCCCGGTGCATAGGACGGCCACAAACAAGGCGGCCCCAAAGGGCAGCCGCGTCTTGCCAAGGGCAATAATAAGAACAAAAATCGCAGCAATCTTAACAATGGCCGGCAGCGAGAACAGCATTTCCATAGGGAAGAATATACTTTTTCCTGGACCTGCCCAGATACGGTCTCCGGCAACGCCTCATGCAAAGCCGCGGCCCCGTGCGTTGATGAGCCGGGCCGTATTCTTTTCGTTTCAAGGAAAAGGCCTCCAAGAACGCCATTTGATATTACAACCAGTGCGGCCAGTTTGATATATTTAAAGAAACATGAAATTCGAGCAGCAGAACCTCGGCGATCGAATTCTGATCCGGGCCGAGGGCCAGATAGACCGGGTCATTAATGTCGATGCCTTTCGCCAGGGCTTGGAACAGGCGCCGGACAACATACCGATTCATATCGACCTTGCGGAGGTCGAATTTGTGGGATCGGCTTTCATCAAATTGCTGATGGAATTCCGCGGCCAATACCCACGCAAAGCCGCCAATATCCAATTGGTCAATCCCCGGCCCAACACACGGGACCTATTGCATCTGCTCAAACTCGACCAGGTCTTTCCGGTCCTCTCCACAAAGCCGCCCTGCTCCTGAAGGAGGGCAATGGGCAAGGGGTCAGGAATTAAGCGCCGTATCGGGCGCTCTTGCTTCCGCGGCTTTGCGGCGGCGGCCGGATGAGCCTGAAAAGTCAAATCAGGGGTTCGGCGCGAAAGCCACAAGACAGAGGAGCTTCGCTACGCCTTTCCATTCGACTTGTCCCTAATTCCTATCCCCTAATCCCTTCTTCGGGACATGGCTTGCCGCGGAGTGCCTCAATTATTACCTTATGTACCTATGGAAATCTGGGATCAGACCCTCGCCCTTGTCAAAGAAACGGTAAACCCGCAAAGCTTTCATACCTGGTTTGCTCCCATCGAACCGCTTTCGTTCGAGAACAACACCCTGATTCTCCAGGTCAAGAACAGCTTTTTCTCCGACTGGATCCAGCATAACTATCTCAATCTCATCCGCAAGACCGTCAAGCGCGCGGCCGGCAGCGATGTGGAGATTGTGATCCACGCCGCCGAACCTTCCGATTCGCAGGCGGCGCCCGCGGGATTCGCCTTTCGACCTACGTCGTACCGGCCCGATTATCTCAATGACCGTTATGTCTTCGACCATTTTGTGGTTGGCAATAGTAATCAGTTTGCCTGCTCCGCGGCCCGGGCCGTCTCCGAAGCGCCCGGAAAAACAAAGTTCAACCCGCTCCTTATCTACGGCGGCGCCGGGCTGGGCAAAACGCATTTAATTCAGGCTATTGGCCATTACGTCCTGCTTAAGAACGCCGGAGCCAAAGTCTATTACACAACCTCCGAACAGTTTACCTTCGATTTTATCGAGTCGATCAAAAACAATAAAATAGCCGAGCTCTCGAATTTTTACCGCAGCGCCGATGTTCTCCTCATGGATGATATCCAGTTCTTTATTGGCCGCGAACGCACCCAGGAGGAATTCTTCCACATCTTCAACACGCTCTATCAGAACCAGAAGCAGATTGTCCTGACCAGCGATCGCGCGCCCAAGGAACTGCAAGGCATGGAAGAGCGTCTGGTGAGCCGGTTTCAATGGGGCCTGTTCGTGGATATTCAGCCGCCCGATCAGGAGACACGCATCGCCATCATCCGCAAGAAAACCGAACATGAACGCATCAGCATCCCCGACGATGTGGTCACGTTCATTGCCGATAATGTCTCATCCAATATCCGTGAACTCGAGGGCAGCATCATCAAGTTGATGGCCTATTCGTCGTTGACCAAGAAGGACATCTCCCTCGGGCTGGCCAAGGAAATTTTAAAAGCCAATATCCAAACCGAGAAGAAGCGCATTTCGGTTGATTCGATCATCGAAGCGGTGTGCAAGTTCTATGGCGTCCCCGAGAATGCGATCCGAGGCAAGAGCCGCAGCAAGGAAGTGGTCCTGCCGCGAATGGTCTCGATGTTTTTGGCCAAACAACTCACAAGCCAGTCCCTCAAGACCATCGGCCTTCAGTTCGGAGGCCGCGATCATTCCACCGTGATCCACGCGATTCAGACAATTGAAGGGAAAGCCGCGGCGGAAGCGCAATTTCAAAACGAACTCAAATCCATCGAGAAAAGCGTCGGCCCCAAATAGTTTCGGAGCGAAAAAAAGCGAATTCAGTTCGGTTAAAAACTGACAACCGACAACTGCGAACTGGAAACACCTGTCCTTGGAATGGATCAGCCCTGAAAGACCGTTCGGCCCAGGTCTTCAATGGATTCGAAATCGAAGTCGTGATCGGTGTATTGGCTGCGGATGATGTAGGAGGGCATATAGGGCCACAGAATCCGGTCGGAATGCTTGTCGCCAACCATGAAACAGCGCGGTAGATCAAGATTCCATTTCTCCGCGGCCAGCAGAATCATCCCCGGGTTGGGCTTGCGTAGCAGGGATTGACGCTGGAATTCCGGCCGCGATGCCTTTTCGTGGTAGGGACACACATAGAATTCGGCGATCTTAATCTCGTTGCGCTCGAATTGTTCGGCAATCCACCGGTTCAGCGCTTCGACTTCCTGCAGCGAAAAATACCCGCGCGCCACACCCGACTGGTTTGTGACCACAATCAGTTTATAGCCTTTCCTTTGGGCCAAACGACTGAAGGAGAAAATGCCGCGCGAGAACACAACCTGCTCCCGGTGGATGACATAGCCCGAATCTTCGTTGATCACGCCATCGCGGTCCAGAAAAACCGCCTTCGACTTCTTCTTGCGATTCACAACGGCCATGAGCGCCTTTTCCATGTCCTCACGGTCGTTGCGCACGGCAAGGCACGGATCAGGAAGGCCAAGACCGCAGACATCCGGACCACATCCGGGTTGCAGGGCCTCCATCGGCGTGGCGCGCTGAAGGGTTTCACGCGAAACCACGCGGACACCGCCATCGAGGTAGCCCTCCAAACCCGGGGCCAGACGAGTTTCCCGAATCCAACCCTCGCCGTCCAGAATGGATTGCGCGGCGTTGCCGGTGTCCTTTAAAAATTTCAGGGCCACCGCATGGCCGGCGTTCCGCTTCTCGCGCAGGTCCGCCAGCAGGGAAAAATCGCAGGGGAAGTACACGTCGCCGCGGCACACCGGAACCGAGGGGTCGAGGAGCGGAAATTGGGGCGGGCAGAAATCTTGCAGTGTGCTGCTGTACCAGACTTTGCAATTCAGGCCTCCTCCATCGCCCAACACCTTTTGGAGGGCCGGCCCGCAATCCGACGCAAAGAGGATATTCTCAATTCCCTGCGAGACCAGGTAGCGGACCCAATAGACGAGGAATGGTTCTCCGCCCAGGATAGTAAGGATTGGCGCATCCTTGGGACAAACCAGGCAGGCCGATCTCACGGGGTGGCCTCCTTGGGTATTGCGAATCGCAGAATCCGATTGCCGGCCTGATCCGTAATCCAAAGGTTTCCGGATTCGGCGATCGCGCCGCCCGGCAGAACCGATTCGGGCAAAGCTCCCAGAACAACCATTGCATTGTCGCGAAACGAATAGAGCGCCCGGTCCAGAACCAGCAGCAGGCGGTCCTCCGCGGTACACAGGAACCCGCGCCGCACAGGACGGGGGAGATCCTGGTTGTGGTGGACACGGCCAAACAAGTCGCCTGCCAGCAATTCACGGTCGGTAAGAATCCAGAATCGGTTTTCCCATAAAACACAATGCAGGACCGGCTTTCCATTGGCCCAAGAGATCGAGACGGGCTCCATTTGCCGGGCATGGACCTTCCAGCGAAACGCCCGCGCCTGGGACAGGCTCCAGACCAGAAAGTTGCCGCCCTTTTCATAACACAGGATTCCGCCCGGCAAAGCGTGTTGCGCCACTGGGAGAAGTTCGGCATCGAACTGCGCGATTCCCGAGTCCCGGATTCCCGCCGCATAAATCATCCCCGCAAGATCCGCCGAGAGCGCCGCGATCTCATGCCACCGGCCTCCCCCGTCATCGGTTTGCGAACGAAATTCGCCGCGCGTCGAAATTTTCTGGATCCGGCCGTTGCCCTGGTCGGCGATATAAAGGAATCCCGCGGATGCGGCCATGGCTCCCGGGCGGCGGAATTGAAGCGGCTTGCGGCCCGGCCCGCCCAAAGACAGCTCGGGCGCAAGAACGGTCGGCGCTGCCATTGCGCCGCAGACAATCAGAAAAAAAAGGCAGAAGCATTTCATTGCAAAACCTCGATCTTCACTTTCGCGATTCCCGAAACATCCAGTCCAATCTGCCGTCCGGCTTCTTCCGAAAGATCGATGATGCGGCCTTTCGCATACGGGCCGCGGTCATTGACGCGCACGGTCACCGTGCGGCCGTTTCCCAGATTCGTCACCCGCAGCCGGGTGTTGAAATCCAGTGTCCGGTGGGCCGCGGTCAGATCGTTTCGATTGTAGATTTCCCCGTTGGCTGTCTTTCGGCCGTGAAAATCGGCGCCATAGTAACTGGCAACCCCGGTCTGAAGAAACCGGCCGTGGCTAAACGAGCCTCTGTCCAGCGATGCCGCGCGAATCGAGCGCTTGCGTGCCGTGGAGCGCGGTGCGGTGCTTGAGCAAAACGAAAGCAGCAACTGCGCGGCCAATACCCACGCGCCGCATCGCATTAGAATGCGGGGCCCAAGTTTGGAGATCCGACGGAATTGGGTGCCCATCAGTTTCAAGCGTTCGAAATTCAGGGTTTTAACGAAGAACAACCGGCCTAACCGCAGAATGCCGGCGCTATTCCTGTTTCCGCTCGGAATCCGCTCTCGACGATTTGGACTGGTCGGCATCGAGATGATCCGCGCCAAAACAGCGCGCGTGGTAATATTGACGCTTCAAATTCTTGACGGTAGAAATGGACGATTCGCCTCGCTCGATCGGTCTCCCGCACTTGACGCAGGCATAGCTGTCGGCCACAATCGGTCCTTTCGCGCCATGTTCGACTATACCCATCTAGTATATAAAGCGCCTTGGATGTTGTCAACAACGCCGCGAGACGAGTGGTCTTGGAAAAAAGGCGGGGTTTCGTTCAGGTCTTGATCCGGGTTCCGGGATGTGTTCCCTGCGAAAACCCGTATAGGGCTATCGAGCCGGCAATTGCCGCGTTCAGGGATTCGACATTCTGAATATGGATCTTGAGTATGGAGTCGGCCTGCGACAGAATGCCCGGCGAAACGCCGTTGCCTTCGGAGCCGATCACCAGAAGATACGGCTCATGAAAAATCGCGGAGCTCAGGTCGTCAGTGCCGGCGGCCGAAAGCCCGTAGAGAGTGAATCCGCTTTTCCGGAGTTCGGCAACGTCCAGGCACAAATTGGCGCTCCGATGAAAAGCGCAATGGATAAACGCGCCGGCGCTGGCACGAATCACTTTGGGAGAGAAGGGGTCGGCTGTTTGGGAATCGTAAAGAATCTGAGTCACGGAAAAGGCCGCGGCCGTTCGAATCAACGTGCCCGCATTGCCCGGGTCCTGTATGCCGTTGAGCACAAGAGTATTGATCTTTTTCAGCTTGGACGGCGCCGGAATCTGTGCAACGCCAACAACACCCTGGCTGGTAAGCGTGTCCGAAATTTTGGAGAACGCGCGCGATTCAAGAAGTCGGCGGTGTGGAAAATCGCCCAGTTTCGGGAAGTGATGGACCAGATCCTCGTACTTGGACTGATCAAGAAGAATTTCGCGGACGGAATAGCCCGAACCCAGCAGGTCCGAAAGAATTTTGGGGCCCTCGACCAGAAAGCAGCCATGCTCCCTGCGGCCTTTGGCCTGCTTCAGCGATGTATAGAAAGAAACAGGGTGTAAATCCATGGGGAAAAGTCAGACCGTTATAAAACCTGAATTGGAGGACATCACTGAATATTCGTTTGGCCGTAAAGACACCCCACCCGTCCTCCGTAGCGGTCTGCCGCGGAGGGCGGATACCGTGTCCGGTCCCTTTTTAATCAGAACACCACGTCTTCCTTAAATAGAGGAATCAAGGCGCAGAGCATCAACACGCGCTGCAGCTTGCTGTCCTCGAAGCAGACCGCTCCCTTGTTCGTGGACCCGCCCATGGCGGAAGCCGCGGCAACCTTGTCGACCGCCTTGGCCGCAATTAGTTCATCAAGCGTGTTGGGATCCACAAATCGGCCCTTGCCCTCGCGTTGCATCTGAAGTTCGAGCTGCGAAATACTGAGCATGATCTTGCCATCCGCCTGCTTTTTGCCGCTGTGCTCGGCGCTCGATAAAAGGAGCTTGGCAAGGTCAAGGGCCGCCGGTGAAAGTTCCTCGCCCACCATCTTGCCGCCGCGCAACTTCACCCGAAGATAGGTCAGGTACATTTGCAATGCCGGGGCATTCAGAATCCGCGCATATTCCTTGCCGTTGTGATCCGCCGTGATCACCGCCAGCTCTTTCAAAATCAGAATGGTCAGGATCTTTTCAGTGTCGCCCGAGCTGACGCCCGTGATGGAGTAGACTTCTTCCTTCAGGCGAGCGAGCGGCACCACAATGTGGCCCTCAACCATGGCCAGCTTCTTGCTCTGCAAAAGAAGGAGAATATTAATGACACCGGCCATGTTATTTCTGACCACATCGTCGCCGTTGCGCTTGTTTGTTTCCCGCAACCGGGAGACAACAATTTTGATCACACTCACAAGCCAGGCGGGAATCTTGGCCATCGTGGCCTCGAGAATGGTCTCGTCGATCACCGTGGCAATGACTTCTTCAATGACCTGCCCGGTCGCGCCCCGGGGCTGGTTGTCCAGCAACGAAAGCTCGCCCAGCACGCTGCCGGCCCCCAGCACCGCCAGCTCCACGGTGCGGTCGCCTTCCTGTTTGAGAATTTTCACTTTCCCGGTACGCAGGATATACATCTCGCGGCCGCTCTCGCCCTCGATGAACATCAGCGTGCCGCGCTTGAAAACCCGGTCACTGCGATTCGCCACGCCCGCGCCGGTTTTAAGCCCGGCGGGGCCCGGAGACGAGGTGGGAGCGTTCATTTGACTTTGGCATCCTTTTTGTCGGGGGGCTTGGGCGCGGGCGGATGCAAATCCTTGCGGAATCGTTCGATCCATTCTTTAATTTTGCGAATTCGCGCGAGGCTGTCCTTTTGGAAAAGGATCAGGTTGTCGCTGCCGTCAGCCGTGGGAAACAGGGAAAGCACATCGCGGCGCTGCAAGCTCGAAAGCATGCTCTGGATCCCGGGTACGTTCTTCTGCGCCATGTCCTCAAGCAGCGCGCGCATAGGAAGCTCGGTCCCCTGCTTGGTCTCCTTGCCCGACTTTTGCGAAACGTAAATGACATTGTTGAGAAGATCCACTTCGGGATCGGATATCTGCAGTTCGATGAATTCGCGGCCGCGCTCCTTCAAGCGGGTGTATTCAATAAAAAGCGAAAACGCACCCGGGTCCCGGAACAGGAGAAATTGCCGGCCGGCCGTGTCCTTCCCTATCTCCAGCAGTTCGCGCGCCGTTAGATCGGCGAGAACGGCCTCGGTGGCGGCCCGGCCAAGACGGCACGTGTAGAAGCTCTCGGTAATGACCAGTTCGTAATCGAGCGAGACCACGCCGCTCACCACGCGCTGATGCCCCTCCAGCAAAAGACCGATCAGAGACGCGATTCCGGCTTCGCGATTGCGCAAAACACTTTGCCCCACGCGCTTGTTGGCGTCGCGAATGCGGGAGGTAATGATTCGCACTATGCTGGTAAGCCAGGGCGGGACCTTGGCCAGGATCGAGTTGAAAACAAGTTCATTGATGATGCTGACTTTGGTCGGACGCACGGCCGTCCCGCTCGCCGAGCGGGGCAAATTGTCGAGCAGCGACATCTCACCGAGAATGCTTCCATTTCCCAGGCGCGCCAGCTCGACCGGGCCGTCTTTGCTGTCGCGCGTGATGCGAATTTCGCCGTCCTGGACAACAAACATCTCACGGCCCTTGTCGCCTTCCTTAAAGAGGACTTCCCCTTCCTTGAAGGTGCGGACGTTGGGCTGGGCGGGTCGCTGCCCGGTTTTTAGCTGCGTGCTGATGAGTGCCATAGGCGATCTTTGGAAGTAGCGCGGGGCAAGCCATTGCCCCGCGCCTCCTGCCTGGATAGAATTAAGTACATAATCGCTTTTACAGCGGCATTAGATCAAGAGGACAGGAAGAACCGGACCAGCCGGCCTTGATCAGATTTATGGTTCCTTAAAGGGGAAGACACCATGCGGAATTGAGGCCGCCACTCACGCTGACCGCGCCCATCTCGGGATTAATGCCAACACCTTTGAAAGCCTTCCGTGCAGGTGTTATTTTAGATGGCGCAAAACACAAAACAGCAAACACAAGGAGGCTTGTATGCCAATGGTTCCCATGCGACAGATCCTCGACGAAGCCGTAAAGAAGGGCTATGGTGTCGGCGCCTACAACGTCAACAACATGGAGCAAATCCAGGCCATTATGGCCGCGGCCAAGGAGACGCAGAGCCCGGTGATCATCCAGGCCAGCCGTGGCGCGCTCAAATACAGCAACCTGATCTATCTTAAAAAACTGATGGAAGCCGCGGTCGAGGAAAACCCCAGTCTGCCCATCTGCTTGCATCTGGATCATGGAAACAGCCTTGAATCCTGCAAACAGGCCATTGAGCTGGGATTCACATCGGTCATGATCGACGGCTCCCTGATGGAAGACGGCAAAACGGCCAGCGATTTCGACTACAATGTGAAGGTCACGAAGTCGGTGGTGGAATACGCCCACGACCGCGGCGTGAGCGTCGAAGGCGAACTGGGAACATTGGGCGGCATCGAAGACGGTGTAGGTTCGGGCAAGGTGAAACTGACCGACCCCGATCAGGCAGCCGAGTGGATTCAAAAGACCGGTGCCGACGCGCTGGCCCTAGCCTACGGAACCAGCCATGGTGCATACAAATTCAAAGACAAGCCGACCCTCGCCTTCGATGTGATCTCGGAGGTCCGCAAGCGCGCCCCTGGGTACCCGCTGGTCAGCCACGGCTCATCGAGCGTCCCCAAGGAACTGGTGGACGAGGTTAACAAGTACGGTGGCAAAATGCCCAATGCCATGGGTGTGCCCATTGAGGACCTGCAGAAGGCCATCAAGCTGGGCATCACAAAGATCAACGTGGACACCGACGGCCGAATGGTGATTACCGCCGCGATCCGCAAAGTCTTTTCCGAGACGCCCGAGAAATTCGATCCGCGCGATTACCTCAAGCCCGCGCGCGATGCCCTGCAAAAGCTGATTGCCAAGCGCATGCTCGATTTCGGGACCAACGGTCATGCGTCGGACTACAAGCCAATGACCCTGGCCCAGATGCGCGATTTCTACAAAAGCAAAAAGAAATAGCGCTCCGGGCATTTGTCTATCCGAGCAGAGACGTTGCGCCCAACGTCTCTGCCTTTGTTTTAGGGAGAAATTAGGGAGAAATTTGGATGCGAACCATCGCCGCAAATGCTGCCTCCGCTTTCAAGCGGCAATTTGACGCGAACCCCGAAGCTGTTGCCGTTGCCCCCGGGCGGCTGGAACTTCTGGGCAACCATACCGATTACAACGAAGGCCTGGTGCTGGGACTGGCAATTGACCGCTATGTAGCCGTCGCCGGCCGGCGCAGTGGCCGGCCAGGGGTTCGAATCTTTTCATCCTCCTATGATCAGAGCGTCGAGTTCACTCCAAAAGCAATCGCGCGCGACAAGGAATTTCGCTGGGCCAATTACCCGAAGGGTGTGATCGGCCAGTTTGTTGCGGCCGGTCACGGGCTTGGCGGCTTCGATCTGTGTATCGAAAGCAATGTCCCGCTGGGGGCCGGGGTCTCCAGCTCCGCGGCGCTCCTGGTCGCCACGGCTCTCTGTGTGAAGGCCCTCTTTTCTATTGAAATGGATCCGATGCGCACGGCACGGCTTTGTCATGCGGCGGAGCGGGATTTTGCGGGCGCCAACAACGGTTTGCTGGATCATTTCTGTTCCCTGTTTGGAAAAGCGAATCACGTTTTGTACCTCGACTGCCGCAGCCTGGAATATGAAATCGCGCCGGTGCATGCAACAGGATTCGCTCTTGTTGTAAGCCAGACGAACGTGCGACACTCGATTGTTGAGGGCGAGTATCAGGTGCGACGCCGCCAGTGCACGGACGCCACGGCCTGGTTTTCCGCCAGAAAGCCCGGGATAAAGGCTTTGCGCGATGTGAGCCTGGCGGACTTGGACGAGTTTGGGGCAGCTATGGATGGGGATCTTCTAAAACGCGCCCGTCACATTGTCGGCGAAAACGATCGTGTGGCGCGTGGCAAGGCTTTGCTGGCCAAAGGAGATCTTGCCTCTTTCGGACAGTTGCTTTATGAATCGCACGAGTCGTCGCGCATTAATTTTGAAAACTCCTGTCCCGAGCTGGACGCAATGGTTGAGATTGCGAAGTCGGTTCCCGGGGTTTTCGGCTCCCGGCTCACCGGCGGGGGCTTTGGCGGATGCACGCTCACGCTGCTCCAGCAGGGCAGCGTTTCTGGTTTTGAGGAGTCGGTTCGCGAAGAGTATCCGGCTCGCGCCGGAAAGATTCCGGATGTCTTCGTCTGCAACATCGCTGACGGCGGTAGAATCATCTCGATCTAAAATTATATCCGGAGTAATAGGATTTGCCCCTGCCCAGGCCTTTGAGGGCCGAATCACGCCGTCGGGACGGCGCGTCCGTTTCTCTCTTGGGCCGGTCAGGGGCAAGTTCTGTGCTCAGGCCGGCGCGAATCTCCAGAGGCTCCTCGATCTGATAAAGCAGGTTCGCGGGAATGTGCGGATGCCATCATTAATTCCTGGAATTCTGGAATCCATCTGCATTTGATCCAAATGGCAACGGGCGTCAATCATGTATACCGCCTTCCGCTCCGCAACATAGGAATTTCCCCCATCGCCCCGCCGCATTTCCTCGAAATTTCGAAGGTGCTTCTCCAAAATCTCCAAACGAACGGGTTTGGCAATAATTGTGCAGGGCTCAAGAACCGGGTCCCTGGTTTCAAATGACCTGCCGCTAATCACCAGGGCGGGGCAGGTTATTCCAAGGTTTCGAAACCGGCGCAACATTTCAATCCCATCCATTTCCGGCATATTGACATCCGTGATAATCATGTCCAACTTCAGGCAAGATGTCTTCTCAAGGGCCTCCTTTCCATTTTCGGCCTCAATAACCATGGAATTCGGCCAGACAGACTCGCAGATCTCATGATACAGCGATCGCAGGATTGTCTCGTCATCAACAATTAAAATTGTAGATAAGTGTAAAGCAGATTGCATAATAGTAAAGTCTCCTTATCATTTCAACCAATAAAGTAAATAAAACTTAACCATATGTCAAGTACGCTGAGAATCGTGAAGACTCCGTTTGCTATTGCAAAAGGCGATTACTTGTTTTAATGGAATGATTTCAAAGAACTTATCCAAGGTGCTTGAGGAACGCGGCCTTTCCGCCCGCACCCTCGCCAAGCGCGCAAAAATTAATGAGTCGTCGATTTCACTCTATCTTTCGGGCAAGCGAACCCCAAGCCTAAAAGTGCTGACGCGCCTAGCCAAGGTCCTTGAGGTGAGTTTAGACCGACTGGCACTTGGTCGCATTGATGAATCGGACATGGGAATAGATTTCGAACGGGTGATTCGAAAGTACCAGGATTTGCTTATTCGGGATAAAAGCGGCTCTTACAGCCTTGAAAAAGACCTTAAAGCGCGGCTTTCCGGCGCCAAAGGAAGTGCATACCAACAAGAAATTGCACGATTGCATCAGATTTTGACGCCGGAAGTGATTGCGGACCTCTATTTTCTGGACAATCCCAAATCGTTTCAATTGATCTGCGAAAAGTTACGGGAAAACCAGTCTCTTTCAGCGACGATTCTCTCCCAGCTACCCTAAATCGGTTCGCAAATTTAAACAGATCGGAAAGCCGTGAGTGCTGCACCAAAATCGCGGGTTGGCTTCATTTCCTGCGAAATCTGCCTGACCCATAATACCGGCCAGGATCACCCGGAATCATCGCAGCGGCTTCAAGCTCTTGGGTTCCACTTTTGCCAAACCGGTTTGCTGGAACAACTGGTTGCGATCCCTCCCCGGTGCGCCACCCTTGAAGAAATTGCACTGATCCATAGCCGAGACTACATCAAGGCGGCTGAGCGCGACATTAAGTCCGGAGCAGCAATGCTATCCACCGGCGACACAAACATCTCGCCGCAATCTTGGAACGCCGCTTTGTGGGCGGTTGGCGGATGCCTGGCCGGAGTCGATGCAGTCATGACCGGAGCAGCCCAAAACATTTTCTGCGCGGTCCGGCCTCCGGGCCATCATGCCACTCCCACCGCGGGAATGGGATTCTGCATTTTCAATAATGCCGCAATCGCGGCGCGTTACGCCCAGCGGAAATACGGAATTGGGAAGGTTCTGATCGTGGATTGGGATCTCCACCACGGCAACGGGACCCAGGATGCCTTCTACGCAGATTCGACCGTGTTCTACATGAGCACGCACCAGAATGGCATTTACCCGATGGATCTGACAGGCCAGGGAACCCGCGAGGAGACCGGCGCCGGGCCTGCCCGGGGGACCAACATGAACCGCCCCCTTGCCCCTGGTTGTGGCGATGGCGAATTCATCGCGGTCTTCGAGAACGATCTCTTGCCCGCCGCAATTGACTTCTCGCCCGATCTGGTGATCATTTCCGCTGGATTCGATTCGCGGCAAGGTGACCCGTTGGGCCTGCTGTGCCTCACGGACCAGGGCTATAAACGACTGACCACAATTCTCAGGCGGATCGCCGGGAAAACCGCACAAGGCCGCGTCGTCTCGATCCTCGAAGGCGGATATAATCTTGCGGGAATGTCGGCCGGCGCCGCCGCGCACGTCCAGGCGCTGCTGGACAACTCTATTGCATGAACAGCAATGCGCTGGCCCCAAAGAAAAGACCAAGGCAAAGGACCACCAGCGTGGCGGTCAACAGCCGGTTCCGGTGTTTCTCCGGAGGTGGAGAACGCAAGGTCGCGGCAGGCACCGGTGCGGCCGGCGTCTCGTCCTCAATCAGCGTTTCCGTGGCCGCATCGGCCACATCGCGGGCCAGCGCGCGAACCGTACTGCGAATCACATCCTCCTGATTGCACGGCAGGCAGTCCAAAAAAAACGAGTTGGAAATCGAGCCGGTTCTGGTATTCAAAAGCAACAGCTTGAAGGTGTAGAGCCGTTCCTTTCCCTCGATCTGGCCGAGTATGACATAGGGCACCCGCAGTACCCTGGCAATGGCCCGACCGCATGCCGTGTCGCTGCATTCAAGACCATACAAATCCGATTTGCGAAGCAGGGCGTTCATTTCGCCGCGGTTCATCACGTAAAAGGCATTGCGCTCTTTCAAATCATCACGGATGCGCTCGGAAAGTGCCGAAAGGTCTTCCTGCGGCACATCCTGCCCCTGAAAATCCAGAACGGCAATGTAACGCCAAAGGAAATCGTTGGACGAATCGCTTCCCGAAACCCAGGGCTGAACCTGGGCGTCCCGGATGTAACTCCAGGGCAGCTGGTGATAGGGATAGACCTTGCCGTAAATCCGCACCATCAGCACATCGCGGACGGCAAGCAGCTTGCGTTCCACGCCCTTCTGCGGCAGGTCGACGTCGAAAGTGATGATGCCGTTGGCTGAATCCAACGCCACGACGCTGCCCGTAAGAATGGTGTTGTTGCGCAGCGAAACCGCGTCCTGGGCAGCCCAGGCCGACTGCGCGAGATAGACTAGGGCCAAAACCAGAAGAGCGGTAGTCCGCTTTGCTTTGGACATAAAAAAAAAGTAACTACTTGGCACTTTCACCACCCTCACTTTAGTCATCTCCCATCGAAGAAAGAGGAAAAAACCCCTCGCCCCTCCGCGGGAGAGGGTTGGGGGAGGGGACCTGAGCAGTTACAAAAGAAAATAGCTATTTCCGGTTTGGCCCAGCACAGCGTCCTGTCCATGGCCGGCAAGGAGTGCGGCGCCCATCGATTTTCGCCGCGGTTGGCCCCTCCCCGCGGAACCGGTTGCGGCCGCAATTCCACTTCTGGATTTTTCCTCCTGAATTGTCTATATTGCGTTAACGTTAACGCAACAACACCAATTATGATAACCATCAAGGAAATCGCCCGGCGGGCCGGCGTATCCATTGGAACCGTGGACCGGGTCCTGCACAAGCGCGGCCGTGTTTCGGACGAGACAGCGCGCACGATCGAATCCATTGTCGGGCAGTCCGGATATCAGACCAACATCTTCGCCCGCACCCTCTCCTACAGCCGTTCGTACCGCCTTGGCGTGATCATGCCCAGGCCGAACCAGGACAGCGGATACTGGGAGCTCCCGCTTGCCGGCGCCCAAAAGGCCGCCGGCGAGATCGCGGCTTACGGGGTGCAAACCCGTTTCTTCTTTTACGATCGGTTCAGCGTTGATTCATTCAAGAAAGCGCAGGGAGATGTGGCCGGATTTAAGCCCGACGGCTTGCTGGCCGCCCTGGTCATTCCTATCCTGGCCGAAGAATTTCTGGCCCAAACCGCGCCGCGGATTTCGGTTGTGCTGTTCGACTCGGATTTCCCCCTTTCCAACCGGCTTTCTTATATCGGGCAGGATTCGTTTCAGAGCGGGCTTCTTTCGGGCAAACTGGTTCACCTGCTTCTTGCGGGGAAGGGCGGGGTTGCAATCATCCAGCCCCGGCTTGACGACTTTCATCTGAGCCAGCGAAGAGACGGATTTCTGCATTATTTCACCACCGTACGCCACCGGTGCTCGTTCGAGGTCTGTGAAATGACCAGCACCCATGACCGGGCCGCGTATTGGCGGGCCATTCAGCGCGCATCAAAAAGGCTTTCAGGCTTGGCCGGTATCTTCGTGACCGATGCGTCCGCCCATATTGCCGCCGCTTATCTGGAGCACTATCGCCTGGAAGGAAAAGTGGGGCTGGTGGGCCATGACATGATCGAACCCAACGCACAATACCTGCGAAACGGAACCATCGGCTTTCTTATCAGCCAAAAGCCCGAGGTCCAGGGCTACGAAGGCCTGTTCGATCTCTATCGGGGAATCGTTTTGCGCAAGCAAATGCCTAAAAAACGGCTTGCACCCCTGGAAATTTTTACAAAGGAAAACGCGAATTTCAACCCGGGGGAGTCTTTATGAGCAAACGATTTGTAATTGGGACGGACTTTGCCACCGATTCGGTGCGCTCCGTTGTGGTTGATGCCGATTCGGGCAAAACACCGGTTTGGGACGTGCAGGATGATCCGCGCTGGAAAGTTTGCAATGCGATAAAGCACCAGTTATGCCAACATCGGCTGGATTATGTGGAAAAACCTGGAAAAATCCATTCGCGGAACCATTTGGATTTTAGCCATCGAACATCCATGGAGGATCCATGAATAACTTGCCAGTGCTCAAAATCGGCTTGGTCGCGGTGAGCCGCGACTGCTTTCCCATCCAGCTCTCGAAGAAGCGGCGCGACGCCGTCATGGCCGAGTGCAAAAACAGCGGACTGCCGGTCGTAGCGGTTTCGACCATCATCGAGAATGAACAAGACACTCTTAAGGCACTCGAAGAACTCCGGAGCAAAAAGGCCAATGCCCTTGTGGTCTATTTGGGGAATTTTGGGCCCGAGGGTCCCGAAACTCTCCTGGCGCAAAAGTTCAACGGACCCGCCATGGTCTGCGCCGCGGCGGAGGAGACCGGCAAGGATTTGCTCAACGGCCGCGGTGATGCCTATTGCGGGATGCTGAATGCCTCTTACAATCTCACACTCCGTCATCTTCGTCCCCATATCCCGGGATACCCGGTGGGCACTGCGTTGGAAGTGGCGAAGATGATCGCGGATTTCGTTCCCATTGCGCGGATCATGGCGGGACTGCAAAAACTGAAGATCTTTGCCTTCGGCCCCCGACCGCAGGATTTCCTGGCCTGCAATGCGCCCATCAAGCCGCTCTACGATATTGGCGTGGAGATCATGGAGAACAGCGAGCTTGACCTTTATGACATTTACAAGTCCGCTGAGGGCGACCTAAATATCAAGAAGATCGCCAAAGAAATGGAACGTGAGCTTGGCAAAGACAAGGTGTATCCGGATCTTTTGCCCAAGCTGGCCCAGTATGAAACCGCTCTGCTGAAGTTTATGGAAAAGAACCTGGGCGCGTCCGAATATGGAATCTTCGCCAATAAGTGCTGGCCGTCATTTGAGAAATATTTTGAGTTCGTGCCGTGCTATGTGAATTCCCGAATGGCCGCCCGGGGAATTCCCGTTTCTTGCGAAGTGGACATTTATGGGGCGCTGAGCGAATATATGGCCGGCGCGGCAACCGATTCCCCCGCCACGCTCCTGGACATCAACAACACGGTCCCGGCCGACATGGTGGAAGAGAACAGATCGAAGCTCAAGGGCCTCAGCGCGACGGACCTGTTTATGGGATTTCATTGTGGCAATACCACCTCGGGGTGCCTTTCCGGATGCGCGATGAAATACCAGCTGATCATGCACCGGCTTATGGAACCGGGCAAGAATCCGAACATTACACGGGGCACGCTGGAAGGCACGATCCGACCGGGAAACATCACGCTTTTCCGCCTGCAATCGACGGCGGACGCCCAGCTCAAATCGTATGTGGCGCAAGGCGAGGTGTTGGACATCGACCCAAAATCGTTCGGTGGTATTGGGGTCTTCGGGATCAAGGAAATGGGCCGATTCTACAGGCATGCCCTGATTGGCAATGGTTTTCCGCACCATGCAGCCGTGGCTTTTAACCATGTGGGCAAGGCCCTGTTTGGCGCGGTTAAGATGCTGGGCGTGAAGGATGTCTCGTACAACCAGCCGGCGGGCCTACCATACCCGGACGAGAATCCGTTTTGATAAAGGAAAGCCGGGGAAAAGGCGTTTTGCCAGGATTAACAGGATATAGACGGATAGGAGTGATTGATATCCTGTTTTCCTAACCATTTCGGAAGGAGATGGAAAATGAAAATTAAAAAGATCGCATTTTTCAGAATTCCCAATTGCTACGAGCTCTCAATAGGCAAGCAGAAGCTCGTGGTCACCACAGAGTTCGGGCCGCGGATCCTCCACCTGAGCATCGGCAAGAGCGGCAATATTCTGTTTGTCGACGAGAAGCGGGAGTGCAAATACAAAGACTGGTTTCTCTATGGCGGACATCGGTTGTGGACTTCGCCCGAGACCGGTGCGACCTACAACCCCGACAATGAACGCTGTCTTATCGCGGAAAAAGAGGGCGCTCTTTCCGTGACCCACTTTGACAGAAAACTGGAGTTTAGCCGCACGATGAACTTTTCCGAACAAAACGGCCGGTTCTGTGTGGAGCATGTGATCGAGAACAAGAGCGAGGTTCTCTTTCCCGGCGCAATCTGGGCTCTCACCTGTGTTGTACCGAAGGGAATTGCCTTTTTTCCCTGGGGCACGCCGGACGAATGGAAGATAAAAAAGGCCGTGTATTGGCAGAAGTGGATGACGCACGGAAGCGATCCTGCGAGCAAGCAGTGGGTCCAGGGCCCGGACCTATTTATGGTCAAGCCCACGGGCGAAGAGGGCAAGGTGGGCACAGCCGGCTGGGAGGGCTTCATTGGAATTACCAATTCGAATTACACATTCATCAAGAAGTTCGACCGCCTTCCAACCAACGACTACCCCGACGACAACTGCGCGATCCAATGCTACACGTGCAACAAGTTTATCGAGCTGGAAACCCTAAGTCCAAACACAGTGTTTCGGCCCAACGTTCCTGTCCGGCATAAAGAGGAATGGATCCTGGTGGACAAGCAGACGAATCCTGAAAACGGCGCGGAAATCCGAAGGCTTCTATAGGACAGCCGGCCGCCTTGGCAATCTGCGGCACCATAATTTGCCGGTCGCTTCTCTCGCGGATGAACGCAAGGGCTTTTCGGATTAATTCCTCAGGTCCGGCCATGGGGTGTGCCATACCACAAAGAATACAAATTGTTAAATCCCCAAACGCCAATATCCTCAAGCAATTCGCCTATTTGGGGATGTTTTCTTTATTTTATTTCATTATATGGGGCGTGGGGCAACCGTTCTCCTTTGTCTGGAAAAAGTTTCGGATCGCTCTCGTACTTTAATTATATTTGAGGCAGCCGGTTTCCCCATCCGGTTTCCCGCGATTCGGCGCGCAAGCATAAAATGGCCTATAGAGATTCTCAGAAGTAAGCGCCTTGATGGGGCCGTTCTCCTGATAAAAGCGAGCGGTCCATTACTGAATCTTTCATTGGGAATCGCTATATGCCGAATGCGGCGCAACATAAGATTCAGGATCATTGAATCGAAGAAGCCATCAGAGGTTTGCATGCGTGGATTTGACAGTCGGGGATCCGTTCTAGTCGAATCGGCCCTCTGCTTCCCCATTCTCCTTCTTGTCGTCTTCACATGTATTCAATTGGGTCCACTATTCGTTCAGGACTTGGTGGGCGAGTATGCCCTTTACGAAATGGTTCGCCTCGGTTCCCGGGGCGAATACGGCAGCAGGAATAGCCACGACAATCTTAACGCGGCCGAAGCCCGGGCCCGGGAAGTCTGCGGCTGGGTCCTTCCCAAACTTTCCAGCACCGAATCCCGAGCCGACCCGTTGGCAATGCATCTGGAGATGGAAATGCCCATTCAGATTCCATTTGCGCAAATTCTATTGGGGAAAAAGCGATCTGCCAGAGACGATAATCTATTGATTGAAAAAGAACTGAAGATGCGGTAGGTCATGGACCAGAACGGACAATCGTTGGTGGAAATGACAATGGTTTCTGGGCTGTTTCTGTTTGTGGTGTTTGTGACTGCGGCCATTCACGATTTCCATCGGACACGCTATAAAACGATCGTTTGCGCCTACCGGGCCGCAACCATTGCCTCGGAGGACTGCAACGCGTCTGCCGGCTCCAACTACATTGGCGATTTTCCACTGAAGACAATCGATCAACAGTCGGAAGTCGATGAGGATTCTAGGGGTTTTTACCGCGCTAATCTGTATACCACGGATCCCCTCTCGAAAGTCCTGCTTGGATTGGACCGCTGGATCTCTTCGGCGCGGAAGTATCCCAAAGTGAAGCGAACCTATACATTTTGGATGCTTGGCAACGACACCGGATATGAGCATGTGCTCTGGGAATAGGTCTTCGGAGAGCGGACAGATCCTGCTTGCCGCGGTGGCCTTGCTGCCGTTGTTATTGACTGTCGCGCTCTACGTCTACCACCATGGCATTGTCGGGGCCAACCGGATGGACCTGGAAAACATTGCCGATGCGGCGGCCATGGTGGGTGCAATCGAGCAGGCCCGCCACTTCAACGCGGTGGCCGAGGTGAATCGGCGCATCATGAAGGCGATTGAAGAGGTCCCCAAAAGCTACAAATGGCCCCTGGGTTGCTGGCAATGTTCAAAATGGAACCTTCCCTTGCAGATCCAGAGGGATTGGCAGGAGCTTCAGGAAGAAATCGAGACTCTGGCGCGCCAACAGGACCAGGTGATCTCGCAGGCCTCCCAGGCCTGCTCCACCGCGGTGCTTGACTACATTGAATCCGTGAACAAACAGCGCGGATACGACTCCAATCCCGTCGTGATCGATTCCCTGTCGAGTTTCTACTTCTCCAATATCGGCTACAATCGCCTCGACACCTTCTACACGGTTGTGTATTGGTATACAAAAGCAAATGGGGCAAAATGCGACTGCTGCCGGCCCAAATATTGCGGCCCGGCAAGCCTTGAACTGCCCGGTGCCATGATCTATCATTTCGATAACGAGAACGAGCCGGTGGTACGGGTGAGCCTGCGCCACGAGATTACCGATGACATTGCCTTGCGCTTTTTTGGCATACGGAACCGGCAAATCAAGTTCCGCGACATCGTGGCCTGCGCAACCTCCCGGGCCAGGGTTTCAGGACAAGAGGGGACGTTTTTCAATTATGGATGGAATTACAAAGCCAATTCCTTTAAGGCGGCATTGATCAATGTTGCGCAAGAGAAGCAAAGCTGATCGCGGCGAACTGCTGGTCGAATACGTCCTGATCTCGGCCATTGTTGTGGCCGGCATCGCCGGCGCGATCAAACTGCTTCAGCGGCAATTCATATCGAATTCCCTGTATATGTCGGAGTGCGTGGCCAAAGGGAAAAAAGCGCGTGTGCAAGTCGTGGATACGGATCTGTATCTACGGGGCCACAAGGACATGTCGGACTTTTATCGCTGAGAATAGCAGGACACAACCAAGAAGGAGGTCCTATGCGGACGAAAATGGGGCGATGTTTGCGGACTCTGCGCAACCAGAAGGGCGTTTCGGACCTGGTGACCATGGTATTAATCATTTCGCTGGTGGCTATTGCATCGGTAGCCACGCTTACTCTTTTCTCAGATACAATCAAAGACGCATTCACGGGGATCATCAAGGTCATGACCGGTCAGAGTCACGACATGAAGGACCGGTCCTCGGAAATCAAAATGGGAAACCAGATGGATGATGTCTTCCATCAGGAATCAGGCAATTAATAAATTCCCGGACAGCGGCCTTTCCATGAGTTCCTGCGGGTGGAAGGATGCCGCATCCATATTAGAAAAAAAGCGGAAAGTATAATGCCTTTACCTGAGCGCATCAACCGCGAAAGGCCCGGTGTTCCATGGTAGCCAGGGGAATTCGGCCGTGGCTGGCCGGCGCGGCCATTTCGGCATGGGCCGTTTGCGCCGCCGCCTACGATGTGGCGTCGTCATGCTGGAATCCCATATGCAGCGGATCAAGCTGCCTGCTGGATGGAATTACGGTCAACGACATCGAGGTTCTTACCGATAGGATTCTTTTCGTGGCAGGCGGCGATCAGTTGTCCACGACCGATGGAGGAATTTACCACACCGGCGACGGCGGAGTGTCCTGGAACCGGGTCATCCTGGGAAGCGAAGAGGCCCGCGTCAACTGCATCCGGCGAATTAATGGGAGTTGGTATGCGGGCGTGGATGCGGCGCCGGCCAAGAATTTTTCCGGGCTCTGGAAAAGCAACGACGGATTGACCTGGACCGAGTATATGCAAGGCGCGTTTTTGAACACGGAAGTGTACGATGTTGCCGCCGGTCCAGACGGTATTTATGTCGGTTTGGGATTGGCGGGCAACGCGCTTTTCCGGATTGCAGGCGATTCCGCCAAGGCCGTAGTGGGCCTGCCTTCTCAGCCGGTCTATGCGCTGTGCCGGGTGAGCGGGACCCTGTATGCGGGAATCGGCAACGCCGTCTGGTCGATTGGGGCCGCTCCCGCCAAGGTGAGCCAGGATATGGCGGGCAACGTCCGCATGATCGCCGCCGACCCGGCGGCCACCGGCGCCTTCTATTTCGGAGTCATCGGGCCCGACCGGGCTGCAAGCCTGGCGGGGTTGTTCCGTTACAGCCCTTCGCAGGCGGGCCAGGGATCGATCCGCCGGATCGGGGCAAACGGTATCACCTCGCAGCAGGTCTGGGGGATTGGGTTCAACGGGCAGGACAAGTCGGAAGTGTACGTGGCCACCTTCCCGGACGCAATTACCGGGTCCGACGGCGGCTTCTTCTATTCGAGGGACAGCGGCGCTACATGGGCCTCGAACAACTACGGATTGCGCAATTACTGCGCGGTTCGGGACATCGGAGTCGCCGACTCGACCATCTATATCGGCCTTGGATTTCAGGGCGGGCTGTATCGCCTTGTTCCCGGCCGCGCGAGCCCCTTTGTGACCAAAAGCTGGGAAACGCTGATCCGGGGCACGGCCGGGACCGACAAACTCCTCCAAAACCTCGCCCTGCGCGATTTGGGCGGAAGCACCACGCTGAAGATCCGCAAGAACATGGAAACGGGCGAGGTGAATCCGGTTTCGATCAAGGGCAAGGTGCAGGGCGGCATGGATTACCGGCTCTCGGTTTCCGCCGGAACCTCGCTCAAGCGCAGCTTGCCGCTGGAGGCGGCGGCCGAAGCCAATGCATCTGCCAGTGCGACATTTTACGCCGTGCCGTTCCTCAACGGGGAACTGAAAGTGGACATGGCGCAGCTCGCGGCCAAAGCCGAAGCGCCCCTGCAAATGACGGGTCTGGCAATGCTCGAAATGATCGCCAGCTATTCCAACAATTCATTTCTGATTTACGCGTCCAGCAAGCTGGAAACCTGGATTGCGGGGCCCAATTCCAATGTCTGGCAATCGCTGGGCTCGGTCATGCTGGGCCAGGGTTGCGAGGCGGGCATTGAGGCCGGCGCATCAGCCGCGGCCCAGGTCAGGATGCCGGATTTCAAGGATATCTCCGACGCGCTGGGCACCGTGGGGCTCGGCCGCATTGATGTGGCCAGCGCCAAGGCCTCCGGCGACGTCAGCTTTCGGTATTGGATCGAACGGTGCCGCCAGATTGTGCCGGCCTCCACCGCCGGGTGCACGACAAACTACCATTTCGAGCAGTCGTTCCAGTTCAGCGGGGTCCAGACCGCCCTCAACATTCCTCTGCGTCTCCCCATGAACCTGTCCTTCGACCGGCTTAACAAAACGCTCACAGCGCGAAATTACCACCGGATGGCGGATGTAAAATGCGTGGGCACCGGAACCGGAGCGCAACAGGTCATCTCCGCCTCCCTTGAATTCGACGAGGCCCCCTATTGGACCTACAATTATCAGGCCGCCACAGGGGACTCCAGAGGAAAAACCGAGTCCGGAATTTCCCGCACCCAATACGAAATCATGGGCCCCTCATCGAAGGATTTGATGGCAGCCCTCACGGCCGATTCCCGGATTTTTGCGATGATGGTCCCTCTGGGCCCATTTTTCGACAATTCGCCGGAGCGTGCCGTGGTTACCGGAAATTTCGGCAGCGAGAAGTCGGCGGTCGAGGCTTTTGCGCGGTCCATGGACAGCCTGCTTACGGCCTTCCCGACCTGCACGCTGCGCACGCGCGTCTGGGTGGAGAACCGGGGCGAGGAAAGCAAGAATTTTTCCACGGACGACCTGGGAATTCCCATGCTCCGGGTCGCAGGCAAGGTGGGCTTGCGCACGGTGGTTTCACACGACAAATATGTGATCAAACGCTACTACGACACGGGCCTGGGAAAAATGGCCGAGTACGGGCAGGCCTTTTCGGATCCTGGGACCAACAGCCTCGATTTTGTCAGCATGGTTCGTTCCACACTGGGCGAAACATGGGCGGGCTTCATGCAGAAACTGCAGGATTTGGGAGGAACCATCACCGGAATTCTGCGCGCGACCGGTACCCCCAAAGTAGCCCGGGCTGCCGCGGCTCTGGATACTTCGTTCGTCCTGGTGACGGGGCCGGACACCAATGGAACGCTCCGGTTCTCGCTCAGCAGCGCGCCCGACTCGCTACATTTTGCCTACTTCTACGACAGCACCTTCATTCGGAGCCAATCTGTCGGTTTCGGCGGCATCTTCGAAATCCTTGCGGCCGCTGATTCGCTGCCGGCTACAGGAACGATCCGGATGCGTTACTCCCGCCCCGACGCGGCCGGCCTGGACGAAACGAAGATCGCGTTTTACCGGGAACTCCGGATTGCGGGGACGGACCAGTGGCGCTTCTGGGGCGGCCGGTGCGACACGTCCGCAAATCGGTGTTCCCTGACCGTTTCTTCGCTTTACAGTTTTACCCTGGGCTATGACTCCGCCCCGCCGATCCTTCAGGGCTACAGGGAAGGAACCGCGCCCGCCGGGGACACGGTGAATCGCCGGATCGACCTTTGCCTTTATGACGCAATGAGCGGAATCGAACCATCCTCCATTTCGGTAACCCTCGACGGCGCGCCGCTGAGCGCGACATTTCGCGCCTTGCGCGATTCGGTTCTTCCCCTCGACAGCAGTGCAACATACGGGCACGACTCTGTATTCGTGACCTGCTCGCGCCAGACCGCGGAAGGGAAAAAGATCGTGCTTACGGTCTTGGACCGCAGCGGCAACCGCCTTGTAGACTCGATTTCCTTGCCCAGCACAGGCTCACTCACGTTGAGCGACATTGCCTGCTATCCGAATCCTTCCAAGGCGGATGTTTTCTTCTCCTTCCGGGCATCGGCGACCTGCAAGGTCAGGCTGTATATCCTCACATTGAGCGGGGAACGGGTGCGGGATTTTGATCTCAATGCAGCCTGGGGTGCCAACGAAATCCATTGGGATGGGCGAAACGGCGCGGGTCGAAAGGTAAGCCCGGGCGTCTACTACTACAGGTTGAAAGCGTCCAGCGAGCAGGGCGGCTCCTTCGAGGCCCTGAAAAGATTGGCGATTACGCGATGACAAAAACAGCATGGATGATCCTCTTTGCCGCGGGGCTTGGGCTCGCCCTGGATTCGCCCACGGACTACACGGGCGCAACCGCCTGCAATTTCCTGAAAATACCGCCCACCGCAGCGGGGGCCGGCCTGGCCGGCGCCGTCGTGGCGGAAAAGGGCAGCCTGGCAAATTTGTATTCCAATCCGGCCGCATTATCCACCATCGATGTCCACACCTTCACGGCCTCACATGTTTGGTACCACGATTCCGTCTCTCTGGAATATGCCGCCGTGGCCCTGCCCGTCCCCCACCGCGGCACGCTGGCCGTTTCGGGCGGAGGCCTTTTCATGAAACCCATGGCGCGGACGGTTCAAAATCCGGCGGGCGGATACCTTCAGGACGGAGAATTCACCGCCCACAGCGGATTTGGCGCCCTCAGCTATGCGTATGCAATGAACCGCAATTCGCACCTGGGCGTTACCACGAAATTCCTGATCGAATCCATCGACGAGAACTCGGCCTATACCTTTGCCTGGGATTTCGGATACGAGGTCCTGGCCGGGGATTTTAGCGCCGGCCTCAGCCTTAGCCACCTGGGCCTGGCTATGAAGTACGGCGACGAGAATTTCGCGCTGCCGGTCAGCCTGCAGGCGGGCGGCGCGCTTTCCCTTTTGGGTAACAAGCTCCGCAACTACGCATCTGTGGAAATTCAGAGCGACAACATCCCTGTTGTTCGCCTGGGTGTTGCCTACAGGATGCATTCAGCCTTGCGGGTGCGGGCTGGCTACCGGTTCGGGCAGAACGAGAGCGCGTGGGACGGGATTTCGGCCGGATTGGGTCTGGTCTGGAACAACGCAGCCCTGGACTATTCGCTTGCCCCCGCCGCCCTGCTTGGAGTGAGTCACCGCATATCGCTGTCCCTGCGTTTCGGGGCCAAAACGGACAATTTTTTTGACGCGTCCAAGGCGGCGGATTTCGGCCGCGCAGAATTAAAACCGATTGTCTCCGCCCCGGAGCCAAAGGACGATGCCCAGGCAACCGAGGCCTACGAACTGGGCGTGCGCTATGAACAAGACCTCAACGACATTCCTTCGGCGATCGCAAAATGGAAACAGGCCCAGGCGCTTTCGACCTCGGTCCAGACCGAAACCTACAAAAAGGCAGCCCGGAAGCTGCAAAAATATCAGACCAGCGGCAAATCGCAATAGGCTCCGGGGCCATCACAGGGGGGGATTATGGCCGGAAATTCCATGCTGACCGAAGCCGCGGGCGTCTGGTCCGGCCTTCGAGAGAAGGTGGAACGCCTTGGCGACCAGAAATCGCTGCTCTTGGCCGCGGCCGTCGGGATCGGGGGCATTCTGCTGGTCCAATTCTATTTCATCGCCCGTGAGCGGGAAATCGGAGGCTTCTCCAAAGTTGTCGTAGCCTCGCGGGACCTGAAGGCCGGCACCCGGCTTTCGCGCGATATGCTGACCGTGGGGTCCTTCCCCGAACGATACCTGGAGTCCAAGAACATCCGGCCCAATTCACTCCCGCTCCTGCTTGGCCAGAAAACCATTGTCCCCATCCGCACCGGCCGGCCGTTTCTGTGGGACTATGTTCTCACCCAGGAATCCACAAACTTTTCCGACAAGTTGGCTGAGGGCGAGCGCGCCTACACCATCGCGGTCGACAAGACCAGCGGTGTGGGTGGGTTCATCCAGCCCAACGACCGAGTCGACATTGTAGGTACATTCCAAATCCCGGGTGACGGCGAGGTCCTGAATGAAGTCAATCTCGTGCTGATGCAGAGCGTGACGGTCCTGGCCGTGGGCGAGAAGACCAACAGCTTCGGCGTGAATTCGCACTACGGCAGCCTGACTTTGAAACTGGCCTCGGTCAAAGAGGCCCAGATCCTTTCCTTCGCCATGCGCAAGGGCAAAATCGAGTTTCTGCTTCGCAACAGCCGCGACGTTGCCATTGAAGACACGACGCAGCAGGTCAAGCTTAACTCCATTCTAACGGATGTCATGTATGCGCGCAAAATCCGCGGGATCCGGTCGCTGATCCGGTACGATAAATAGAGGGAGCCATTGTGAAACGAATTTGCCTCATCCCGGAAATTGCGCTGCTTCTGTTTGTGTCGACCTGGGCAGCTGCCTACAGCTCGTACGATGTTATTGTGGGCGGCCGCATCACGATTTCCGAAAGCGACGTCGCGGAGGTGAACGTATCGGACCAGAATATAGTCCGGGTGAATATGGCCCAGAATGGACTGCTGGTCACCGGGGTCGCCGAAGGGACCGGCGCAATTAGCATCACCCGTTCCAACGGCACCATCCGAACCATCCGGGTGAACGTATATTCCGAGAAGGCGCCCAAAGAGGTACAGGCCGAGGTCACATCGCTGCTGAAGGGCCGGGTTGATGAAATCAAGACGGACATTTTGGGCGGCGATGTCGTTCTCATGGGTACGGTGAATTCCTGGCGTGGCAAGGTGCTCCTGGACCGGATCAAGGAAATGTACCCGCAGATACAGGACCTGATCGACTACAAGGTTCCCAGGCCTTCGGTCCAGATCGACGTGCGCGTATACGAGATCGACGTGGATGGCGCCAGCAAAATCGGCATCGACTGGCAGGCTCTGACTGAGCACACGATCTCCTTCTTGGAGGACATGACCCGCCAATCAGACATCAATCAGGTCATGAAAGCGGGCCCCCTGGTGCGCCAGAACCCGTTTGACGCCACGATTCACACCATGATCAGCGACGGGGTGGCCCGGGAACTGGCCAAGCCCAAGCTGGTCACATCCAACGGCGGCCAGGCCCGTTTCCGTGTTGGCGGAAAGGTACCCTACCGGATCCTCGACAAGGAAGGGAACGCTTCGGTCCAATTTCAGGATTACGGCATCGCCATGGAGATCGAGCCCAGAATCGAGGCAATGGGGGGCCGCTACATCGATCTCAAGATGGGCCTGGAAATCAGCCATCTCGACTATACGGTGATGATCAGCGACAATCCCGGACTCATCGTGCGCAGCAACGAAACGGATATCACGCTCCGCCATGGCGCCACCATGGCCATTGCCGGGCTTTTATTCACCCGCCGTGAGGAACACCATGGGCGGCTGCCCATCCTGGGCCGGCTCCCCTGGCTGGGAAACTGGCTGTTCGGCTATACAAGCACAAAGGAGACAAGAGTGGAGACGCTGGTGCTTGTGACTCCGTATATCCTCATTGAAGGCAGCCAAATCGGGCTCGAAAGCCCCGGCGAATTCAAAGGCCAGCTTGAAGATGAATTCCGAACCCGTAAATGACTCCGGCCCGGGAGCCGTGCTCCGGGAACAGCACCTGCACATCTCCGTGCAGACCGCGCACGGAGAGACCCTGCAGCAGGCGGAGTTTCCCATTCCCGGCGAACGCGTTCGCATTGGCTCGGGGGGAGACAGCGATCTATTGGTGGAGGGTCTCGAGCCTTCTTGGGGTGTTCTTCATACGCAGCGCTGTCCCTGCCGCCTTGCGTGCTGCTCCGCCGGCGGCAGGCCCGGAGGCCGCATGTTCGAGATCACCGATTGCAGTTTTGTGGAAGCCGGCGGGGTTTATCTGGTTTTCGAATTCCAGACGCGCGAAACACCCATGCTGGAATTTCGCCCCGGAGAGATGCTGCAGGCGGTTCTACGCCGGTACAGTCCGAAGCTTGCAGCCATAAAGGGCGTGGACCAATACGAGCAACTTGGGCCCGCCGCGCAGATTCAGCTGATCAAAATCCTGCTCAACACCGCCCTCCTGGACTCCCTGAATCTCCGCAAGATCAGCATCGATGAGATGGGCACGGAGAAGCTCAACGAACTGGTCCAGCGCAAGATCGAGGCCCTTCTCCGCGATTTCCGGCCCGTCGTGAACGGCCGCATCGGGCAGGATGAGCTTAGAAAGGAGCTGCTTCACGATGTGCTGGGGTACGGGCCTATCACCGACTTTCTCCAAGACCCGGGCATCGACGAGGTCATGGTCAATCGCTACAACCAAATCTTCATCGAGCGCAACGGCCGCCTTGTCCTTACCCCGAACAGCTTTCTATCCGACGAACACGTGATCTTCGTGATTCAGCGCATGGTGCACAAGGTCGGCCGGACCCTCAATGAGAGCCGCCCCATTGTAGATGCGCGGCTCGCGGACGGCTCGCGCGTCAATGCAATCATCCCTCCGCTTTCCCTCAGCGGTCCCACGCTGACCATTCGGAAATTCAGCCGGCGCTTTCGCTTGGACGACCTGGTCGCCCGGGGTGCGCTGCCCAAAGCAATTGGCCGGTTTCTATCTCTGGCGGTCGGCTCGCGCCAGAACATGATCATTGCCGGGGGGACCGGATCCGGAAAGACTACCCTCCTCAATGTGGTGTCTTCCTTCATCCCTTGCAACGAACGGATCGTCACCATTGAGGATTCGGCCGAGTTGAAGCTCGATCAGCCCCACGTGATCACACTGGAAACGCGCAATGCCAACATCGAAGGCCGGGGCCAGGTCGCCATTCGCGACCTGGTGCGGAATGCGTTGCGCATGCGGCCCGACCGGATCATTGTCGGCGAATGCCGGGGGGGCGAGGCGCTTGATATGCTGCAGGCCATGAACACCGGGCACGATGGCTCGCTGACGACCATTCATGCCAATTCCCCGTACGACACCATTTCGCGCTTGGAAACAATCGCCATGATGTCCGACGTCGAACTTCCGGCCGCCACCATCCGCCGCCAGATCTGCTCGGCCATCAACCTGATCGTGCAAACTGAACGCTTTGCCGACGGCTCGCGCAAGCTGGTTTCCATCGCAGAAATCGCCGGAATGGAAGGCGATGCCCCGGTTCTGAAGGAGATTTTCTTTTTCAAACCGCAGGGCTATGATGCCGACCAGCGGATCCGGGGGACTTTCCAAGCCACGGGCTACGACCCATGCTTCATCCGCCAGCTTCGCGAAATCGGCCTGGAAACGGATGCCTCGCTGTTCCGCCAAGGGGAACTGAATGAGGAATAAAACAATAGCCGTTTTGGTGGCCGGCTCCGCCCTGGCGTTCGTTTTTCTGCTCGCGCGAATCCCATCGTTGACTTTGCCGGGGGCGCTTGTCCTCTTCTGCGGGTCGTTGTGCGTTTTTCTTTTTTGCTTCGCGGCGGCCGAATGGGGGCTTCATCTTCTGCGCATCGGCTCGCAACGCTACAGCCGCAAATTCCTGGCCGATCACGCGCAGGCCGTGGAGCAGGTATTCGGTCAGATTACAGCCCTGCAGCTTCTTTACTTGCGCGTAATCGGCATGACCTTCATTCCACTTATGGTTTATCTTTTCTCGCACCGGTTCGTGTTGGGACTGCTTTGCGCGATTCCCTGCTATTTTCTCCCTGGCGCTGTGATGCGGCTTCTTTGGCGCCGCCGGCGTGCGCGGTTCGCTCGGCAATTCGTGGAGGCCCTGACCATGATGTCCTCCGCCCTTAAGGCTGGTATGGCGTTGCCGCGGGCCGTGGAGGAGGTGGTGGACGAGATGCCTCCCCCGATCTCGCAGGAGTTCGGCTTTGTGCTAAGCGAGATGCACGTGGGCCGCAGGCTGGACGAGGCGCTTTCGGCCATGGCCCGGCGCCTTCAGCTGAAGGAACTGGATTTGACGGTGACCGCGATCAATGTCGCCTTACGCATGGGAGGCAATCTCAACCAGATCTTTGAAAGCATAACGCACACCATCCGAAACCGGGACGCCGTGCTGGAAAAAGTGAAGACCTACACATCCTCCAGCAAACTTTCCGGATATTTTATCGGCTGCATCCCGGTGTTCTTTCTTCTGGTACTTAATCTTCTGCGTCCGGATTTCGTCTCGATCCTGTTTCATTCCCCCCAGGGGAATTTCGTGCTTGGCGTGGCGCTGATACTTGAGGCGATGGGATTTGTAATGCTCATTAAACTGGCGAAGGTGAGGATTTAGATGGGAATGGCGATTCATTGCGTTTCCCTTCTTGCAGTGGGAATCTCATCTTTCCTCATCGCGCGCAGCCTGCTTGCCTGGTGGAGTGGTGTCTCCAACAATCGCAATGCCAGCCGCGAGGCCTTGCTCTTTTTGGCCCGGCTTCTGGTTTGGTGGAAAGAAGAGGACTACCTCGACATGCAAAGCAAAATGGAAATGGCCGGGGACGCGGAGCAGATCAGCGCCAGGGAGTTCGCGGGCCTCAAGGTCGCCTTTGGCGCCGGCGCAGCGCTGCTTTTCGTGCTGCTGGTCTCGCTGGCGCAGGTTCCATCCAGTGGGGCGCATCGCCTGCTGTTGACATGCGGCATTGCCTGCCTGGGATATTGGGCCCCCGATTTATGGATTGCTCGGAAGGTCAAGGAACGCCGCCAGCTGATTCTTCTGGAGCTTCCCGATTTCATAGACCTTCTCACCCTTCTGGCCGAAGCCGGATTGGATTTCGGCACAAGCATCATGACCATTCTGGAAAACAGCAAGAAGACACCCCTGATCGAAGAATTATCGCTGTTCTATGCCGAAACGAATGTCGGGAAAAGCCGGATTCAGGCTTTGCGCGATTTTGGCGCCCGGGTGGGTCTTGGCGAACTCAACCTTTTTCTGGGTTCGTTGCTGCAATCGGAAAAACTGGGTGTAGACATGGCGGCCTATCTGCGGAGTCAGTCCAACGATTTCCGCGAGAAACGAATCCGGCGGGCGGAGCGGGCCGCCCTGCAGGCGCCCATTAAAATGACGGTTCCGCTTGTATTTTTCATTTTTCCGGCCCTGATTCTGATCATGCTGGGCCCGGTGGTCATCAGCGCGATTCAATCGTTTTAGGATGGAATTCGAATGAACACGGGCACGCGCATCGTCATCAAGGCCGGCAAGACACCGGAGTGGATTCCGCATCCACGGGATCCGCAGCGCAAGGTGTTCCGGGCCCGCGAAGTGCGGCGCTCTTCCCGAAAGCGGCGGCTTTTTCTTGCCGCAATTCCTGCTGCCTTCGTTTTCAGTATCGCCTTCATGGGGTTACTCCGGCCTGAGCCGGAAGAAGGAGCGTCCTTTCACGCCGTCACCGGGCCCAAGCTGCCGCGGGCCAGCCGCCGCGGACCGCCTCCGGACTCCGTTCTTGTGGAAGCGGGCAAGCGCGCCAAGGCCGGGGACAAGTATTACGCGGAACGGCATATCGACCCAACGCGTCGGCTGAACGCAATGTCCTCCTACGAGCAGGTCCTGCAGATGCTTGCCATCTACGGCATGCGGCCGCCGCTCTACGGCAAAACGCTTCGACAATACCATCAAGTGGATTCGGAAAATGATTCCATCGTTAAAGCCCTGTATGCGAAGTCGCGAGTGGAGATGGAAAAGGAAAACTATGCCCTGGCGTTCCATTATCTTTCGAGGATTCTGAGGATTTGGCCTGCCCACAAGCCACAATACGTGGCCATTAAAAACCAGCGCGAAACCGTAGGTGCCTTGATTCGTGAAGAGGACTAGCCCTCCCGTTGCACGTGGAGTACAACTTGGCTACAAGCAGTTACGGAGCAAACGGGGAGACAGCGTTCACGACGCACAGGGAAGTCGCTGCAGAATCTACATTTGAAGAAAGGCCGTGGCCGGGGCGGTTTCGGTGATGCACATCCCGTCCTTGTGAGAATGGATCATCGGATCCTCTACCTGCCTGCACGCAGGAAACAATATGCGCCAGAGAATGGCCTTCCCAGGCTTCCCAAAAGCCCGCGCGCGGGTGTGGCATTATCTTGTCGCAGATAAGGCAATTTGGGGCTTTGGTTTGAGTTGACTCCATACCCTCTGCAGCCCCTGGGGTGGCTGCTAAATCCATTCACAAAATATGCTTTGCTCTGTTTTTATCCACCAGCGAGGCACACACGAAAGCTGGATTGTGCCGGTGGGCCGTTTATATTGGACGGGAAAAGGTGAAGAATTCGTTCCAACTTCCCGGTCATGCTTTTGAGCAGCGGTGAATTTTACGCGGGATTGGCAGTCTTCCGGCCTTTCCGTCCCAGGTAGGCCGTTACCATCGCGGGAATCACAAACAGGGTCATCAACGTCGAGACCGCGACACCACCGATGGCCGTGATCGCAAACGGCGCCTGGATGCTCGCGGACTGAAGGGCCGCGGGGATCGACGAAGTTACAATCGCCAGGTTCATCATCAGGATCGCGTGGAACTTCGTTTTGCATGCATCCATCATGGCGTCATGAGAGCTAAGGCCGTCCTTCATCCGCATCATTGAATAATCAATCACCAGAATAGCGTTGTTGACCACCACGCCAATGAGCATGATCATTGACATGAGTGAAATCATGGAAATCGACTTGCCTGTGATAAGCAAAGCCGAAATAACGCCGATGAATCCCAGGGGAATGGTAATCATAATGAACAGGGGGAGAACTAGTGATTCGAGCGTGCCCGCCAGAACCATGAAGGTGAGCAGAATCGCCAGCAGCGTCGCCTTGCCCAACGCGCCGAAGGACTCGGCCATCATCTCCTGCTGGCCTCCAAAATAGATCCGGTAGCCCGATGGCACCTGGATCCGCTTCGTCAGTTTCTGCAGCTCGGCCGCCTTGGTTCCCGAAGCGCCCTTGGTTACGTTGGCGGTCACCGTGACCAGGCGCTGCCGGTTCTTGCGGTCGATGTTGGCCGCGCCGCCGCGATAAACCACCTTGGCCAGGGCTTTGACCGGAACAATCCCCCGCATGGTCGGGATGGAAATATTTTCGATCGCGTCCAAAGAATTCCGGTCGCTTTCGCCGTATTGGACGCGCATCGTAATCTCGTCGTTGGTTTCGCGGTAGACCGCGGCTTCACTTCCTGTGAGCGCGTTGCGCACAAAGAAGCCGAGCATGGCCACGTTCATTCCGTATTCGTCCATGCGCATGCGGTCGGGCACGAACTGAATTTCCGGTTTGGCCTCTTTCCATGAGCGCTGGATGTCGGCCACGCCGGGAATTGTGCGGGCCAGCGCCATGACCGAATCCGTGAGCCGCAGGATTTTATCCATATCGTCACCGGTCACCTCAACCTGAATATCGGCCTGGTTTCCCCCGCCGCCCATGGTGGACATCTCCTTTGCCGTAAATCGCGCGTCGGGAATATCGGCCAGCATGGGACGAATGTCCCCAATCACTTCCTTCGTCGATCGCTTGCGCTGCTTGGCATCCTTCAGGCGCAATGTCACGGCGCCGAAATTGACGCCGCTCGAGGTTCCGCTGCCGCCCAGGCTTGAATAAACATCCACCAGTTCGGGGATTTTTGAAACCCGCGTCTCAACGGTCTGAAGCACACGATCGGTCGCCGACAGGGATGTGCCGGAGGGCATTTCCACTGAGATATCAACAAGGCCGGCATCGGTGGACGGGAAGAATTCGGATCCCACAAACCGGGCCGCGAAGAAACTGGTAAACAGAAGCAGGACCGTCGAAACGATAACCCGCACTTTGTGAGCGAGCGCCGTTTGAAGCAAGTAAACATAGCGGCGTTCGAGCCAGGACAGAAACACTTCGAACCAGGCGAACTTGAATTGCAGGCCCGTTCGGCCCAGCAACTTGGAGGCCATCAGAGGAGCCAGCGTGAAGGAAAGGGCCAGCGAAATAATTGTTGCGGCGGTTATTGTGAGTCCCAATGCTTTGAAGATCTGGCCGGTGATTCCCTGCATGGTGGCGATGGGCACGAACACAGCCACATTGGTGAGGGCCGAAGCGATCACCGCCACGGCGATCTCCGTTGTCCCTTTAAGCGATGCCTCGTTGATCGCATTCCCCATCCGCCTGTGGCGGACGATGTTCTCAAGGACAAGGATCGCATTGGTAACCAGTGTCCCCACGGAGATGGCCAGCGACATGAGCGTGATCACGTTGATCGTGAAACCGAGCATCTGCATGAACATGAAGGTTACGATCAGCGAGGCCGGAATCGTGATGGCGGCAATCAGCGTGAGTCGAACGTCGTGCAGAAAAAGAAGTAGCAAAATGGAGGTGAGCAGAATTCCAATCGCGACATTCGAATACATGTCATTGACCGAGGTTCGAATGAAATCCGATCGGTCGCGCACAATGCTTAGCTTTGACCCGACCGGAAGCTTGGCCTCAATCTCCCGCAGGGCTTTGGCGCAACGGTCCGCCACTTCGACCGTGTTGGCATCGGGCCGCTTCTGGATCGAGATTCCCACTGAGTTGCGGCCGTTGAAGCGGGCGCCCTGTCGAACCTCTTTGTAAGCATCCTCCACCGCACCCAGAGCCGAAAGCGGAACGCTCATGGACGGCCCTCCGGGCCGGGAGACCGGGATGCGGAGATCGGAAATCTGGTGGAGCGATTCGAACTGGCCCTTGATTCGCACTGTGTATTCTTTCCGGTCGCCGGTCACCTGGCCCCCGGGAATGTCAACGGTCTGCGCGCCGATCATGGAGGCGACCGCGGTCACCGAGAGTCCAAGCGCATCCAGCTTCTCTTTGCGCAGGTTAATTCGAATCTCTCGCTCGCGACCGCCCGTAATGGCAACGGCCGCGACGCCGGGAATGCGCACCAGATCCTCTTTGATCTGCTTGTCCGCAATATGGCGAAGCTCCAGCGGAGGCATGCTGGCGGTCATGGCCACATCCAGAATCGGCTGGGAATTCATGTCGAACTTGGATACCACCGGCTTTTGAAGGTCGCGGGGCAGCTTAAAGAGAATGGCGTCGATTTTATCCTTCACATCGATGGAGGCAATGTCGGGATTGACGCCCAGGTTGAATTCGACGAAAAGAAAGCCAAGCCCTTCGGCGCAAAAGGCGGTGATGTTTTTGATTCCACTGACCGTGGTTAATTGCTCCTCGATGGGCTTGACCACGGCGGTCTCAATTTCCTCGGGACCGGCACCAGGGTAGATGGCCTGCACCGAAACAAAGGGAAGCTCGATATTGGGCATCAGGTCGATGGGCAGACCAAGAAACGCGACAAGGCCAAAGGTGACAAAGGCCAGAATCACCATGATGGCCAGGACGGGCTGATGAATACTGATTTGCGTAATTTTCATGATGTGCTCGAAGCGCCCCGGCTTATTGGGCCGTCACGGTTTCGGTGACCAGCTTCACTTTGACGCCGTCGACCAGGTTGCCCATTCCGGCCTTCACAAAGAGCTGTCCTTCGTCGATTCCCTGCAGGATCTCATACATGCTTCCGCCGCGAATCCCGGTCTGCACCGCGATTTTGCGCGCCTGATCATTTTCGACCAGAAAGAGGAAATTCCGATCGCCTTCCTGCACCAGCGATTCCATGGGAACGGTGATTGCGTTTTTCCTCTCCTCCACCACAATCGAGGCGGTCACAAACATGCCTGGCCGCAAACGGCGTCCCGGATTGGCAAACAGCGCCTCGATGGAGAACGAATGGCTCGCGGCCCCGCCCGAAAGTGAAACCAACGTGACGCGGCCCTCGATTGTGTCGGACCCAAGCGCAATGCGGGCGGGCTGGCCCACGGCGAAGCGGTGAATCACGGCTTCGCTCACCTGCGCTTTGAGGCGTACGCGGTCGAGCGTTGCCAGATCCACCAGCGGCCGCCCGCGGTCAACCGTGCTGCCCAGGGATTGATAGATCTGGGTCACGGTACCGCTATAGGGCGCTGTAAGAATTTCCGTTTTGGCCGCATATTTGTAGCTGGCGCGGGCGGCCACCAGCCCGCTCTCGACCTGGTCTACGATCTCCTGGGACACCCCGCCTTCCTGGGCCAGAGCGTCAAGACGTTCCTTGGATTTTTCGGCGTTCTTGTATTGAGCCTCGGACATTTCCAACGGCGAAGGCATATCGGGATCCATCCGCAGCAGGCGTCCGCCTTTTGCGACGCCCTCCCCAACCCGGGCATATATCTCCTGCACCTGGCCCGGCACATTGCAGACCAGTGTCGTCTGGCGCTCGCCCTCCAACGTTCCGCCCACCAGTTCAATATCACGAAGAGTCCCGCGCTGCACATTGAGTGTGGTCACGGGAATGCCCTCGCGCTTCTGAATCTCCTCGATCGTCTCCGCTTTCATCTTGGCCTTCTTCTGACACGAGGCTGAGGCCACGGCCAGTGCCGCCATTGCGATCAAAATCAGAAGCGCCCGAACGTTGGATTTCATAGTCTCTCCTTCAACTCACAAGAGTAATTCGTTTTCTCTCCCCGGAGCCTGTCCGCCCTGGCGGAATGGGAGAGAACCCAGGTGAGGGTGTTGGTCACCCGGCTTTTCCACTTTTCCATGCTTCGAATATTTTCTATTCCAATTCTCCCAGCAGCATTTTCAGATCAATCACGGCCGCATAGAATCCAAACTGGGCCGCGCTTTGGCCAAGCCGGGCCGATTTCAATTCAATTTCGGCATTTTGCAGATCCAGCAGAGTCGAGGAGCCGACCTCGTAAGATTTCTTCCGGATGGAGTATCCCTTTTCCGCAAGGCGGACCACCGCGTCCATTGAGCGGAGGCGATTTCGGCCGGCCTGGATCTGGTCGAAGCTCTTCTGGAGACCGATCTCCAGCCCTTTTTCCGCCTGCTTCTTACTCTGTTCAAATGAGCGCTGGTCCGAACGCGCCTGCTTTACTTTCTGCACGTTGCGAAACCCGCTGAACAGGTTGAGCGTCGCGCCGGCAAATACTCTTTTGTCATCAATCCATTCCGGGGTCTCACCATTATCAAACTGGGAGATTTTGCTGTACGAGGCGCCGCAGTAGATCATCGGGTAGAAGTCCGATTTGGCCAGATTGACCAGCTGCTCTTGCACGCGCCCGGCGCTTTCAAGCTGTTTGCGCGAGAGATTATTTGCCTCCAATTTGACCATCGCTTGTTCCCTGGAGATACTGTAGTCATCCTTCGGGAAGTCGCCTGCGATCTCAAGGCTTTCCGGCGCATCCGGCAACCCGGCTTGTTTGATCAGGACAAGATAGGCGAGTTTCTGTTCATCGGAGGATGTCTGCAGGCTGATGAGTGCCTTCTCGTGACTGAGTTGCGTGAGAAGGGTATCGAGCTCGCTTCCCTTGCCGACAACATACCGGGCTTTGGAAAGCCGGTGTGTCTCCGCGGATAGCCGTACGCTTTCTTTCTGAATTTCGAGATTCTTTTTGGCCAGAAGAGCGCCATAAAACATCTTGCGAAGATTTCCTTTGGTCGTTTGCTCGACTTCGCTCTTCTTTGTGCGAAGGCTCTGGTTATACGCTTTCGCGATTTTGAGGCCAATACCTACCTTGCCCTGCGCGAACAGAGGCTGCGACAGGGAAAGCGAAAGCGAGAGCGACTGCGGCTTGGGCATCATGGCGCCCAACACTCCATCAAGCACATTGCTGAGGGCGTATGCCCCGGGCTCATCGGTGGAAAATGGCTGCATGATGCTGCTGATCGTGGTGGAGGTGATGTCGTTGAAGGAATGCTGATAATTGGCCGAAGCATCAAGTTTCGGCGTGGCCGAGCCATAGGCTTCATAGATCTGATAGCGGGTTTTGTTGATCTCCTCTTCGACTTTCTTGAGTTCTTCGGAATTGCGCAGGCCCGATTCAACCACCTGTTCCACCGTATAAACCGCGGCCGGAGCCATCGCAAAAAGCAGAAGGCATAGGAAAGCAGCAATTGAGATTGTTGTCCGAGCGCATCTCAAGGAGGATTGCGCGGGCCAAAGCCTGTGTGAAAATGGTTCCGGCAAGGCGCGCGAAAAAGACGCATCAAGAGAAGATGCGCCGATGGAGCGCAACGTGGCTGGGACCGTTTGGAGCTTGGCGACGCCGGAAAGCCTCCTTGAGATGCGCTGGCAGGTCATTTGGTCCCTTTCACGCCCAGGCCGGCGAAGAGGAATTTCATAATGCGCTGGAGGTCTTCTTCCCGGTTCCCCATTTTTCGATTGCGTTTCCACTCCATAACGGTGCCCCGAATGAGAGCGCCGATATAGCGCGCCACCCACGAATCTTCCACCGGAGACGCAAACTCATGGTTTTTGCGGCCTTCATCCAGCACGCGGCAGAACACACGGTTCACTTTCTCGGTCCATTTTTGCAAATCCGGGATGGACTGGCCATCGGGTTTGCGCAGGTTTTGATGCAACAGACAGACCGTCTGAAAATCAGAAACGGCCAGAAGAAAGGCAAAATGCTCGCCCAGAACATCAAATATGGTTCGGATTATGCGCTCCAACCGGACCAGGGCGCTTCCGTCTGTGTTGGCGGATCGTTCCATTTGAACCAGGGTGCGCTCGTGTTCGCGAACGGCCAGGTTTACGAAGATGGTTTCTTTGTCTGGGTAGTAGTTGTAGAGCGAAGCTTTGGAAAACCCGGCGGCCTCGCCAATGTCCTCAAGCCGCGCCTGGTGAAAACCCTTATCGGCAAACACTCTGCGCGCAGCATCCAAAATCAGCCCGCGCTTGGCATCCCTAACGGCCTGGTCTTTTGTTTCCCGTGGTTCCATAACATTCGAGTTGGTTCTCTGACTCGTAAGTCAAAATAATGTACTTGCGATCCAAACGTCAAGAAACCAGTGACAAGCAAAAAAATGGCTCTCAACTTTATTCAGCGATTTCGCAAGCGCCCTCGCCTCTCGGTGGGCGAGAGTGGGGTGAGGGGGCGCGCCGCAGGGGTCGTTTACGGCGTCACAAGAAACTGGTATGCGACCGTATCGCCAAGAAAGTGGTTGGCAATTACGGTGTATGTAGCGGGCAAAAAAGTTCCGGGAAGCTCAAGCACACGAGTTTCACGGACCTTTGTATCAAGGCAGACCCGACCAATGCGCGCGTTTTCCCAGATCCGGACAAAGAACGTGTCGGCGGATCGAACAACAGCCGATGTGTCGTATTCGAAACAGTCGGAAGCACCCGTATGATAGATCGCAACCAAGCGATTACCCCAAGCGCTGTCCGTGACCGAAACCGTGTCTTTGGACCAGGAGATCCGCACCGTATCAATGCGAACCTCGCGGCGCTCGACAGTTACATTATTGGTGGAATCCGGGATGCACGAGAAGATCCCCAGCAAGAAAGCCGGAATAAGAAGAAGAAAAGGTCTATTGCACATAGGACATTTTTGCGCCGCAGCCGTTCATGAGTTCGACGAAGTTGGGGAATGTTATGCCCACGGCTTCGGCCGTGTCGATCGTTGTCCGACCCTCAACATTAAGCCCGGCGATGGCCAAAGCCATGACCACGCGATGGTCGCTATGACCGCGGACCTCGGCCGCATGCAATGAACTTCTTTGGATAATAAGCCCATCGCTGAGTTCACGGATGTTGGCGCCCATTTTCCGGAGTTCCTCGCACATTACATGAATGCGGTCGGTCTCCTTAAGCCGCGCCTGCGGCACATTTTTTAAAACCGTCTCGCCTTCGGCAAAGCATCCGGCCACAGCCATTGCCGGCAAGGCATCGGGCGTGGCATTCATGTCGATTTCTTTGCCCACAAGCCGGCCGCCGGTCACTGTGATTGCGCTTTTGGCCGCATCGACCCGGGCTCCCATATCTTTCAAGTATTGAAGTACGGCCTTGTCGCCCTGGGAATCGTCCATGTCCAGGTTTTCAAGAACAAACGGCCGCCCCGAAATTGCCGCCTGGACCATGAAGAACGTGGCCGAGGAGAAATCAGCCGGGATGGTGCGCATAAGCCGCCGGTATTTCTGCCCGCCATAGACTTTAATGCTCTTGATGTCTCCTTCGACCCGGTACTTGATTCCCTGGTCGTTAAGCCAGCGAAGCGTCATTTCGACATAGGGCTTCTCGTTGAGTTTCGTCAGAAGGATTTCAGAGTCCTGCGCGCAGAGCGGACACGCCACAAGCAGCGCTGTGAGAAATTGCGAACTGATTGCCTCCAGTTCGGTGCGTCCGCCCCGGAGCGGCCCCTTCACCCAAAGCGGCGCCATGTCGTTGTTGCGCTCGCAAACCACTTCGGCGCCCAGTTCCCGCAGCGAGCGGATAAGCGGCCCCATGGGCCGGCTTTGGATCTGGTGGTCGCCGGTGAATGAAATGCGCTGATCCGCCAGCGCGGCGACAGCCACGCCTATTCGAAGCGAGGTCCCGGAGTTGCCCACATCGATAGTGCCGGCGGGAACTGCCGGTTTTCCGCCAAAGCCGGTGACGCGAAATTTCTGCGGCGATTCCAGAACCTGGGCGCCAAGCGCCGTGCACACGGCAATGGCCGAGCGCGTGTCGGCGGAATCGAGCGGGTCAATGATTTCCGAGGGGCCCTCGGCCAGGGAGGCGAAATAAAGCGCGCGGATGGTATGAGACTTTGATCCCGGAATCTTCACCGATCCGGTGACTTCGGATTTTTCCACAGTGAGAAGCATTGATGTTTAATCCTGTTGTTTGTGACCGATCCAATCTATAGGACGCTGTTCCAAGCTTTCTTGATCTTGTCTCCGCGTATGCCACAAGCCAACTCCACCTCGCCAACGCCGCTGGAAAGCACGAGTCGCACTGACGCATTCTGGACCTTCTTGTCGTGCAACATCGATTCCATCAGGTCCCTAATCTTGAGTGGGGGCAGGGCATGCGGTTCGAGCAGGCTGCAAAGGCGCTGCTGTTCTTCTGCGTATTCCGCATCGATATTACCCAGAATTCGGCCCAGTTCCGCGGCCGCACGTATTCCGTAATTGACCGCTTCGCCGTGAACGAGCTTGCCGTAACCTGCGCAAGCTTCAATGGCATGGCCAAACGTGTGACCGTAGTTTAAAATGGCGCGCAGCCCGGTCTCACGTTCGTCCTGCTCGACGATTTTGGCTTTGAAGCGGCAGCAGCGCTCGATGCACTCGATAAGTGCTTCGGAGTCGCGAGAGAGAAGCGCGCCAATTTGGGTCCGGGTCCATTCAAAGAATTCGCGGCCGCCGATGAATGCATATTTAATGACCTCGGCCAGCCCGGCCCGAAATTCCCTTTCGGGAAGCGTGGCAAGCACATCCAGATCGATCCATACTTCCGCCGGTTGCCAGAACGCGCCGATCATGTTTTTGCCCAGCGGGTGGTTAACCGCTGTCTTTCCGCCCACCGAAGAATCGACCATGGCTAAAAGCGTGGTCGGCACCTGCACATAGGCAATGCCGCGGCGGTAAGCGGAAGCCGCAAACCCGGCAATGTCGCCAACAACTCCGCCGCCAAAAGCAATCAGCACGGCCTTGCGGTCCAACCTCTTACGCAAAAGAAAGCGGAGAATATTTTCCCAGATCCGAAGATTCTTGCTTCGCTCGCCGGCGGGAATACGGTAATTGTGCAATCGTTGCTGAAATGCCAGCTTGCGGATGCACTTCTTGAGGTTTTTCTGGATGATATCATCCGTGACAAGGCAAAAAGCGCTGGGGTCCACGCGCAAGGCGAACTCCAGGGACCACCGCTCCAAGGCGGATTGCCCTATACGGATCGCATAACTGCGCGCGCCCAAATTTACACGAACCGTTTTCTCCGTTGACTTATTCATCAATCGGGCTTTGGCTCGCCGCCCTCGGGAGCCGGGGTCTCGCCATTGTCAGGCCCGGGCTCGTCCTCGCCCACTTCGCCCTCGCCTTCCTCGCCCTGCTCACGATTCTGAAATTCGTCCAATGTATCACGGATTATATCCTTGTAATTGTCTTCGACAAATTCATAAATGTCCTCATCGTCCAAATCGGCATTCTCTTCCAGCAGATCCTTGATGCAATACGCCGTGGCGAGCATAATGTTCTGTACCAGGCTCTCTTCGTATAGGCGGCGGTGCTTGCCATCCATCATTTCATCGTTTTCGTTCTCCTGTGATCCCATCATTGCGTTCCTTTGACTGACGCCGGCAAACGAAACTCGTTTACCCGCTTCGATTCTGTCAAGAAGCTCTCATTGACCTGCAGCGTACGATAGTGGAGTGTAGGATTATAGCAGAAAATGTTTGGGGATGTCAAGCACTCAGAAGGTAAAGAAACTCGCGATTTCCGCCTTTCTCGCCCTGAATTGGAGATTCGGTCTTTCCAAGAATTCGAAATCCGGCAAACGCCTCCTCTTCGACTCGCCGGAGCACCTCGTCAATGAACTCGGGTTGCACTTTCCCCTGGTTGCGCTCCTTGGGTGAGGACTCGTAATGGGGTTTGACCAGGGTAATAGTGGATCCGCCGGGCCTCAACAGCGTCGCGGCGGGGCGGATGATCAGTTTCTGCCGTGTCCATCCGGCGTCGATCGTCACAAGATCAACGGCCTCGGGCAGGATTACGTGGAGCGCATTGGTTCGCTCCATCACTTTCACCCGGGGATCCTTGCGGAGTTTCCATTCCAGTGCGCCATAGGCCGTATCCACCGCATAAACACGCCGGGCTCCATGCTGTAGGAGGCAATCGACAAACCCGCCGGTGCTCGATCCCAGATCGGCCGCGGTCTTGTCCTGCGCGCTGATCTTGAATTCCCGCAGCGCATGTTCCAGCTTCTGTCCAGCCCGAGATGCGTATTTGGAATCGGGCATATTTTTTTATGAAAGGAGATGGTTTCCGGCCTACCTACCGGCCAGAAAGGCTTGAATTGAGTCCCGCATATACGAATTCGGGTCCAGTTCGAGATATCTCTTCCAATAATCCGCGGTTTGTTGAGTTTCGCCCAAAACGCGATGGAGGTCGCCCAGATAGTAATGGCTCCGCTTCTCGTTGGGCGATGCCGCAAGCACCTTTTCGAAGCTGGCAATGGCGGGCCGGATCTGGCCGTATTTTACATAGGTTTCACCCATCGCAATCAGGAGCCGGACCTGGATGGGGCTGCCCGCCGGCGCCTGATCATACAGGTTTTGCAGCTTCGAAATTTCATCCTGAAGGCTCGTGCTTTGGCCCGCGGGGTTGATCACGATCTGCCGCTCCCCGGCCGGGGGCTGCGATGCGGGGGCAACATTGATTCGCGTCTTGGCAGGAGCGGTCCAGGGATGATATATCAGGAGAACAAATCCAAGCAGGAATAGCACTAAACCCAAAGCGGCCAGTCCGGCCTTGTGATTGTGCAGGATTTGTTTCAATGGCATCTTTAAAAAATAATATAAGGCTTTCCAGGAACGGAGTTTGGAAAGGAACGGCCTCAAAGGGCGGCTCCCGGCATGGCGCGGAGTGGAAGCAGGAACGCTCCAGGAACAAATACGTATTTTTCTTAAGGGAGCGAGCCAGCCATGAATATCGATCACATTATCGAGACTCTCAACCAACATGCGGTAAAATACCTACTGATTGGGGGGGTCCACTTTCTCTTGCGCCACAAACCGCAACTGACCTTTGATGTTGATGTCTGGGTGGACGACAAGCCGGACAACTTGTTGCACTGCGAGAAGGCGCTGATTTCCTTGAAAGCTGAATGGGGCTCAACCGACCAGAATTGGGGCCCTGTTTCTGGGAAAAATCCGGGCTGGTTAGGGTCGCAATCCGTGTTCTGCCTTACAAGTCCATTTGGCGCAATTGATATTTTTCTCAGCGTGGCGGGTCTGAAAAGTTGGGCCGAATGCAATAAACATGCGGTCGCCGGCAAGACGGCGAGTGGAGTTCCCTATAGGGGAATCTCCGATGAGGATTTGCTTCAAAGCCAATACGCGCTGGACAAGAAGGACCAACACCCCGAACGCATCTCCACCCTGGAATCCATTTTGAAAGATAAGAGCAGGAAGAAATAGGACAATGGCCAACCTAAAGGAAAAAGAAGAAGCCAAGCGAGATTCGCATTGGGATCCATTGACGAAATGGAATCTGTTGCAGGAAACCATAGCTTGGGCGGAAGCGCAATCAACCGTCAAACGCAATACCCGCGAAAACCGCCTGGCCGAGCAGGCCAGAAAAAGATCTTCCGGCCGAACTTCTTTATCGCCTCACAATTGACGGCCGGACTGTTTTTGAATTCGCAAAACCATCATCCCAAATTCAAAACAGGTCAGCTATTTCTGGTTTTTTGATTTTCTGGGGACACCCAGAATGACAACCGAAACCGTATCGGTATTCTTGTATATGACCGCAATATGGATGGTATCCTTTTCATTCACGCGCAGGTTCAAGCTCTCGAAAGGAGTTATGAAGCTGCAGATGTTCCCCTTCCATCCGCATTCAACCGGCAATTGGTAGTCTTTCCCGCCGGGTTTGAAGAACATCTTTTCGTATTCCCCAGTGGCATTCACCTGAACATATCCGTCTGCATGGGAATGGATTATGATTGGCTCGTTTTTATTTGTGGGAGCGCCCAGTGCCGTGCCCGATATCTGCAACAAGGCAAAAAGGAGAAAAGTCGTCGATTTCATGAAAACCACCTTCCAGGGAATCTCAATTCTGCCCGGTATTGACAAAGCATTCCTTCACGCCAGTCCTGGCCAATGCAAGCGGCAAATAGTATCCCATACGGGAAAATAGAAAAGAGCGCATGGGCTCATCCCCAACAAACGCATTTTCCGTGTCAATCAATCGAATAAATCTTCATTGGTTTGGCAGGTTCAGAAGGCCAAATTCCGCAAGGAGCCGCCGCGCTTCCTTTCCAAATAATGAATGGGACTAATAGAACATCGCCATAGACGGAAACCGGGAAATGACGTGACTGTTCTTGGCTGGTTCGTATTCGCATACAATTCTGCCATTATGACGGACCCGAAAAACAATCGGGGTTTTCAGGACTTGGGTCAGATGATAAAAAGTCAAGAGTTCCGCCAAATCATCGGCCCAATTCAGGCTTGCATAAAGGGAAGGAAAGCAGGTTTTCCGGAGTTCGTCATAAACACTTGGAGCATCCGCGATATTCAGCTTGGGACCGCCCCCGAGGCCGTAGAAGGTGATTCTGGACCGTCCGGCAAAATCGTACCGATCCACTGGTCGGTTGTAGGATTTCCAGATCCGCATCGTCGCTTCGGAAGAACCGCTACGACCCAGTCCGGCTTTCTCGCATGCGGGTTCCACATATGGAGTAATTGGCGCCACAAAGTCCACCACATGAGTCATTTCATGGAGGAGAATGTAGAGAAATCCGGAAAAGGATGAATTGCAGTAAACTGCAAGCTGGAAACTGGAGTCGCTGTGGGCAAAGCAGGATTGCTCTTTTCTGGTAAGTACGTCGGACAAGCTGCCCTTTAAGACAGAAGGATTAAAGAGCAGATAGCAATAGACCTGGTGCGTGCTATCCAGAACGAAATCCGTAAGCCCGCTTCCCATGAAGTTATAAAAATATGCCAACAATTCTCTTCTCCAATATTTCCCGGTGCACTTTGGGCAGATAAGCCATGCAGTCAGCAAACAGATCCATGTCCGCTCGTGTGGGCCGATACGGGGCATAATCCGGCCGGCTGTCCATGGCGCGGGTCTCGCTTAAGAGAAAGCCGGGAGCCTCCCTGATCCGGGAAAGCACAGAAGAATCCGGCTGGAAATCATAGCTTTCCAGCCTCCTGACCGGCGACTGGCGCAGGCGGTCCAGCGGGCCAATAGATGGGCTGCAGGCGCTTTGGACGAGGGCAACAAGCATGCAACCAAAAAGAAACCGAATGATGGAAGGGGAACCTTGTCGGGCCTTGTTCTGCCATTTCGGGTACCTATTGCAGTAAGATCACTCCCATTTGGATCAGCCGAAAAAAAGATACAGCTCAATCCATTCAAATAGCCTGCATAATATTCCCTATTCAAGCCGTATTTGCGTGCGATTGCTATTCCTGCGCACTTTGCAAAAGATGAATATGCCGCGAATACCGTTCATGAAAACGTGAAGCGTTTTGTATCCTGGCGCTCGGAGCCAAACCAAGCCGCGGTTTTTGATAAAGCTAGGCCGTGGGAATCGCCGGGACGGATCAGTTCCTATAAAAAAGCGGGTAGCCCTTTGGGTTTTCAATACTATCGGTGTGCAGGTCTATATCCAACTGAGGCCAATGCAGATGTGAATGGCCAAGGAGTTTCACATCCAGAATAGAGGAAACCGTGGCATCCTTGAACCAGGGGAACTCATCATAGGGCAGAAAGTGCTCATGCGCGCGCACCACGAAATTGCAGTCCCCCAAAAGCCTTCGTATTTTAATAGACTTCCTTTTTGCAGCAACTTGATCCAAAGGAGTTGGCCAATGCCGCCGTCGACTAAACCCATCCGGAAGCGCCAAGTGAAGCTTGCCAAGGCAACCCTATCGCACACTCGCAAACCTGAAGAAATTCCTGCTGGCCAAATTTCAGGAAGAAGCACCGGTCTGCGTTGGCGCAGGGCCATGTTCCATCCTAATGGGCCGCTCTTTGAGGCGGGCGCCGCCTTCTTGCGCGAGCTGGGTGTGCTTGCGCATACGGACCAACAGTCCGGTTCCTTGCCGGCCCGATCATTCATCGAGAAAGACCCCAAAACCGGTGGCACGTATTTGAAAATTCCCATGCCAAAGCCTGACGTTCTGGCAAACCTATTTCGAACAGCCGTTTTTCTGCCGGAAGGATTGCGGCAAGCGTTTGGATCCGGCGCCGCCCGATGAATCTCGACTTTGCCGCTCTCAGCGCCTTGCGAAAGAATCATCCGGCCTGGCGGCTGTTGATGGCGGATCATGCGCCGCTGATTGCCAGTTTCTTACACCGGGTATTCATCGCGCCCAATGTGCGAACAATGGCGCAGGGCGAGTTGGTATCGAAGCTGGAAGACGAACTGTTTCAATTGCGCGCAAGCCATGGCGCGGAAGCGTTCCCGCGGGATGCCGTCAAATACCTGGACGAATGGGCACAGAACGACAAAGGCTGGCTGCGCAAATTCTATCCGCCCAATTCGGACGAGGCCCATTTCGACCTTACCCCGGCAACGGAAAAGGCAATTGCCTGGATCGAGACTCTCACGGCCCGCGCCTTTGTGGGGACGGAATCCCGTCTCATGACGGTGTTTGTTCTGTTGCGCCAGATGGTGGAAGGCGCGGAGACCAACGCGGAAGTCCGCCTGGCCGAGCTACAGAAGCACAAGACCGAAATTGAACTCGAAATAGAGCGGGTTCGCGCCGGCGACTTGAACTTGCTGGATGAAACCGGTCTTCGCGACCGTTTTCAGCAAATTGCCGGCACGGCGCGGGAACTGCTGGCCGATTTCCGCGAGGTGGAGCATAATTTCCATCTTCTGGATCAAAGGGTGCGTGAACAAATTGCCGTGTGGGAGGGGAAAAAGGGCGAGCTTCTGGAAAATGTATTTGGCGAACGGGACGTAATCGCCGATTCCGACCAAGGGAAAAGTTTTCGCGCATTCTGGGATTTTTTAATGTCGCCGTCGCGACAAGAAGAATTGTCGGGCTTACTGGAGCGTGTTTTTGAGTTTGCGGCAATACGGGCCATGACCCCGGACACGCGGTTGAAACGTATTCATTATGACTGGTTGGAGGCAGGCGAACAGACGCAGCGCACGGTGGCCAGGCTTTCGCAACAATTGCGGCGCTATCTTGATGATCAGGTTTGGCTTGAAAACCGGCGAATCATGCAGGTGCTGAGGACCATCGAGAGCAAGGCCATTGCCGCGCGCGAAGCCGTGCCCGCCGGACCCTTCATGGAAATCGATGAGCCGGCCCCGGCTTTCAATCTGCCCATGGAACGGCCGCTCTTCTCGCCGGCCTTGAAGCCGGTGATCGCGAGTCAGGTTCTCGAGGGAGGCGGCGAGAGCGTCTTGACGGACGCCCTTTTTAATCAAGTCATGATCGACAAGGCGGAATTGGCTGGCCGGATTCGGAAGGCCCTGCAAAACCGCCGGCAAATTACCTTGGCGGAATTACTGGCGGAACACCCGCTCGCATTGGGCCTGTCGGAATTAATCGCGTATTTGTCATTGGCCGGAGAGGACAGGAAGGCTGTGTTCGATGAAAGCCGGATTGAAGTGGTAGGGTGGAATGACGAAAACGGCAATCCCCGACAGGCCCGGTTGCCCCGGATTATATTCAACAGGTAGTCCCATGGAACAGCCAAACGCCGCAACCGATGCTTTTCCATGCGTGATGATCGCTCTTATGAAAGGCGTTGTGTATGGAGAGGCGGACGCGGGTCTTTGGCAGAATCTGCTGAACCTGCAAAGCCGGGTGCGCGACTATGTTTCGGTCCTGGGATTGGAGCTGATGCTCGACGAGCCCGAGGGATATGCCTGGCTGCGCTCAAGGCCGGTCGCCGAAGGCAAAGATCCGCTGCCGCGGCTGATTCCCCGAAGACAGCTCTCATACCCGGTGAGCCTTCTGATCGCCCTGCTTCGCAAAAAGCTGGCCGAATCCGATGCGGGAGGCGGAGAGACGCGGCTGATTCTTAGCCGCGATGCGGTGGTGGAAATGCTCCGGGTGTTTTTTCCGGCCGGAACCAACGAAGCCCGCCTTGTGGATCAGATCGATGCGCACCTCAATAAGATCGCGGAACTTGGATTCATTCGCCGCTTGCGCGGCCGCGAGGACCTCATCGAGGTACGCCGGATTCTTAAAGCCTTCGTGGATGCCCAGTGGCTGGCCGATTTCGATGTGCGCCTGCAAACCTATTGCGAAAAAACTGGCGACTTCGATGAAAAGGGGAAGCAGGACTAATGCAGGAGCAGCTCGATTTCACCACAAGCGACCACCAGGCGGGTTTCCGCCTGCATCGGTTGGAGGTGTACAACTGGGGGACGTTCCACCACCGGGTCTGGTCTCTTTGCCTTGATGGCGCGAACTGCCTTCTTACCGGTGATATCGGGTCCGGAAAGTCCACCCTGGTGGACGCAATCACGACGCTGCTGGTCCCAGCCCACCGAGTGGCTTACAACAAGGCGGCCGGGGCCGAGGCAAAAGAACGGACCCTGCGATCCTATGTTCTGGGCTATTATAAAACAGAGCGCAGCGAAACCGGACAAGCGGCCAAACCGGTGGCCTTGCGCGACCATAACAGCTATTCGGTGATCCTTGGCGTTTTCCGCAACATTGGATACGATCAGGAAATAACCCTGGCCCAGGTTTTCTGGTGTAAGGACCTACAGGGCCAGCCGGCCCGCTTCTTCCTGGTATCGGATGCGGCCCTGACAATCGCAAAGGACTTCGCCGATTTCGGCAATGACATCAACCACCTCCGCAAAAAATTGCGCGTAAATCGTTCGATCGAAATCTTCGATGGTTTTTCGCCCTATGCCGCAGCGTTTCGCCGGCGTTTTGGTATCGTGAACGATCAGGCCCTGGATCTGTTCCATCAAACCGTGTCCCTGAAATCGGTGGGCAATCTTACGGATTTTGTTCGCCAGCATATGCTTGAAGCCTTTGAGATCGAGCCGCGCATCGAGGCATTGATTGCCCATTTCGATGATTTAAGCCGGGCACATGAAGCCGTTCTCAAAGCAAAGAATCAGATTTCCCTGCTCTTGCCCCTGGTGGAGAACTGCGAGAAGCACCGCGACATTGGGCGACAACGGGAGATATGGCGCAATTGCCGCGATGGATTGCGCGCCTATTTCGCTTCGCTAAAGGCCGGATTGCTGGAAAAGCGGATGGATCATTTGGAACAAGAGCAGATCCGCCGGTCCTCCAAGATCGAAGCGCTTACAGAGGTCCATCGTGCACTGAATGCAGACCGGGACAGTTTGAAACAGGCCATTGCGGAAAATGGCGGGGACCGCCTGGAGCGGATTAAGGCGGAGATCGAGGCCAGGACCGGGGAGAAGGAGAAGCGCCGGAAGCGGGCCGAGCGGTATGACGAACTGGCGGGGCAGCTTGAAATGCTCTCCGCCCAAAACCTGGAAGCATTTGCCTCAAACCAAGCAGCCTTACGGGCAAATCTCCGCGTGAGTGAAACAGCGGAAACCAATTTGCAAAACGCCTTAACCGAGCTTTCGGCGGACATGAAAAACCTCCGGCAGCAACACGCGAACCTGACCGCGGAAATTGAATCGCTGCGGCAGCGCCAAAGCAACATCAGCGATGCGCAAATTCGAATTCGCCGCCTTCTTTGCCGGGACCTGAATCTGACGGAAGAGACCATGCCGTTTGTCGGCGAGTTGATCAAGGTGCGCGAGGAAGAGGTTGCTTGGGAAGGCGCAACCGAGCGGCTATTGCATAATTTTGGACTTTCTCTTCTGGTCCCGGACAGCCACTACTCCAAAGTCGCCGAATGGGTTGAACACACCCATTTGAATGCGCGGCTCGTGTATTACCGGGTGCGGCGGGAATCAATGGGCGATCAGCCTGAATTGCATCCCGATTCCCTGGTTCGCAAGCTGGCCATTAAGCCGGATTCCGAATTCTACGGCTGGCTCGAACGGGAGCTGGCGCGGCGCTTTGATTATGCCTGCTGCGAAAGTATCGAGCGATTCCGCCGGGAAAAGGAGGCCGTTACGCGTGCCGGACAGATTAAATCCGGCGGCCAGAGACACGAGAAAGACGACCGTCATCGCATCGAAGACCGCAGCCGGTTCGTGCTGGGCTGGAACAATCAGGCCAAGATCGCCGCTCTGGCCGGGCAGGCCGGACATCAGGAAAAACGAATCCAGGATTTCGCCGGGGAGATCGTCGTCCGCCAAACCGAACTGGAACGAGTAAAAGAACGTCGAATTCAAATGGCGCGATTGGGCGAGTTCCCCGATTTTGGCGAATTGGAGTGGCAGCCTCTTGCCGTAATAATTGCCGATCTGGAACGGGAAAGGCAGGCATTAGAAGCGGCCTCGGACATATTAATGACCCTTTCGACGAAGCTGCAGGCCGTCGAGGAAAAAATCGGGGTCGCACAACAGGAGCTTGATGCCGAGAAAGAGGCTCGGGCCAAAAACGAGGTGAAGCAGGAACAGGCCCGGCAGATGCTGCAATCCTGTCGGACCGTAATCGAATCCATGCCAATCGCGGATCGTGAGTCCTTGTTTGCCATGCTCGAACCTCTGAGAACGGAGGCGTTGGAGGAGCATACGCTTGGCGTGGAATCCTGCGACAACCGTGAACGGGACATGCGGGACTGGCTGCAAAGAAAGATCGATAACGAGGACAGGCGGATTCGCGAGCTGGAAGAGCGCATTGTCAAAGCCATGGAGGATTACCGGCATCAGTATCCGCTGGAGACGCAGGAGGTGGATGCCGCTCTTGGCTCGGCAACCGAGTTCATGGCCATGCTTCAGCGCCTGCGGGCCGACGATCTCCCCCGTTTCGAGCAGCGATTTAAGGAATTGCTCAACGAGAATACAATCCGGGAAGTGGCGAACTTTCAGTCGCAGCTTGCGCGGGAGCGCCAGACCATCCGTGAACGCATCGAACGGATCAACAAATCTCTCAAGGCGATCGAATACAATCCCAGGCGGTTCATTGCCCTCGAAGCCCAGGCCAACCAGGATCCCGAGGTGCGGGATTTTCAGGAAAATCTGCGCGCTTGCACCGAGGGAGCGCTCACCGGCTCCGAAGATGAGCAATATTCCGAGACAAAGTTCCTGCGGGTAAAGTCTATGATCGAACGCTTTCGGGGCCGCGGCGGCAGCAGTGAACTGGACAAACGATGGACCGCCAAAGTAACGGATGTACGAAACTGGTTCGTATTCGCCGCCTCGGAACGATGGATCGAGGACGGGACCGAATACGAGCATTACACGGATTCCAGTGGCAAGTCCGGCGGTCAAAAAGAGAAGCTGGCCTACACGGTCCTGGCCGCCAGCCTGGCCTACCAATTCGGGCTTGAATGGGGCGAAACCCGGTCCCGCACTTTCCGTTTCGTGGCTATTGACGAGGCCTTTGGCCGCGGGTCCGATGAATCGGCCCGTTTTGGCCTCAACCTCTTCCAGCGTCTTAACCTGCAATTGCTGATCGTCACCCCTCTACAAAAAATCCATATCATCGAGCCTTTTGTGGCCGGCGTGGGATTTGTTCACAGCGAATTGGGCCGTGAATCCATGCTGCGCAATCTCACCATCGAACAATACCGGGCCGAGCGCGAAGCCCGGCGCGCATGAACATGTGGACGCGCGTTATGGATATCCGCCTTCGCCTGCGCAGGATGTGGGACAAAGGCGTCTTCCTGCGAACGCGGATATCAGGGGAGGAATTGTTTCCCCTTCGCCTGATCTTAAAACACCCAACCCCGCGTGAACTGGCGGAACGCTTCGCGCAAGCACAAGAATGGATTGCCGCCATTGGCGTTGGCGATAAATCCGAAACCGGAAGCGGCTATGAAGTGGAATGGCGGGAAATCAACCATCGACAATTGGGCCGAAACCGGCTTGCCGTGGCTGTACAATTCGAATCCGAGAGCGATGTTCTGGCATTTTTGGGCAAACAAAAGCAGGCCGATGCTTTCTCACGTCTCGTGGAAAATGCCAGCCGTTCATGTCCGGAGATAATGCCCTGGCTAGCCCGCTATCCCCTGCGCGCCTTGGAGCATCTTTCCCAATGGCCACAGCATATGGCGGTATTGGATTGGTTGCGCCGAAACCCACGACCCGGGATTTATATCCGCCAAATGGAAATTCCGGACGTGGATACAAAATTCATCGAAACCAACAGAAAGCTACTCTGTGAGTTGCTGGACATGGTTTTGCCGGAATCCTCCATCGACCGCAATGCGGAGGCCGGAGCGTTTGAGCGGCGTTATGGGTTCAAAGAGAAACCGGCTTTAATCCGTTTTCGTCTTCTGGATCCGGATCTCTATTTAAAGGGCCTTTCGGATCTGGCCATCCCGGCCGAACAATTTGCGCGATTACATCTCCCTGTCCAGCAGGTATTTATCATGGAAAATGAGATCAACGGTCTGGCTTTTCCCGGCCGCAAAAAGAGCTTGGTGATTTTCGGGCTTGGCTACGGCCTCGACCGCCTGGCCGCCGCGGAATGGCTGCGCGCGAAGCAAATTTGGTACTGGGGCGACATCGACACTCATGGTTTTGCCATGCTGGACCAGGTCCGCCACTATTTTCCGGCCACACAATCCTTATTGATGGATCGAGAGACTCTGTTAAAGCACCGGGCTCTCTGGGTAACGGAAAGCAGCCCAACGCAACGCGAACTGTCCGGATTAACCGAGGCGGAATTGGCGCTCTATAACGACCTGCGGCGGGACCGGCTTGGGCCTCGAATCCGGCTGGAGCAGGAAAGAATCGATTTCCGCCGGGTAAAATCCGCGCTTGGCGCGTGATCCCGTCGCATTGAACCCGTTATTCGTCGGTGCGCCTAATACAAGCTCTGTCCACCGATAATCACCTCTTCCCATTTCTGGTGGGCAGATGCCTGCGCGCCACGACACGGAAACCGGATTTACGCACTTCGGCTACACACTCCTCCGTGGTCGACCAGAAGTATTGTACATCCTCACCAACCACGATATAGGGATCAATACCTTCCAATCTCGAATTCACGCCGGTCAGAAACACTCCGGGACTGCTTTGGGACATGGCAAAATTGCAATTAGACTGGAGGACAGTGGCCAAAGGCATAGAGGCGTTAAAGCGCTGAGTTGCGAAGAAGGTGATTAGAAAATGTGGGGGGGGGCAAAATGCCAGGCGTAATCAGGTAGACTACCTGCGAATTCTTAGCTTTCTGTTTTGGTATGTGCAAAAACATCCTGCAAGCTTGGCGGAATATTTGTTTATTATTTTCGAAACCACAGCCACCTTCTCTACCCCGGTTGCCTCATCAAGTCGCAGGAGCAAAACGCCAGCGTGCGTCCGGCCGGAATTATAAACGAGCTCACCGAAATCCTTGTCCATTGTGACAACCATCCTGTTTTCCAGGACGGCCAGCCTCAAGATTTCCTCATCGGACATCTTTGCATTAAGTTCCCGGACGGATTTTACATCGTATCCCGCCCTTACGAGATACTGCTCGACCCTCAGGCCAACGCCGAGATCCACGAGGAATTTAGCAGGCGAACCATTCATTCTACTTGGCCACTTCGAAGACCTGCTCCTCGCTCACCAACTCGGCAGCGTATTGCAGCACGGCCTGGATATCCTCTTTTTCGAGTTCCGGATAATCTTCGAGCAAATCCGGAACTGGTACGCCATTGGCCAAAGCTTTCAAAATCTGCTCTACGGTGATCCGCAAACCGCGGATGGTGGGTTTGCCAACCATAACCTTCGGGTCGACTGTGATGCGAGAAAGGAGATCTACCATTTTTTGCCTCCGCTTACGCCTGGTTCCACTCAGGGTAGCATTCTAAATATACCGAAAATTCGCCGGGTCTACCAATTGTCGGAAACATTGGGGAAACCGTTATCAAAAAGCAGAACGGCCAATTCACCGGAACCAATTCGCTCCAGCCAGCAGGATATCCGGGGCTATCCGGTGCCGGAGATAAAAAAAATAGATATTCGCAAACACTGGGTCGTCCCTAAATGCTTTTTCCTGGTCGCGTCGAAATGGCACCTCCACAGCCGTGGAGATCTTCGCCCAAGCTTGCAGCACCTCGGCCACCGGCTCTGAGGGACAACCATCAACGAGCCTTTTTCCTTGATGGCCTCATACGTCGTATTCATGGCACGCAATTTCATCGTCATTGGGTTTTATCGTACATTGTTGAGGTCGTCTCCATCTGTTTACTGCTGAATGCGATTACTCTGATCGAACCTAATCAAAAGGCCTGCTTAGACGAAGCTGGCCAGAATTTCTTTGCATGGCTGTGTTATCAGCGAGTAGCCCACCAGGCTGCCTTCCTGCTTTAAAAAATCCAGAGCAGGCTCTTGGGCTGCTTTGAGAGCTTCAATGTCGCCGGTCAGGACGAAAAAGCCCTTCCCCCCGGCGGCCATGGCCACATGAATGCGAAGAATATTGACATCCGCTGCCTTGATCGCAAAATCAGCCGCCTTAATGCAGGAGGCAACGGAGAATGTCTCGAATACCAGCACCCCGTCCAATGCGGCTTCATTGAGGGGAGTTACGCCGGTGATAGCGGGGAAGACTCTCTCGTCGATATTGGGGATCACCATCGCATTGATCAGCCCGTATTGCGCCGCTTCCTTGGCGGAGTTCACCGACGCCTCGATCTGGGCCAACTCGCCCCGGACCAGAACCAGGTATTTGCCCGGGCATAGCGAACGGGCAAGCAGCGTTTCCACTTCCGCCGATTTCAGCATTCGGTCGTGGACCTCAATACCTTTATGAATACAGGAAAGCTCAACCAGTCCGATCGCGTTGTTTGGGTTTTTCATTCCGCTATTCTCCAATGGTAATATCCGACACGGTCACCGAAGAGACCTTCCCCTCTATTGAGGCATGCACATTGGTCGAAATCTCGCCGGCTGCCTTTCCAATGCAATCGCCCGCCTTAACCCGCTCTCCCGTTTTCACGCACGCGCGCGCCGGTGCGCCGGCATGCTGGGAAAGCGGAATCCGGACGCACCGCGGCTGTCTTGTCAGTTCCTTAAGAGGCGCATGGTCCTGGTATTGAGCCAGGCCAAGCCGCTCTTTAAGTCGCGATGTGGATGTTGTACGATAGGCGGCCATGGGGTGTGGTTTGATGGTGGATCCCTGCCAGGAAACCTTTCTCTTGCGGAGAATTGCTTTTTCCATACGGCATGCGCCTCGCGGGTCCAGATGCTCCGGACACGAGAAGAGCGTGCATAAGTTGCAATCGCAACAGAACGCATTTCCCGCATCAATCCCGCGTTCATCCGGGATCTGGAATAGGAGATTTCGCATGGCGACATTGGGCCGGACAGGATGGCCCAGCAGATTGCGCGGACAAAGGTCCGTACAAAACGAGCACTGATCACAAGCTGTTTTTGCCAGGAAATTGACGGCTTTCTCGTCTTTGGAACGCTTGAGGGTCCGAATTATATAATGGTCCGAGGGCAGAATCAACAGCCCGCCGGTACGCTTCGTAACAACCGCATCCAAGTTTTCCTCGACAGTGCCCATCATGGCGCCATTGTAGACAACAGCGTAATCCCCAACCGTGATTTTGACATTGGCCAGCAATTCGCGCAAGCTCGTGCCAATGGGGGCTTTTAATGTAACCGGCTGCTCGACCGCGCCCGATATTGTCACGAACTTTTCCGTTACCGGCCTTGCCTTGCCCAAATTGTACAGAGTCTCGACATTTTGGACAACACAGCCGCATGCAATGGGAAGCGCGCCGGGCTGAATCACCCGTCCGGTGGTTTTGTATACGAGCGTAACCTCGTCGCCGGCAGGGAAGAAATCGTCCAGTTCGATAATGCGCATTTTTTGCGAATTGATTCTTGACCGAAGAAGGGCAATGTTCTTTTGGTGTTTCTTCTTGATGCCGATGATTACCGACTTCGCACCACAGAGCTCCTGGGCCGTTTTGCCTCCAAGGAGAAATGCATCGGTGTAGCGAGAAAGGATCTCCGCGTCCTTGTGGAACAGGGGTTCGCATTCGGCCGCATTGACGATCAGGTACTCCGGGCGGGCCTTGAGCTTCACATGGGTGGGAAAACCAGCCCCTCCCGCACCCACAATTCCGAATTCAAGAACGTCTTGCAGAATCATCGTGTTTGCTTCAGCGCCTCTTGCACTCTCTGCACGATCGTATCGATCAGCTCATTGCGCGAGGGCTCGGTTTCCGGACGTATGGCTTGGGCTGTGGCCCGGGTTTCCGGCTTGGCGGGCACACAGCACTGGCCGCTATTGCTGCCCGTTGGCTTTCCGCAAGCGCCGCATTGCGTGCAGAGAATGTTGTCCTTTTCCTCGATTCCAAATTTTTTCCGAAGTCCGATCAGGGCCTGAATGTTTGAATTATTAAGCGTATTTACTTTGCCCAGTCCCTTGGCGATACACATCATTTGCGCGTACAACTCAAGCGACTCCATTCGAAAATAGGACTGATAGGGGTCCTTTCCCGCGGTAAGCGCGCCGTGGTTCTCCAACAACCATGCGTCGTAATTCTTCAGCAGAGGCGCAAGCCGGTCGGGAATTTCGTTGGTTGAAGGTGTGCCATAGGGCGCAATGGGTATCGAGCCCAGGCCCAGGATAATTTCGGGGATCACGCATTCCGCCAGGGGAATTCCCGCGATGGCATGGGCCGTCGCATGAGGCGGGTGCGCGTGGAACACGCTTTTCACATCGGGCCGCTCGCGCATCACGCGCAGGTGCATTTTAATTTCGCTGGATGGCTTAAGGTCTCCGGCCTGGATCACATTTCCGTCGGGATCGACCACGCACAGCATCTCCGGGGTAAGCATTCCCTTGCTGACACCCGTGGGCGTGCAGACAATCCGATCATCGCTGATTTTGTAGGAAATGTTGCCGTCATTGGCCGCGACCCATCCTTTTTGCCAGCATTTCAGTCCCACATCGATGATGATTCTCTTGGCCTCATACACGCTCACGGCTTTTTGAGATGTCATTGGGAGGCTCCTTTCATTTCGATTTCAGCGCCGTGACAACGCGCTTTGTCTCGCGCGCCACCACGATCTCTTCATTCGTATTTACACAATACACCTTGATAGGCGAGGACTCGCGGGTCTTCACGCCCTCAGTGGATTCCGCGTTCCGGGCCGAATCGAGCTCGATCCCCAGGAATGCGATCCGGTCGATAATTGCTTTGCGGAGCTTTACGTCATTAAATCCGATTCCGCCCGAGAAGGCAATCACATCGACACCTTGCATCAGAACGTGGTATGATCCGATGTAGCGCACCACATCATAAACGAGCTTATCAATGGCCAGTTGTGCCTGTACATTTCCGGATTCGGCCGCGGTTCGGATTTCGCGCATATCTCCGCTTATGCCCGAAATGCCTTTGAGTCCGCCATTTTTGCAGAGCTCGTCCAGGGCGGCTTGAAGCGTTATGCCTTTCTTTTCCATGATGTAGGGCAAAACAAAAGGATCAATATCTCCCACCCGGCCGGATTGAACAAGCCCTGATTGCGGGGTGAAGGACATGGACACATCAAGGGAGTGGCCGTTCTGGAAAGCGCAGACCGATGAGCTTCCACCCAGGTGGCAGGCGATGATCTTCACCCGATCCTTGGGCAGACCCAACTTGGCAATGACCGACTCGGTGACATAGCGGAATGAAGCACCGTGATACCCATACTTGCGGACCTGATATTTCTGCGTCCATTCGTGCGGCACCCCAAACACCTTTGCATAGTCTGGAATAGCGGTATGAAAACCCGGCTCAAACACCCCGACAAGCGGCGTTTCCGGCAGAATTTCCCTGAAGTATCGAATGCATTTAAGGTATGGCGGGTTATGGGCCGGCGCAAGGGAGGCATATCGCTCCATGGCATTGGTAACCTCTGTGTTTAGCAGCACGCTTCCATTCAGTTCGCCGGCCTGGACTGTCTTGAAGCCGACTGCCGCCAATTCGTTGAGATTCCGGATTGCGCCGGTCTGAGGCAAACAGAGCCTCCGATTGATCTTCTCCACGGCCTCACAATGGTCGGCCACCGGCTCCGCGCCTTTCATCTCGGCATTGGTCTTGGGATTGCCATAGGAGATTTCCGCGTTCTGGCTTCCCACCTTGTCCACGCCGCCTCGGGCCAGCTCGGTTTCGGAGTCCATATCGAAGAGCCGGCATTTATACGAGGTGGAGCCGACATTGGCAACCAAAATCTTCATGCAAGTTTCCTGTTGAAGTCAATGCGGTCGACGATGGCAATTATCAGAGTGCGAATAGGCGCGCGCCCAATTTTGAAGATCTTGCGCGCTACGCCCGGCGAACTGCCGCAAATCACAGTATCCCCCCTGCCGGCGCCTACGCAATCGATGGCGATCCATTCCGCGCCGGTTTCCGTCCCATCCGGCTCGATCGGTTGAACCACAAACACCTTTTTTGCGGCATAGGTCGGGTGCTTGGCCGTTGCGACAATTGATTTTTTAACTTTCGCCAGAAACATGTTTGGATTCCTCAACCTCGGACACAGCATGCTGTGTCCCTACAAAGCCCATATTAAGAAACAGAATCCACCAGTTCGACAATGCTGGCGTTGACCGGCGCATCCTGCTCAAAGGCTTCCGCGGCATCCGTGCTGGTGACATACACAACCCTATCGCCGGAATGGGCCAGGCCCTTGGGGTCGGCCGCCACCAGCTCCTGCCCGGCGTTATTGCCATCCGAAGCCATCGGCTGCACAATCAAAAGCCGGACTCCGTCCAGTTGCGGAGCTTTTCTAACAGCCCATACCTTTCCCGTAACGCGGCCGAGTTTCATTTGGACTTTCCTTTGGGCTCGTCCAATTCCACCGAGTCGATGATGGCCATTACAACCGCGTCAATGGGCGTACCCTTGGTCTGCTCGGTCATGCGCGCGGACGACCCAACGGAAATCAGAACGAAATCGCCCTCGCCAGCGCCCACGGAGTCCACGGCCACGTGGTAGGCCGGAAGCGGAGCGCCCCGGGCATCCGTCTCCTTGCACAGCAGGAGCTTTTTGCCTGTGAGATTTTCCTCTTTTTGCGTGGCCACCACGGTTCCAATGACATTTGCGAAGATCATGACATTCCCTTCG
>CAYVZU010000002.1:0-1429 GCA_964455935.1 uncultured Fibrobacterota bacterium
GGCCTCAGTGTTTCTCTGTGGTTTCATGATTCTTTCGAAAGACGTGAGTAGTTACATTTATAATTCACAATTCATAATTCTCACCGGATACTCTCCTCTGTACGCCATATTTGGGTTTGTTTTATATTCGAAGTCACAGGAAAAACATGATCACAATCTCCGTTAATGGAAAACCGCTCGAAATCGATCAGGACGCGACGGTTCTTGCGCTAATCGAAAGCAAGGGATTGATCCCCGAAGCAGTGGTCATCGAGCGCAACGGCAGCATTCTGGACAGAGCCCAATGGGCCCAAACCCCGCTGCTGCGGAATGACTCCATCGAGATCGTCCATTTTGTAGGAGGCGGATGATGGACAAGCTGGTAATCGCCGGCAAAGAATTCGATTCCCGCCTTCTTGTGGGCACGGGGAAATTCGCATCAGGTGAAATCATGGCCAAGGCGATTGAAGCTTCGGAAACCCAAATGGTTACCGTAGCCCTTCGCCGGGTGGATTTTGAGGCTTCGCACAATCTCCTCTCCTGCCTGGACTTCAGCCGGTATCAGTTCCTCCCCAATACCTCAGGGGCGCGCAATGCGGCGGAAGCGGTCCGTGTGGCCCGGCTCTGCAGGGCAGCCCGCGGAGAGACGTGGGTGAAACTGGAAGTGACGCCCGAGCCGCGCTACTTGCTGCCCGATGGCGGCGAAACGCTGAAGGCGACCGAAATCCTTGTCAAAGAGGGATTTACCGTTCTCCCCTATATGCAGGCGGACCCGCTGCTGGCAAAGCAATTGGAGGAAGCCGGGGCGGCCACGGTCATGCCCCTGGGTTCTCCGATTGGAAGCAACCAGGGTGTCCGCACCCGAGACAGCATTGCGATCATCATTGAGCAGTCCGGCGTGCCGGTGGTCGTCGACGCGGGACTGGGCGTTCCCTCGCATGCGGCTGAAGCCATGGAAATGGGCGCCGATGCAGTGCTTGTCAACACCGCCATTGCCGTTGCCGAAGATCCAATTGCCATGGCCCGTGCCTTTAAACTGGCTGTCGAAGCGGGCCGCCTGGCGTTCCTGGCCAAGGCCGGCCCAATCTCGCGCCTGGCACGAGCTTCGAGTCCGGCGCAAAACCGGATTGAGAGCATCTGATGTTCGGCCGGGTCCTGCAGCAGACCGACCTTGCGGCCTGGGACCGACGCCTGCAGCGCTCAAACCAATTTGATTTCGCCGCCGCCCTTGGCAAATCCAGGAACTCGATCGACGATCTTCCCGCGCTGCTTTCCTCTTGCGGGCTTGAATCGCTAAATCAAATGACGGAACGCGCCCGCGCCGTGACCCGCCAACGCTTTGGCAACACAGTCCAACTTTATATTCCTCTTTATCTTTCGAGCCGTTGCCGAAACGCGTGCCTGTATTGCGGTTTCTCCACGGCCAATAGCATGGAGCGGCGGACCTTGG
>CAYVZU010000002.1:1439-10158 GCA_964455935.1 uncultured Fibrobacterota bacterium
CCGCCACATCCGCCAAATGGGTTTCCGCAATCTCCTGCTGGTGTCGGGCGAAACACCCGATCTGCAGGCGGATGGTTATTTGGAAAACATCGTTCAGGTCCTCTCGAAGGAGTTTGCCTCGGTCTCCATCGAGGTGCAGCCCTTTGACCAGCGCGTCTATCGCCAACTAGTGGAAGCTGGCCTCGACGGAGTGACCCTTTATCAGGAAACATACGACCGCGAAGTCTATGCGCAGGTCCATCCATCCGGCGCAAAGGCCGACTATGATCATCGTTTGGCGACCATGGACCGGGCGGCCGCGGCCGGCGTGCGCAAGGTGAATATCGGCGCGCTGCTGGGCCTTTCCGATCACCGCAGAGAAGCCCTTTGCCTGGCCCTTCATTGTCAATATCTGTTGACGCATTTTTGGCGCTGCGCGGTGGCTGTCTCGTTTCCCCGGATCCGGCACAGCGAAAGCCGGTTTGCTCCGCCTCATCCGGTAAGCGATGCCGAAATCACGCAGATGATTTTGGCTTTTCGTCTCGTGTTTCCCGAAATCGACCTGGTGCTATCGACACGCGAACCGGCCGCGCTGCGCGACCGGCTTTCCGCCACGGCCGTTACCTATATGAGCGCGGGGTCGCGTACAAGTCCAGGCGCCTATGCGGGCCATCTTGAGTCCGTCAAGCAGTTTGAGCTCGAAGATACCCGTTCGGTGATTGAGATTTGTGAAACGCTCAAAAGCCGGGGGCTGGATGTGGTCTGGAAAGACTGGAATCAATTCTAAGCCAATAGTGATGAGCTTCATCGCAATGCCCTCGACCGACAGACAACCTTCTTTTTACCGGATGCAATCCCATGCGCACCAAGCAGACCCGTCTTGAACTTCTCCAGGCCATCGACATCTATCCAGTCACCTGCGAAGCACTTTCCAGCGGTCGCAGCGACCTGGATGTCGTGAAGGCCTGCATGGATGGCGGAGCCCGGATCATTCAGCTCCGGGACAAGAGTGCGGCGCGCGGTGAGCTTTTTCGCAAAGCCGAAGCATTCCGCAAAATCACACTGGACTCCAATGCCCTGCTGATCATTAACGACTACCTCGATATTGCGCAGGCGGTTGATGCCGACGGCGTTCACCTGGGTCAAAGCGACTTCCCGCTCCCGGAGGCTCGCAAGCTTTTTCCAAATGGGATTATCGGCCTTTCGACGCACAACCCGGAGCAGGCCAAAAGGGCACAGGCCGAAGGCGCCGATTATATCAACATCGGTCCAGTCTTCACCACCAAAACAAAAGAAAAAGCCCATGTTCCGGTTGGATGCGCACTGATCGCGTCCGCGGCCAATACGGCCACAATCCCCTTCACGGTCATGGGTGGGATCACGTTGGACAACCTGGACCAGGTGCTTGCGGCCGGCGCCCGCAAGATCGCCGTTGTCACCGCGATCACGCAGGCGCCAAACATCGGGCTCCGGGTAAAAGAATTCGGAAACCGAATCAGGAATTTTAGACAGGACAACAGGATCCCGTAATCCCGTTTATTTCTTAATTGGTGATCGTATGTCAGATCTATTCCAACTTGCGAGACGCAAGGCTTTGGTCACAGGTGGAAACCGCGGCATCGGCCTGGGCATTGCCAAGGCCCTGGCTTCCGCGGGAGCGCGGGTAGCTATCTGGGGTCGCGATGTGGAGCGCAATAAGCAAGCTCTTGACGAACTCCAAAAAATCCAACCCGGATGCACCGGATTCCAAGCCGATCTTGATCAACTCGATTCGATAGAGCCGCTCTACGAACAAGCCGCCGCTACTGTGGGCGGTTTCGACATTCTGGTCAACAATGCAGCAACCCATGCCCGCGGCCGGGCCGACACCGTTGCCAGGGCCGATCTGGAGCATATCCTGCGCGTAAACCTGATGGCCCCCTATGTTCTTTCACAGTGCTTTGCGCGCAAGAGAATCGAGGCGAAGCAACCGGGGGCCATACTCATAGTCGCCTCCCTTATGACCAGCGCGGCCCGACCCAACACATCGGCCTACACGGCCTCCAAAGGCGGCGTTGGCCAGCTCGTGAAAGCCTTTGCCGTGGATTGGGCGCCCTTTGGAATCCGCGTAAATGCCATTGGGCCGGGCTATATCCGCACAGAAATGACCGAACCCCTGCAAAACGACCCGGACTTCAGCGCATGGGTGCGGAAACGAACTCCGCTGGGCCGCTGGGGCGCGCCAACCGACCTCGCCGGAGCCGCGGTGTTTCTGGTCTCCGAGGCCTCCAATTTTGTGACAGGGCAGATTCTGTACGTCGACGGCGGTTGGACTGCGTCGCTTTAAGTTCTCCCCGGATTACCCACTCATCTATCCCCAAACTCGCAGGCCGCGGAGCCATCCGCCCGGGCATGGCATGTGCAATTTGCATAGAGAATGTCCCGGCAAGGGGTTTTCCCGCTTTACAAAAGCAACCGCGCTATAATGTAAGGAGGAACTTGTGAATCAAATGGAAGTTGAGCAATCGATTACCGCCACGGAGTTTCAGCTAAAGGTCTTCGACGAATTGGATTTTGATGTTTTTAATAACCAGAAATGGGATAAGCTCTCCGAAAGTCATGCCAACGATATTGTCGTCACATGGCCCGATGGTCATAAAACACAAGGACTTAAAAAGCATATCGAGGACCTTAAAGCCATGTTTGCCTATTCTCCGGATACAAGAATCACGGGTCATGACATCAGCTTCGGCGCCAATGATTGGACGTGTGTGAAAGGCGTTATGGCCGGTACGTTCTCCCGTCACATGCAGATGCCGGACGGCAAGCTGATCCCACCGACAAACAAGCCTTTCAGGATCAATATGGTAACCGTGGCCCGCTGGAGTGAAATGAAGATGGTTGAGGAAATCCTGATGTGGGACAATTACACATTCATGCGCCAGATCGGCCTGATTTGAATGGGCATTATCCGGTTTATGGTCCTGCCAGTGGCATATTATTTGTCCACAGGCTGCCCGCCCGAACTACGCCTTCACCGCGCCTTTCGCGAAGCGAAATTCAGCTTTAAGCTATGCGGCTTTCTTCAAGGGAACGGCGGAATATAGGACAGCCTCGAAATTTTTTTCCATAATTGCCGGGAGCACGCGCGCTGGGCACTCGAGCTTCCGTTGTCCCTGCTCCCAGTTTCGCAGTGTGCCGACACTGATCCCGATCAACTGCGCAAATTTGTCCTGATAAGTCGTATTTCTTCCTTAGCTTCTGTACTTCAGGATCTTTGACATGGACCCTAAAATCGCACAATCCTTGCCCTTCCCTCCTGGCAAATGATATTTTCTGGAACCATGCCTCGAAAAATCCAGCTCTTCGATTCAACCCTCCGCGACGGCAACCAAGCCCTAGGCGTATCCTTCTCGGTCGAAGACAAGATTCTGATCGCGCAAAAAATCGACGAACTTGGAATTCACTATATCGAGGGCGGCTGGCCAAACCCCAGCAACCAGACCGACGTCGAGTTCTTCAAGCGTGCCCGTAAGCTTAAATTCAAATCGAAAATCACGGCATTCGGAAGCACCTGCCGTCCCGAAAACGCCGCGGCCAGAGATCCGATCGTACGCATGATTCTGGAAACCGAAACTCAGGCCGTGGCGATCTTCGGCAAGAGCTGGTCGCTTCATGTCACGGATATCCTGCGTACCCGGCTTGAAGAAAATCTGCGCATGATCGCGGACACGGTCGCCTATTTCAAGAAGCACGACCGCGAAGTAATCTACGATGCCGAGCATTTCTTCGACGGATACCTCGAAAATCCCGAATACGCCCTAAAGACCCTGGAAGCGGCCAACAATGCCGGTGCCGACTGCCTTGTCCTGTGCGACACCAACGGCGGTCGACTGCCCATGGAAGTTGCCTCAATCCTCTCGGCCGTGCGCAAGCGTGTGAAAGCAAATTCCTGGGGTATCCATACACACAACGACTCGGGCAACGCGGTCGCCAATGCCCTTATGGCCGTTGCCGAAGGCGCCGGTCATGTTCAGGGTACCATTAACGGCCTTGGGGAACGGTGCGGAAACGCGAACCTTTGCACGCTGATTCCAAACCTGGTTCTTAAGATGGATCTGGCCTGCGTAACCCCCAAACAGCTTGGGCGTCTGCGCGAGATCTCGCTTTTTGTGAGCGAAATAGCCAATCTTCTCCCCGACCTGCGCCAGCCCTACGTGGGCGATGCCGCCTTCTCGCACAAGGGCGGGGCGCACATTGACGGCGTTTTGAAAAACCAGCGATCCTTCGAGCATATTGATCCTGTTCACGTGGGAAACGAGCGGCGTTATGTCCTCTCGGACCAGGCCGGACGCAGTACCATCGTCGAGAAACTCCAGAAAATGAAGCCGCGACTGGATAAGAGCGACCCGGTAGTCCGCAATCTTCTCCAAAACATCAAAGATCTGGAATTTAAGGGCTACCAGTTCGAGGCGGCCGAGGGCTCGTTTCAGCTTCTGGCTCGCCGCGCCTTGGGCCAATATAAAGAGCCGTTCGAGTTTCAGGGCTTCCGGGTGATCATCCAGAAAGATGAAGACGGCTATACCCATTCCGAAGCGACGATCAAGGTTCGAAAGGGAACCGAGGTCGTGCATACGGCCGCGGAAGGCGATGGCCCCATAAGCGCCCTCGACAATGCGGTGCGCAAAGCCCTCGTCTCGTTTTATCCGCAGATCAAGGACGTAAGACTGGAAGATTTTAAGGTGCGCGTCCTTGACGGCCGCGATGGAACCAGCGCCGCGGTCCGCGTTCTGATCGAGTCGCACGACGGCACGGACCACTGGGGCACAATCGGCGTTTCGTCCAACATTATCGAGGCGTCCTGGATCGCCCTCATTGACAGCTTGAGCTACAAGCTGATGAAGAGCTGAGTTGGTCAACAAGTAACTTGCCATAGAGGGGGAGAAACCCATGCTGGAGATTGTTCAGTATAAGACCGACAAGGCCAAGAAGTTGATGGAGCAACTGGGGCAGCGCCAGCAGCAGGTGACGCCGCGGATCGAACAGCAAGTGCGCAACATCGTTCGCGCGGTGCAAAAAGACGGCGACAAGGCCGTGATCCAATACACGAAGGAATTCGACGACGTCATTCACACCCCTAAGTCGCTCCGCCTTTCGGAAAGCACCTTGAAGCAGGCTGCCAGCGGCGCCAATCCCGAATTTATCAAGGTCATGAAGAAAGCCATCGTGAATATCTCGACCTTTCACCAGCGCCAGAAAATCTCGAGCTGGAGTATGAAAGGCCCCGACGGCGTAACCATGGGCCAGAAGATCTATCCGCTCAATCGCGTGGGCCTTTACGTTCCCGGCGGAAGCGGCGCCTATCCCTCCAGCATCCTGATGAACGTGATTCCGGCCCGAATTGCAGGCGTGCGCGAAGTGGCGGTTGTTACGCCTCCATTTCGAAAAGGGATCAGCCCCGAAGTCGCCGCCGCGCTGCTCGAACTTCAAGTAAAGGAAATTTACCTGATCGGCGGCGCCCAGGCCGTCGCGGCCTTAGCCTACGGAACCCCAACGATCCGTCGCGTGGACAAGGTGGTGGGTCCCGGAAACCTGTTTGTCAGCACAGCCAAGCGCGTGATTTTCGGCGATGTGGATATCGACATGGTGGCCGGTCCCAGTGAAATCGTCATTATTATTGATGACAGCATCAACCCGGCGTGGGTTGCGGCCGATATGCTGGCCCAGGCGGAACACGGTTCGGGTTACGAAATGTCGGTTTGCATCAGCACCTCGCCTAAGGCCGCCGTTGCCCTGCATCGCGAGCTGATCGCCCAGGTCTCAAAATCCCCGCGCAAAGCCCTGATGGAAAAATCGCTTTCATTCGGCGGCGGGCTGTTTGTGGTCAACAACATTCAGGAAGCGGCCGAACTGGCCGATTACCTGGCTCCCGAACACCTGGAAATTTGTGTGAAGCAGCCGGCCAAAATCGCCGCAATGATCCGCAATGCCGGAGCCATGTTCCTGGGTCCATGGACGCCCGAGGCCGTGGGTGATTATTACGCCGGCCCCAGCCACGTACTGCCCACCGGGGGAACCGCGCGCTTCTTCTCGCCACTGGGAGTGTACGATTTCCTAAAGCGGTCGAGCTTCGTCGAATACTCGCGCGAGGCCCTGCGCAAGCAAGGCAAAGAAATCGTGGTCATGGCGCAAGCCGAGGGTTTTCATCACCATGCCGATTCGGTGGCCCGAAGGCTGGCGGAGAAGTAAATGAGAGAATAGGCTATTGGGCTGTAGGTATTTAGGCTATAGGTCAGACAAGATAGGCCAAATAAGATAGCGCCTCTATAAAGCCCAATCACTCTCACAATCTTCCAAGCTAAAACAAGAAAGGCTGGACAGGTGAACCCCCTCCAGCCCTTTTTGTCACAGCTCGATTCTCGCCAGCCTTTTGCTCTTGGCCCTTTGGCCCAATGGCCTACAATCTTATTCCCTTTCGATTTTCATCCTGAAGCTCCGACCTACAGCCTAATCACCTATGACCTAACAGCCTTTCCTTCAGGCATTCAAATCCACTTGCCGCATATTCGGCTGGTTGTTGCGAACCGCCGATAATTGCTGTGCCATTTCATGAACCTTGCTGCCTGGCTGATTTGAGGATAGGCCCTCGCTGATTTTGGTTTTCAGTTTGGCTCCCAGCTTGTCAATTCCCTTTGAAACAAGTTCCGTTGCAGCGGATGCAATGGGATTGGAGCCGGCCTTTTTCTCCGCAGCGCCCACGGCCTGAGCGCCGAGATCCATCATTTTGAGTACGTTCTTCACCATCTGGCGACCCTCAACGCCTTTGCTGATTTGAGTGTCGAGTTTGGCGCCTAAATCTTCAGATCCCTTTCTCACTAGCTTTTTGGCTGCCTCGACCATCTGGGCGGCACCGTCGCCTGTTTTTTCCTTTGCGCCGATCATTTCGGCACCCTTATTCATCACCTGCCGGACATTTTCCGTCATCCGGCCTTTGCCTTGATTTTTGACAATTTTGGTGTCAAGCTTCGCACCCATTGCCTCAGCACCCTGGCGTGCTATTTTCTTTGCGGCATCGGCCATACTGCTACTGGCTCCCACTTTCATGGAACCCCCTTTTCTATTGCAGCTTCAGATCTTAATGGACACCCTAAAACGGTCCTTGGAGTCGATATTTGTCCGGCCCAAAAAAAGTATAGGCAAATTCCTTTTTATTTATCGGCAGAAATACCTTTGGACTTTAGCGGAATCGACATCCCTCCCTTCGGTTTCGGTATCTCCACCGCAAAAACCGCTCTCGGTTTGTAACTTTCTGCTATCAGGTCCTTCTTAATACCCGCCCATTGCTCGTCAAGAAAGGGTTTGAGTCCTCGACGGTTCGCCTGTCTATCCCCGCACAGCCCTTGTTCCCTTTGACTCGTTTGAAAGCCAGAATCATGTTCTCGCGTTCGACCACCGATTCCATCATTTGTTTGCTATCCCGATAGTCGTTGCCTCTCCCTGCCGCACTGCTTGACGTACCCTTACCGGGCACTCCCGGCTTCCGGCCAGTACTTCCCGATTGGTATCGGCTTCTCAGCCATACTATTTCTGCGTCTCCTGTTTCTATGAAGTTAAACTGACTATCACCCTCTCACGTTCGGCCTTTCGGCCTGGTCGAATGTGCCAACGGGCCTCGGCTAACTTCTGCTATCTCTTCCCGCAACCTCGCGGTTGCTGTAGCCTTGCGGCGGACTCGCAGAACTCCCCCGCCGCTTCTACCCATGCACTTTCCGGTAGTGGCCGTCTTGCCCAATGCATGCGCCTCTATGCGCTTCCTGTTCGTCGAGCCAGCGCTTTGCCTGCGGCTTCCTTCAGATTCCACTTCGCGGCGGATACCTCCTATCAGGCTTGTAGAGCACTTTCACCTCCAAGAAGGTGCATCCTGCCGGGCGCACCAAATGGAAAGGGGATGTTTCCATCCCCTTTCCAGAACGGGAAATCTGCGAGGATTCTACTTCAGTCGTTCCTGGAGTTCCTGGCGAAGCTGCTGCATGTGCTGCTGAATCTCGGCCCGCTTTCGCTCCAGCTCGCTCTTGCGTTGGGTTCTGGCATTGCGCTGTTCCGCATTCAACCGGCTTATGACCTGAGTTTCAACATTCTTGAGCTCCGCAAAGATACGATCGCCAATTGCCTTAATCGCCATCTGCCGCTGTTCGGGCGTCAACGCGGCAATACTGTCGCGCACGACAGATAGTCTTGCCCGCAGCAGAATGAATTGCTCTTTCAATTGATGGTATGTTTCGCGTTCGGATGTTGTCAGGTTCGAAAGGAATCCCTGTTCCAGACTATCCCATTTTGCCTGACTGCCCTGTCCGGCATGTTGACCTATAGCCGGCTCGGAAAAACTCTCATTTTGGATTTGAGGCAGATCCGAAGCATCGACCTGCGGCCCGCCGGATCCAAAAATGGGAGCCACACTAAAGAGCACGATTGCCGCAAACTCCACTACTGTTCGTTTCATATTCACTCCCTTTTAGCCGTTCAACCCTTAAGCAATCAATTGCCATGCCAGCCATTTCTGGCGTTTGCACCAAAAACATTCAGGCATTTTCGAAACTTATCTACCCAACAATTTCGAAAGAACACCGAACTCAAGTGTATTACTCATTTGGCCACAATTGCTTACAATATAAAAGCAAACCGGAACTAATTCCTCCACCGAATCCATTAAAAAGGGCTTTCGGTTTCCCGAAAGCCCCGGAAAGAGACCAGTCCCTGAACC
>CAYVZU010000002.1:10168-34879 GCA_964455935.1 uncultured Fibrobacterota bacterium
TTTGGTCACAACTGCTTATAATATACATGCAAAGCGGAACTTTCCCCCCCCGTCAGACCCACTAAAAAGGGCTTTCGGTTTCCCGAAAGCCCCGGAAAGAGACCAGTCCCTGAACCGCTTGGGGAAGTGATTCTATTTGGGACTGTTCTCCCGAATGAGGTAAATGCCAATGGGAATCCTGGCGGGGCTGATTTGGCGGCCCATAACATCAAACAGCGGAGAGGCGCGGCGAATCCGATCAGCAAGGAAAATACGACCGGAGCTTTGCACCTGCACGCCGCAGATCGGGTTTGGCGCCATTGAAATCCTAAGGCTTGGGGTCACGAAATTCATCGAGGCGCAGATCGAATCATAGGTGGAATAATAGGTGACGATATCCATCGTATCGGTCAGCATGAACAACTCCACTCCGTATCCAGTGGAGCAGCCAAAATACCGGTATTCTTGGAAATATACGTTGGCATCATCCCAGATCTTAAAGACAGCACCAAGAATATAGCCCGGAATCCCATCGTGCCGAATCGAATCGAAATAGGCCACATAGGAAATTTCAAGCGATGGATCATACGCTTCGAAAAGGTATTTATCCTCCATCGCTTCCTCGAAGGCCCAGGAGACAGGGCTGGAGAAGATATTGGGATCGATATGCTGGACAATGGAGCCGACAATACCAACAGGACCGCTGGACCAGCAGAAGGAGTGGCCTATGGTATCTCCGCTAATACAGGAAGAATCGGCAATCAAAGTACTTGGGACCGGCCATTCATACGCTACGTACAGGTTTTTGTGGGTAACATTAATCGCTAAAGATGTTCCGAATAGCAGCATGAGGACAGCAGCGATTTTCCTCATTAGTGCCTCCCTATTATGCGGGAAAGTAAAAGCAAGAGTCGTGCCGCCGGCCTTATCCTTTGAAAACGTCTTTTGATATTTCAAGCCGCTTCATAATATCCCGCAAAACTTTGCGGTCAATATTCAGCATCTGGGCGGCCAAGGTCAGGTTGCCTTTGGCGCTGGATAGGGCTTTGGCAATTGCCTCACGCTCGGCATCTTCCTTAATATCCTTCAGAGGCTTAACCCCTTGATTCTCGGCCAGCCCCATATCCTCCGGCGTCAGCAATCGTGAATTCGCGTTGAGGATTCCCCGCTGAATCCGGTTTTCCAATTCGCGAACGTTGCCCATCCAGGCCGCAGACAGAATAGCCTTTTCCGATGCGCTGGACAGCCGCATGTCGCTCTTGCCAAGCGATTTGGCATGCTTGGCCAGGAAATGACCGGCCAAGAGGAGTACATCGCGCCCACGTTCGCGCAGTGGAGGAATTTCGATCAGGAAAACGCTGATCCGGTAAAAGAGATCCTGACGAAACGAGCCCTTGTTGACCTCGTCAGACAGGATACGATTCGTGGCAAAAATGAGCCGGACGTCCACCTCAACATCAGATGTTCCGCCCACCCGTCGAATTCTGTGCTCCTGAAGAACCCGCAGGAGAGCCACCTGCATCTGAACAGGAAGTTCGCCGATTTCGTCCAGGAAAAGCGTTCCGCCATGGGCCTGCTCGAAAAACCCTTTTCGATCCGAAACCGCTCCGGTGAAAGAGCCCTTCATATGGCCGAAAAGCTCACTTTCGAGCAAGGCGGACGGAATCGCGCCGCAGTTTACGGCCACAAAGGGTTTGTCGCCGCGGTTGCTTGTTGCATGCACCGTGCGCGCGATCACTTCCTTCCCGGTGCCTGTTTCACCTTGAAGGAGCACCGGAATATCGCTGGGCGACACGCGACGAACCTTCTCCATTACCTGTTCCATCTGTGGGCAGAAGAAGACCAGGTTCAAACCTTGCGAAGTGCGCAATTCGTTAATTTCCTGCTTCTGCTGCTCGAATACCCTGATCTCTTCCATCAGCAGGCCAAGGACTTTGCATAATCGTCCAAAAACGGCAAGATCGCTGTCGCGAAATGGAATTCCTTTGCGGGCGCGCCGGTGAAGGTAAAACACGCCTTGTATTTCTCCAGCCGAATTGCGGAGCGCGCTGCACAGCACCCCCGAGATGGAATGCGCCATCATGCTCTGACTTTGTTCAGATGATTCATCACCCTCAAACCACTGAAATGCGCCTTCACTTGCCAACGCGCGTTCCGCAGCCGTCCGGCTGAATGCGGACTCCCCTGCTTCGGGCCACTGGACTATTACATCCAGGTCATCCCCCATTTTTGCGATCATATACCCGCCGTCGCAATCCAGCATCTCAACAGCACCGCGCAACAGGGACTTTGAAACGCTCTCCACCTTGCGCGTGCCCAGGAGCTCCTCCAGCCCGGACAGCAGACCCTCGACTCTGGTCTGGTTGCCGACTTGTTCCACCCCTTTGGTTTGGTCCGGAAAACACAGAGAAAAGCTGTCGGGGCCGATGCGAAAAGGCTGTCCGGCCCGAAGCGCCTGCTCACGGGTCTTTCCCTGTTCCTGCCAAAACACAACCCGGATATTGCCTTGTTCCAGGAACAGCGATGCGTGGGCCGCCAAGGCCCCGGGGACCACAATGTCATTCTGGGGATCGCTCCCCAAGGTGACGACGGGCTGATTAATCGGAAACTCGCGGCCGCTTTGCGAACGAAGGATCCAGTTCATGCTCAGTCCTCTTTTCGTATTTCGAACGCCTTCCACTCGGAATCCCGCGAAACCAGGGTGTCCGCGCCGCGGAGAATCATGGTGGAATGGATTCCGGGCTGAATTCGAAGAGTATCGTTTTGCGGCACCACCTGCCGGCCATCGACGAGGAAACGGGTGCCGGGCTTGTTGAGGCGGCCCAGAATCCAAAGGGCATCTTCGCTGGAAAGTCCGCCGGTCCCTTTGTGATTCCAGGATTTCTCGACAACAGGAGAAGGTCCGATGTAGCGCACACGTTGCGCTTCATGCGCAAGCACGGTTGCCCCCAAATCCTCTTTTTTGAATGAAGAACGAACCACCAGAACCCCAGCAAGCGCCAGCACAGGAAGCAGAACGGGCGCCCACTGAAACCTCCTCTTTCGGACTACGGGCAAACGGGTTGAGGCCTTACCCACCTCCTGCAAACGGTCTATAATTTCCTTGCGCGGGTCCAGGCGCGAGGCCTCGGCCATGTGAAAATAGGCTTGGTTTCGGTTTCCTTTGCGCAGTTCCCTTTCGGCTTGATCGAGCAATATTTCGGCCAGCTTCTTTCTGGCGCGGGATTCCACCGCCAACGCAAGTTCCTGCCGGACTGCAGACCCTTTCTTCGTACAGCTTGACAAGGCATCACCGAGTTCTTCGGCGCTGGCAAACCGGTCTTGCGGCTTTTGGGCCAGGCCCTTGGCCAATACCGCCCGGGCCGAATCGGTAACAAGCTCAAGATTGGGACTCGCATAGGCAATGGCATGCATCGTGGCCGCGATATCCGGCCGCCGAAAGGGCGGTTCTCCGGTTAGAATTTCGAAGAAGATGCTGGAGAGGCCAAAGAGATCCGTTGCGGGCGTAAGTTCCTGCCCCAGGACTTGCTCGGGAGCCATGTAAGCGACCGTTCCTAGTACAGATGACTCCTGGGTTTGCGCCGTCTTATCCGTGCGGAACAGAAGCCCAAAATCCGCTACCTTGGTGACGCCATCGCAATTCACTAGAAGATTTGCGGGCTTGATATCCCGGTGAATCCAGCCCTTGCGGTGAATAGCGGTCAAGCCCCGGCAGGCGTCGATCAGACAAAAAGCCCGCAGGCTCGACTCCAGAGTCGCGAGCTCCTCCAGGCTGACCCCGTTGACATATTCCATGACAATGAATTCGCAATGTTCCTCGCTTCCAAAATCATGAATCGAAACAAGATTGGGGTGCTGCAACGCGGCCATTGAAGCCGCTTCATCCTGTGCGCGTTCTTCTATGGCCCGGCGTAAGGTACGCTGCGATTTCTTGATGCAAACAAATCGATTCAGCGAGATTTGTCTGGCCCTGTATACGGTGCCGAAACTGCCATGCCCGATTTCGAGCCAACCGCTGAAGTCGGAGCTGCGAAAAGCCATACCTACCGGGATCCCTTCATATCATTTCTGGAAGCGGCCTTGCCGGCCCATTGGCGAAGGAATTCATCGTCAGGCGCAAGATTCAGCCCGGCCCGCCAGATGGCGCCGGCCTCTTGCTTTCTTCCCAGAGCCCAGAGGGTGGACCCCAGATTCTGGTAAGCGGCGACATAGGCAGGATCCATTTCCAGAACCCGCTGAAACACCGGCCTGGCCCGGTCGTAATGCCCTCGTCGATAGTGAATGGACCCCAGCCTATGCAAGGCCTGCAGGTGGCCGGGACGATGACTGAGCGCCCGCTCCAGGGTCCGGAACGCATCGTCTGTCCGTCCCCGGTTGTCCATGGCAACGGCCAGGCGGTAGCAGGCGTTGGCCAGATTCTGAACAAGAACAGGCGTGCTGCGGATGCGAAGGGCGCACTCAAGTTCCTCGATCGACCGGCTCCAGTCTCGAACCTCCTCGCCCAAGCTGCTGTTTTGCGCGTACGCCTTCTGATAATAGGCCAGCCCAAGACCATAGCGGGCCTCGAAGCTTCGCGGATGCCTGTCGAGCTCGGCATTGTACAAGCGTATGGCTCGTTCGTAATCACCAATATCAAGGCACTCGCGCGCCTTCTGCATGCGGCACGATATGGCAAATAAGGAAAGAACCAGTAGGCCAGCGCAAAACCGCCTAAATTGCTTCATGGAATTCAAAATACATTCAAAACGGAACCGCGCATCATCGGGCTCACCCCGGAGATTGAACCGACACCCTGGCCATTTCCGCGAACAGCCGGATTTCGCTTTCAACAGCTCGATGGAAATCGGCAATCGACACCGATTCGTTCTCCGCATGCGGATTCGAATACGGGTCGAGCAAGCCCACCAGAATGGGAGCGGACTTCGGCATTTGTTCGGCGATCATTCCTACGACCGGAACGGTGGCGCCATCGCCCGCAAACACCGCCGGTTTGCCGTAACCTTCCGAAAAAGCTTTCCGGGCAACAGCGTAGGCCGGCAGCACCAAATTTGCCTTCCAGGCCGCCGACACATTCTCTTCGGCGCGGATTTCCATTTCCAGACCCCAGGGGCAGCGCTCTCGCAAGGTTCGCGTAAGAATTTCGAGCGCCCTGGCCGGTTCAAGGCCGGAAACCAGCCGGACACCAACGCGAGCCCAGGCCGAGTCGAGCAAAACATTTCCAGCCGTCTTTCGATCGCCCGCGATGAAGGAGTTGACCACCAGGGAAGGTTCGTGCCAAAGCCTTTCGAGGATCTCCGAGTCCTTCCCAAACAATTGCACTCCCGGTTTAACTCCGGCTTGGCCGCGGAATTCGCTGCTCGTCATGTTGAGCGCGGCAAGATCGGACCGTTCGCGACTCGAAAGCGGCTCAATGCCATCGCGGAACTCGGGAATGGCGATTCTCCCATTCTCATCAAGAAGACCGGCGAGAACCTTGATAAGACCCTGAACCGGATCAGGGATTGGGCCGCCCCACAGTCCCGAGTGCAGCGCGCGATCCGTGGCGGCAACTCGCACATTTACGATAGCAAGCCCTCTCATACTTGATGTGATGGTGGGAAGTCCGCAAGCGTAGTTTCCCCCGTCCATAACCACGGCAGCATCGCAGACAAGCCGCTTGGCATGTCGCAGCAGCGTGGACTTGAGGTGAGGAGATCCAATCTCCTCCTCCCCTTCCAGAAGCACCTTGACATGCAGGGGCACTTCCCCGCACGCGCGCATGTAGGAGGAAATCGCGGCGAGATGGACCGCCACGCCGGCTTTGTCATCGCCCGCACCCCGGCCAAACAGCCTGCCATCCCGCTCGACGGGTTCAAAGGGCGGCGACAGCCAAAGCTCTTCGCGCAACGGGGGCTGCACGTCGTAATGAGCGTAGAGCAGGACCCCGGAGCCGCTTTGCCCGCCGGTCCATTCACCGTGCAAACAGGGCGGCCCGCCGCTGGTCTCCAGCTTATCCAATCCGCGCAATCCGTGGTTCTCGAATCGATCACAGACGTCCTGGGCGGCCACAGTGAGATGCGAGGGATCATATCCTGGAAAACTCACACTGGGAATGCGCACCATCCCCTTGAGGCATTCGATGAAATCGGAATGATTTGAGCGGTAGTATGCTAGGGCCTTATTCGACATGGCTTCAAGTGCCGTGGAATTCATGCTTTCTCCTATCGGATAATCCGTCCAATCCGGCCCAGGCGCGGACCCTCATCGCCCCACGAGAAATACACCAGGCTTGCCCGCCCCAGAATGGAAATACTGCTGAGGTAGCCCCAAAGCCGCGAATCGTCGTAATAATCCCATTGGTCGCTCATGACAAAATAGCTGTTGTGCTTTACGCAATATTTCATGATCGGTTTGCCGTCGATCTCAATTTGGCGATCAAAATAAATCTCGTCGCCCGGGGATTTCTGCTCCAGAAAGAGCCGGACCCTCTGGAAATCAAGCCATGTCATTCGATCGAAAGGCAAAGCCCGGAACCGGTCTTGGGCCAGCGTATAACCGTCCAGCATCAGATCGCTACGATCCTCCCGATTCAACAGGAGCCGGCACTGGACGCGAACCGCCTTATCCGGATTTTCCTGGCGAATCAGCGCGACAATAAAATCGAACTCGATTCCATCGATAAAAGCCAGATCCAAGGTGTCTCCCTTTTGGGGCAGGCGCAAACGGGGCAATTCATCGCGGCTGGCCAGCTCCGGAGAGGCCAACACCGCCTGTGAAGCCAGGGCGCCGCGGGGAAACCGAAACGGCCTGCCGTCAACCCGCAATTCCTTCCCGACAATCTCGACGGTCTGGCCCGGACCTGCCACGCACCGCCGCAAAGAGAGCGCCTTGTCCAACGGCCGGCGGAACAGAAGGACCTGGGAAGGCCGGGGCTTGGCGAAACCCAGCAGGCGAAACGATGCGGTTTGCCACCCAAAAATCCAGGTATTGCAGAGAATTCGGTCGCCGCTGAAAAGGGTATTGGCCATTGACACCCCGGAAATCCGGTATGGCCGGAAAAAGCCGACTCGAATAAGGGCCGCCCCGGCCACGGTAATTGCCAGAACAAGTATGATGTTGCGGATGGTCGAGCCCGGAAATTCGGAGAATCGGGAGTTCATGCGCATTGCGTCTCCAGGCCTGCCGGGGAAAGCTGATTGGGCGCCGTGGCAGGGAATTTGAATCGGAATCAAGATACAATCGAGAAGCGGAAGGACGCGAGAATGAAATTAATTCAGAGGACTACTCATGTCCCCCTCTCCCTACCCTCTCCCTCGGAGGGGCGAGGGCTTTTTTCCTCTCCCTTCGAGGGGAGAGGACTAAGGTGAGGGTGGCGGGCGTGCCGAGTAGTTGCTAATTCAGAAAGATAGAGCCTGATTTCTATGGAGCGGACTCGTAGCGGAGCACAGCGGCTTTTCCGCTGTTCAAGGCATCGGTAAAGGCGATGTAAGGGACGCCGGCAAACACCCGAATCGAGAGGGTTGGAATCAGAGGAAACGGATTGCCGTCATAAAGGATTCCGCAGGTGAGACCCACACAGCCAAGGGATTGCCAGCTTCGTCCATCCCACCGTTTCACAAAGACGCGGTGTATTGCTGCATTGGGGTTTGGCTCAACAAAGGCGATATAAATAGTGTCGCCCTGCGCGCAAACGGACGAAAATCCGGCGGCATCCGTTGATATGCCGGCAGAGCTCAGATCCTGCCAAACACCACCCTCATACCGTTTCACCACGATCGCATTGGCCGCAGCCGCTTCGGTATAGGAGAGATAAGCGGCGCCACCGGCGACATAGAGCGATGGATTGTTGGCCTCCGAGTTCGAGACCGGCCCTTGCCCTGCAAGCTCCCAACCGGCCAATCCCATGCGCCACACAAAGGCCGCATCGTCGCCGTCATAAACGCCGCAACCCGCAAGGTGGGGTACTCCGTTTATGAAAGAGAGTACGATAGGAACATTCGCCTTGCTCATGAAGAATCCGGGCTTGCCGACCATGTCCCACCCGGCCCCGTTGAAGCGTACAACGGTTGTGGTTTTCGAATTCATGTAGTCGATATACCCAACGTGAGGTAGGCCATTCTCCACCGCAATGGTGGGAAAATCTACCGCTCCCAAAGAGCATCCGGGACCCTCGCCCACTGTCTCCCATCCTGTTGCACCATACCGGGCAACCAGCGCGCGGAACGATTTTCCGTAATCACAGTATGCAATCCACGGAATGCCGGCATCGACATCCAGGGAAACGTAGTCGATTCGTCCGGTGGAAATACCCGGGGCTCCCACATAGGACCAGAATCCGTTTCGCAAGCTCACAACAGAGGCCTTTTTAAGGCAGGCAAAATCGATGAACGATAGGAACGGAACGCCCTGCTCAATTTCCAGCGAAATATTGACCGCGGTATCCGGAGAAACATTGATGTCGCTGAAGTAGCTCCATCCCGCCGCAAGAGTACAAGGCGCCGCCTCCGAGATCCGGCTTTCAAAATTAAAGTCCAGTGCCTCGATTTGATAGGTGTAAAGTCCCCTTCGAGCAAGAACATAGCTGGTCCAGGTCGTGTCCATGGTTTCCCCAACAGCTATGGGAGCAAGGCCGTTCCAGGAACACAGGATCCTATAATGGCTGGCCCCCTTTACGGCGCCCCATCGAAGACGAATGCTGTCCGGGATCATGTGCGTTGTTTCAAGGATTCTCGGCTTCTCGATGGGAGTGCGGGCCGAGGCTTCATTGGACAAAGGCGACATCCCGTTTTCATTGAAAGAACGAATTCGATAGGTGTATAAGGTTCCCGACTCCAGATTGCGGTCCGTGAACGATGTATCGGCCGTTTGGGCGATTGTGTCAAGATCCACCAATTGATCCATACTGCGGAAAACTCCAAAACTGTCAACCGCACTATCACCTGACCACAAAACCTCGACTGCGTTGGACGATACGGCTTTGGCCATGATCCACTTGGGAACGCCGGGCCCTCTGTCGATCATAACAACAGGATTGGGCTGATCTTCAGAGGCCGATTTGGGCTCAGAAGGCTTTTCACAGAAAACAAGAATGGATAGGAAGACGAGGGGAAAGACGGCAAGCCAAGACGAATGGATCTTCATAAGATTTTTGCTATTGCTCCTAATCTAGATTATCCAGCCCATCAAGGCAATACCGTTGTGCAACTCAGCTCACCTGCAGGCAAGCCAACACCAGCCACGCTCAACACATTGTAATCAAGTCAAGTACAGCATACAAACAAAGTAAGACCTGGTAATTGGTCCCAATTTTTACAAACACAATTGAGCTCCTGCCTGCTTTCCTTTCCATGCATTCCAGGAAAGATTCTTCGTTTGCTCTGATGACTTGCGACCGCAAGTCAGATTTCCAGCTTCGCTCGAAATGACATGGGAAACTGAGCAGTTACCATCTATATTTTAATCTATCCAATGAGAAACCGCAATGTCCTCCTTATCAATCCCTGGGTGCGCGATTTCAAGTGCTACGACGAGTGGATGGAGCCGCTTGGGCTGCTCTGGATCGCCGCGCTGCTCAAACCGCATGGGATCAAGTCCCATCTGGTGGACTGTCTGGATCGCTTCAGTTTGAACGCAGGCCTGAAACCGGGAAGAAACAAGAAGTTTTCGACCGGAGATTTTCCGGTTGCCGTGCTCGAAAAACCGGCGCTGTATCGCATCGTTCCCCGACTTTACAAACAATATGGTATCTCCGAATCCTGCTTTCGGGACAAGGTGCGGTCCGCTCCGGCGCCCGATCTGATTCTGGTCAGCTCCGCCATGACCTACTGGTGTGGCGGCGTCCGCAGAGCCGTCGAACTCGTCCGCAAAATCTGGCCCAAGGCCCCCCTGTTTTGGGCGGGATCTACGCAACGCTCTGCGAAGGCCACGCCCGCAGAGTGCCCGGGGTGGACGAGGTTTTGCCCGGGCCGTTGAATCAGAACTCCTGGTCATCCATGGCAAAAGCGCTGGATTTGGATTTGGGAGCTATGCCTCCCCCACCCGACTGGCCACAACCGGATTATGGGATGCTCGACTCCCGTCTTGGCCACCGCGCGGTTGTCAGTTCGTTCGGCTGTCCCTTTCACTGCACCTACTGCGCTTCCCGGCGCCTTGCCCCGGAGTTTTTCCGCCGCCCGCCCAACGCGGTCGCCTCGGAGATCCGCCTGTGGTTCGAGAAGGGAATTCGGGATTTCGCATTTTACGACGATGCTCTGCTTTATCAGCAGGAAAAGCATTTGAGCCCAATCCTGGCGCTCCTGGAGGAATGGAACGTTCGCGTCCGATTCCATACGCCCAATGGAATGCACGCGCGCTGGATCACGCTCGACACCGCACGAATGCTCTTTCGCAACGGATTTCAGACCCTGCGCATTGGCTTTGAGACGGACATTCTCTCCGACCAGGTATCGACCGGAGGCAAGGTCAGCAATGCCGAAATGGAACAGGCGATCGTCTATTTGAAAGAAGCCGGTTTTCGGAAACACCAAATAGGGATATACCTGATTGTGGGCCTGAACGGAGAGCCATGGCAGGAGACAATTCGCCGGGCGCGCTGGATACAGGAGCGCGGGGGCCGAGCCTTGCCAAACTTTCTTTCGCCGGTTCCGGCCACAAACGATTTTGCACGACTGTCCGCCCAATATCCGGTGCTTGAAGAGGATCCCCTCAGCCACAACGACCTGTTTTTTGCCTTTTACTCCGGTACCGTTGGCTATGCGGAATTTAATATCTTAAAGCGTTCCATGCAGGAAGGAAACCGGTAACGTGTCGAAAGGCGAACACAAAATGAGTAATGCATCCGTGCTGACGGTAGAGAAAATAGGCGGAACTTCGATGTCGAAATTCCATGATGTCCTGAGAAACATCATTATTGGTGATCGAAGCCCCAAGGATTATTACAACCGGATCTTTGTGGTATCGGCCTACGAGAACGTGACCAACTGGCTGCTCGAGCACAAGAAGACCGGGGAGCCCGGCATTTATGCCGTGTTCGTAAGCCAGGGCGACTACACGGCACGACTTCGCGAGCTTCGGGACCGTTTGCTTAAAATTAACGAAACATTCATCGAGATCGGCCTGGATCAAAAAGTGGCTGAGGCCTACGTTACCGAGAGGATCGAACGAACCAAGGGATATCTCGACAGCATGGCCGAGGTGCTGGCCTCAGGATACGTGTCCAAGGAGAGCATAACCCTTGCGGCCCGCGAGCTTTTGGCCTCCATTGGCGAAGCGCATGCAGCTTTCAACAGCGTAAACATCTGCCAGAACAACTCCATTGCAGCGCAATTTGTGGATCTCAGCGGTTTCCACGATTCGGAATTCCTGACCATTGACGAGCGGGTCCGGAAAGCTTTTCGGGGAATTCGGGTTGACAGCATTCTTCCGATTGTGACGGGCTATACAAAAGGAACCGAGGGCATTATGCGGGAATTCGACCGCGGATACTCCGAGGTGACCTTCAGCAAAGTCGCGGTGGCCTTGGGCGCCAAGGAAGCGGTGATCCACAAGGAGTTTCATTTATCCTCCGCGGACCCCAAGGTGGTGGGCCTTGAAAAATCCATACCCGTTGGATTCACCAACTACGATGTTGCCGACCAGTTGGCCGACGTGGGAATGGAGGCGATTCATCCCAAAGCGTCAAAGCCGCTGGAAATCGCGGGCATCAACCTGCGGATCAAGAATACGTTCGATCCGCGGCACCCGGGTACACTGATCAGCAAAGACTACATCGGCCCGGAATCACGGGTGGAGATTATTACAGGATCCCATAAGGTAGTCATCGTGGAAATCCATGATCCTTCCATGGTCGGCGCCGTGGGATTCGACCTGGGGATCATGCAAATCTTCCAGAAGCACAATGTCAGCTATATCCTCAAGACCACCAATGCAAACAGCATTTCCATGGTCGTCTGGGACCGGCCGGCCAACAAAGGCCTGATCGAGGAACTCAAGGCCAGCTACCAGATGATCACGGTCAAGGAAGTGGCCGTGGTATGCGCAATTGGCTCCAACATCGCCAAACCCGGCGTACTGGCCAAGGCCGCCCAGGCCCTGGCGCGAAATCACATCAACATCGACTGCATTTCTCAGTCGCTGCGCCAGGTGAACATGCAATTCGTTATCGCCCGGCAGGATTTTGAAAAAGCGGTCAAGGCTCTGAATTCGGCGCTGTGCCAGGAATAGAGCGGGAGTATTCGCCCATGGCTGCGGAAAAGCTTTTCAGGCGGCCCCCCATGATAGAGCCTATTCACATTCCGTAAGAAATACCACCAAGTCGCATACGTTGGTTCCGGTGGGGCCGGTCATGATCAGAGAATTTCCGGCCCTATGCAGGAACGTGTTACTGTCGAACCGCGCCAAAAAATCCGGCAGACTCAAATTCCGTTCTTCCGCTGCTTTGAGCGTCGACGAATCCACGATGGCACCGGCCACATCCGGCAGAAAATCCGAGCCATCGGTCCCAACGCTTGCGCATACCCAGGGTCGGTCAAAGCCCTGCATGGATTGGAGCACCTCAGCCGCAAAATGCTGATTGCGGCCACCACAACCGGGCTTGGCCGGCAGAACGGGTGTCGTTTCACCACCGGCCAGCAACACGGAATTTCCGGCGTATTGACCCGAGCGGATTTCTTCCACTCGTTTTCGGGCGGCAGCGGAGGGCTCGCCCACCTGCTTGGCGGTGATAATCCGGGCGCGCAACCCCAAACTTTCCGCTTTCTTCTTCATTGCCTCAAGAGCAATTCGATTATTTCCAATTAGGTAATTGCTGCAGTTGTCGAGCGTTGTCGGATTTTCATTAATTCCGCCAAAGCAGCCCGCCTCGATTCTCTCGCGAATGGCCGGAGCCACGCGTTCCAGGAGTTTGTATCTTTCAAGAACTCGCTTTGCATCGGCGAAGGTGGATGAATCCGCTACGGTGGGGCCGGACGCGATCACGTCAAGATTGTCGCCGATGACATCCGAAAGAATCAGGCTCATAACTCGGGCTGGGGCGAAATGGCGACCCAGGCCGCCGCCCTTTGTCCTCGAAAGATGCTTGCGCACGGTATTGATCTCATGGATATCGGCACCGCTCGAAACCAGAAACTTTGTGGTTTCCTGCTTCTCCGCCAGCGTGATACCCTCCGCCGGGCAGGGCAAAAGGGCCGAGCCTCCGCCGGAAATAAGGCAAAGAACCAAGTCCCGTTCATCAATGGAATAGGCCTGCTTAAGATTGAGCATGGCCAAGGTGCCCGCGATGCCCGCTTCATCCGGAACCGGGTGCCCAGCTTTGGCAATTTTAATCTTGCGCGTTCCGTAAGCCTCGTCTTTGCAATTGACAAAACCAGCGGCGATCCTGTCTGGGTCCACGATTTCTTCAAGAGTCTGGGCCATAAGACCCGATGCCTTGCCGGCGCCGATCACAAACAGGCGGCCCTTGCCAAGGTCGAATGAAAGGTCAACAATCCGAATGGTGTTGGTCGCCCGGTCGAACCGGACACAGGCGCCCATGATCGCGCTGGGGAGAACCGAGCGAATCCCCCGTTCAATAAGGTCAAGAACCAGTTTTCGCTCTTTCGAGGTCTCGATTTCGGCGCGGTTTTTAATCATATTCAAGCAGTTCTGTTTTCCCATTCGCATAGGATGGCAAGCGAAATCGGTTCTTTCATTAATCGTAACTGCTCACGTTCCCATGAAAAGGACCAACCACAGAGAGAAAACCGCGTTGAGAATATGACAACAGAGGAAAGCTTTCTCTGGCGCGCGTCGCGCTGGAAAATCCTTTCTCCTCTCTGTGTCCTCTTCTCCAACCTCTGTGTTACTCTGTGGTTTCATAGCTCTTTCGAGGGAGACATGAGTAGTTACCATTAATCTAGTATTCATCACAAAGGTTGCGAAATGACTTCAGTAGACCAGGCCGTCTGGATCACCCGGCATGGCCACAGGATTGATGCCGACAAGCCGCAATGGGGTGCCGCGGCCAAGAATCCGTATGACCCCTGGCTCTCGCCGGAAGGAATACAACAGGCAAAGGATCTGGCAAAACGGCTTCGAACAGAGAGTATTACCTGTATCTACAGCTCTCCCTTTCTTCGCACCCTTGAAACCACTCACTACCTTGCTCTGGAGCTTGGAATTCCGGTTCGGATCGAGCACGGTTTGAGTGAATGGCTGAATGCCGATTGGTTCAAGTTCCAGCCCGCGCTGCTGAATGTCGAGCAGGCAAAGGCACGGTTCGCCAATATCGATTCGGATTACAAAACCGCTGTTCTGCCCAAATTCCCGGAGACCTGGGAACAATGCTATGCCCGGTGCGCGGCAACGGCGTGGAAGATCGTGGAATCGTATTCCAAAGATATTGTTCTCGTCGGCCACGGGGCATCAGTCCACGCGACTGCGCAAGGCCTGGTTGGCAATAACGTCGAGATGCAGCCGTGGTATTGTTCGCTGACCAAGGTTGTCCGAAGGGCCGGTCATTGGGCGCTGGAGATTAACGCGGATATCGCGCACCTCACCAAACCCGCGAAGTAGAAGCTTTCTATTTGCCGCGGAGGCCGGCCGGCAGGATGGCGCCGGGAAGCTTTTTCTTGAGCGGAGCCACATGCGAGGGACTGACCAGCGAGAAATCGGCCAGATCCACGTTGCATTCCTCGAATTGCGCGCCCTGAATGTTGGCTTCGGCCAGATCGGCCAGGTGAAGATCGGCATTGGAAAGATCGGCATTGAGAAAATTGCACTCGCATAGGACCGTGTTTGACAGGTTGGCGCGTTTGAGCTTGGCGCCCTCAAAACTAGCGCCACGCAAATAGGCGCCGGTCAGGTCTGCTTCGCGCAAATCGGCGTTCTTGAAGTTGGCGCGCGCAAGATAGGCATCACGCAGATCAGCATTGCGCAGGTCCGCGTTTTCGAAAACAGCGCCGGGGATTCGGGCTTCGCGCAGATTGGCCGAACGCAATTCCGATTTTCGCAAATCCGGCCGATACAGCCCTTTTCGGCTTTTTACTTTGAGTTCGAGATTGTGGCGATCCATGATTTCTAAATACACCACATTTTCCCGGCAGTCAAGGATTTCCTGAACCGGGCAATAGTATTTTTAGCGCAAGGTCATGATGAGCAAACACCCCGATCAGTCCGACGGCATTGAAACCGTGGTCCGCGCGCACGATGCGCTGGTTTCTCCGGAAGATTATGCGCGTCTGCCGCGCCACCCCCTTACCCTTGTTCTCGACAATCTGCGAAGCGCCTTCAATGTCGGGAGCATTTTCCGGACTGCCGATACAGCCCGTCTTGAACGGATTATTCTGTGCGGCTACACGCCCCGTCCGCCCAACCCCAAACTCCTTAAGACCAGCATGGGCACCCTTGATTTCGTTCGATGGAACCATTGCGCGACCGCCGATCAGGCTGTTTTGGAACTTCGCCAGCAGGGAATCCAGGTCTTCGCGCTGGAAACCACGCAAAAAAGCAAATCCTGCTTTGAAGCGGCAATTCCCAAACCGGCGGCCTTTGTGCTTGGCAACGAGGCATTGGGAGTCTCGCCCCAGGCCCTGCGACAGGTCGATGGGATTCTGGAAATACCGCTCTACGGCTTCAAGAATTCACTGAATGTCGCAAGCGCCTGTGCGATCTCCGTGTTTGAGGCAATTCGCCAATGGGGACTCATGATCGGATCGGCCACTGTTTTCCGGGAACCACCCTCGTAGCGGAACCCAATAATCCTGCCATTGGTCCTTTTGATCGGGATACGGGCCTATTGCTATATTCAGAATTCCGAAAAGGCATATAAGAAATTCGGCCATGACGGATTCGGCCGGAAGTGGTGTCCGGGTGAGTCAAGGCCAACACCAAATCGATTGTTTTTGCCCCAAGAGCGAACTTTTCAACACGTGAGGCGTTATGTTGCTGGTCCTCCTGTTTGCATTATTTCAGAGTACCTCGGCTGCGCAAATTGAGTCGAACCTGCATGAGCGAACACACCTCTCTTTAACGATCTACAACGAAGACCTCTGTGTTGTCTCCGAGACACGCCGAATCAACCTCCAGGCCGGAGAAGGCCGGATCCGTTTCTGGGATGTTCCGCGACAAATACAACCTTCGTCAATCAGCGTGCGTTCGGACAAGATTGGGGGAGGATTTGAGATCAACGAACAGTCTTTCGAATTCCGTTCGCTGGATCGAAACAGCTTGATGAACGCCTATGTAGGCAAATCCCTGAAGCTGATCGATTGGAACCAGTTCAAAGATACAAAACGGGTGACCGATGCCATTCTCCTTAGCAATGCCAACGGTCCGGTATATCAAATCGGGACGGAGGTTTACCTGGATCACCCAGGTACAGTCGTTCTGCCGGAATTGCCTGCAGGATTTTCCGAAAAACCAAGTCTTACCTGGTCGTATTCGACAAAGGGAAATGGTCCCGTTCAGATCCCTGTTTCCTACATCACATCGGGAATTGGCTGGCAGGCCGATTACACGCTTGTCCTTAACGAACAGGGCCGCGGAGCCAGCCTGGCCGGATGGATTACCGCGACAAATCACAGCGGAACGGATTTTGAAAATGCGGATATCGTGTTTGTGGCCGGGAAACCGAATGTGGAGGAATCCAGCCCGGAGCCCGCGATGCTGCGCCTGGGTAAGGTAATGATGGATGCAGCGGCCGAACCCGCCGCATCACGGGAAAGGCCTGCTTTCGAATACCACGTGATCCCTCTTGGGCACAAGGCCGATCTTCTTGCGGAACAGATCAAGCAATTTGCACTGCTTTCGGTTCAAGACATACGTGTGCGAAAAGAATTGATCCTGGGAGGCGCGAAAACCCAGTTCATCCTCCCCTATCGCGTTCAGGAGAACAACAAGGTACCGCTGGATGTTTTTGTACGGCTGCAGAATGACAAGGAGAATAGGCTTGGCATTCCGCTGGCCCAGGGCACCATTCGAGTCTATCAGCGCGACCCCCAGGGCGCCGATTTGTTTCTTGGCGAGGACCGGCTGTCGCACACGCCCAAAGGTCAGGAACTGAAAATTCAGGTGGGTAAATCGTTTGATGTTACAGCCGAACGAAAGCAGACCGATTTCCGCGAGGTCTCGACCCGTCTATATGAAAGCGAATGGGAGATCATTTTCCGCAATGCCAAAGACGAGGCCGTGGATGTGGTGCTGATTGAGCCCCTTTACGGAAACTGGAAGGTCCTGTCGAGCACGCCCAAATTCAAGAAACTTGATGCGTTCACAATCCGTTTTGAGGAAAATGTTCCGGCGCGCAAAGGGGCGATGATCCGCTACCGAATCCAGGTGGGATTGGAATAATCCCCAAGCTTCGACATCCGCGACTCGCTACTTCTTGGCGATCGCGCGAAGGCAGTTTGGCAGTTGCCCTAGCTCGCGATGGTACGCCACACATTTGCAGCAGGCGCCGTGGCGTTCGCAATCCTTGCTCTTGCAGGTACAGGCGGCCTTGTTAATTTCTCTTTGGCAATCCACAACGCTCTCCCACCACTAAATTATTCACCACAGAGACACAGAGGCCACAGAGAAAGAAAGGGTTCAAGATCCTTGAAAAACTCTTTCCATCTTTTCCTAATCTCCGTGTGCTCTGCGTCTCTGCGGTGATATTCCCGTCGACTTTACACATTGAACTTTATTTCCATGATGTCGCCGTCTTTGACGAGGTATTCTTTGCCTTCCTGGCGGAGCAGTGCTTTTTCGCGCGCCTTGGCCATTGAGGGCACACTCAGAAAATCGTCATAATGGACCACCTCAGCGCGAATGAATCCCCGCTCCAGGTCGGAATGGATCTTGCCGGCCGCCTGCTGGGCCTTGGTCCCCTTTGCAATCGTCCATGCCCGCACTTCATCCTCGCCGACCGTGAAGAACGAGATTAAATCCAGCATGGCGTAGGCCGCCCGTACGAAGCGTTCCCGGGCTGGCCGTTCAATACCCATTTCCGCGAGAAAGTCCTTCTGTTCCTCCGGGGGCAATTGCGCGATCTCCTGCTCGACTTTCGCGCAAAGAGTCATTAAAGAACCGCCCGCGGCTTTGACCTGCGCAGCGACATCCGCAAAATCCAGCGACTCCCCTTCACTTGTATTCACGAGCACCAGAAGCGGTCGCTGGCTGAGAAACCGGAAACCGGCGATCGCGCGAAGATCGCTTTCGGGGAGCGCAAGTGTGCGCAAAGGCCGGTCCGCTTCGAGGTGTTCCTTGCAGCGTTCGAGCACATCCGCTTCAATTCCCTTCTTGTTTTCCTTCTTCATTCGTTCCAGTCTGTTTTCAATCTGAATGAAATCGGTAATGCGAAGTTCGGATTCGTAGTTTTGGAAATCGCGAGAGGGATTGATCGAGTTGGCCGGGTGAGGAACCGCCGGATTCTCGAAAGCACGGACCACAACCACGACGGCATCCACATTGCGGATTTCGGCCACGGTCTGCGCATCAATTCCTTTTCCGGACTTGGGCTCCTGGCCCTGAAGATCGATGAATTTGATGTCGGTGAAAACCGTCTTCTTCGGCTGGAAAATTGCCGAGAGCTTCTCGATGCGCTCGTCGGGAACTTTAATGACGCCAACATTGGGTTTTGTGGATTGGCCGCCCGATGCAGGAATCCCTGCTCCTCCTGTGAGAGCACTGAAGACAGTGGTCTTCCCCGATGCTTTGGGTCCGACAATACCGATTTGCATGGCAGAATTATATCAAATTACCGGGGGGCACTGCCAGAAGTATCGTCCGGTGCTTCGAGCCCCGCGCCGTGAGAAATTGCGTTGCGTCCCCATTTGCGGACAATTTCGTCCATGGTAGTCTGGGCTTTCCGCCGTCTTTCGTCGTTGGGGTCCTCAAACAGATCCAACGGTTCGGCTTCGGTTGAGAAATTTTCAAGACCCACGCCAATCAGGCGAAGCAACCTGCCGGAAAGGCCTTCCTTTTTCCAAAGGCCCTCCACAATCGCAAAAATCTCCATGTCCTGGTCTACACCGCAGGGCATTGTGCGAGTGCGGTTGAAACGGCGGAAGGACGAATCGCGGAATGTGAAGGCCACGGTGCGGCCCCGCAGGCCTGACTTCCGTGCGCGCCAGCCAACCAATTCGGAAAGTTCGAGCAACGTTCGGCGCACCAGTTCTGGATCGGTTGTATCGTGTTCGAAGGTTGTCTCGTGTGAAATGGACTTGACCCCCTCGTCGGGTTCGATCGCGGATTCGTCCATTCCATTGGCAAGGTCATAAAACCACTGCCCTGCATTGCCAAATCGGGCATTGAGGACTTCAATGGGGAATGCGCGCAGCTGCTCGATTTTATGGATTCCCAATTTGGCCAGATTCTCTTCGGTGCGGGGGCCGATTCCCCAAATCTTTCGGACCGGCAGCGGAGCGAGAAACCCAAGAACCTGACCGGGCTCGATGAGAGTGAGGCCATTGGGTTTTTGGAGGTCGGAGGCAATTTTTGCGACCATTCGGGAGGGCGCCACTCCAACGGAGGCGGTGAGACCCGTCCCATTAAGAATCCGGGTTTTCAGCGCTTGCGCCGACTGCATCTTCCCTCCATGAAGATGACAGCATCCGCTCATATCCAAAAACGCTTCATCGATGCTGACCTGCTGAACCTGCGGCGAGAAAGACCTGAAAACGGCAAGAATTTGCCGGGAGACCTCGGAGTAGCGTTCTCCGCGAACCGGCACAAAAACCCCTTTGGGGCAGCGGCGGAACGCTTCGGAGATCGGCATGGCCGAATGCACGCCGAATTTGCGCGCCTCGTAGGACGCCGCCGAGACAACGCCGCGACTGCCCGGCTGCGCCCCCACGATTACGGGCTTGCCTCTGTATTCAGGGTGATCCAACTGTTCAACCGATGCGAAGAAGGCATCCATGTCCACATGAAAGATGATACGCTCCATGCGGATTAAGATAATCCAATTTTCATAGTACAGCCATGAATGAGGAGCTGATTCGCGCCGCTGAATAGGGCTGTATTTTTCACGCCACCCACGGCCTTCGCAGAAACCGAAAGAATAGGCATCGGGATGCTGCAATGCGCCAGTCTCAGTGCGGCACGTGCTTAACCTTCCCCTGATCGAACAGGGCCTTGCAGGCCAGATCGCCGAACTCAAATTCCAGGGTTGAATGCCGGATGTTGAACCGGGCCAGGACCGCGCGCAGATCTTCTTTGATCTGCTCCGTCCTCTTCAAGTCCGGTTCATGACAGACCACGTGCGCATCGATGAGATTGATGTTGGAGCATAAGCTCCACAAATGAATATCGTAGACGCAGGTCACGCCTTTGACCGTTTCCATTTGCTCGATAATATCAGCCAGACGGATCCCCTTTGGCACGAATTCCAGGAGAATGCGGACAGACTCGGCAATGACCCCAAACGAGGAAAAGAGCACAATCACCCCAATCGCAAAACCCACAATGGAATCCGCCATCACTTGCCCCGTGACCAGAATCCAGATGGAAGCCACGATCACGCCAACCGAAGCCAGCGTGTCCGTGAGGACATGCAAAAAGGCGCTGCGCACATTCAGGTCATGGCTTTTGTGGAGGGCGAAAGCGTTGTAGAGATTCACCACAAGCCCTGCCAGGGCCACACCAAACATGAGCCCTCCGCGAATCGGCTGTGGATGGGCGATCCGCTGGAAGGCCGAAACAAGAATCCAGCCGCTGAGGGCGACAAGAACAAGCCCGTTGAGAAAAGCGGAAAATATTTCGAGTCGGTGATATCCAAAGGTCCGGGTGTGCGTAGGCAGCCGATCGGCAAGCTTCAGCGTCGTAAGCGAGATGACCAGCGCGACCACATCCCGCAGCATGTGGCCCGCATCGCTTAGAAGGGAGAGCGATCCCGAGAGCCAGCCCCCAATGACTTCCAAAACCATGGTGACCGCGGTCAGGACAATCGCGACAATCAGCGCGCGTTCTGCTGTTTCGTGGCTGTGAGACGACACAGGAAAGGCCTCGAAAGGATTTTGGACAGGATCACAGAATTTCCTGTCCCATGTGAAAAGTCAACCACAGAGCGTAAGCCAGAGGCCGGATGGAGAGCACACACAGGACCTGTTCTTGACGCTATATCTTGCGCCGGAAGATCCTCTATTTGTGTTTTCTCTCGTTTTCCCTCTGTGAACTCAGTATTTCAAGATTCTTGCGAGAACGTGAGTCGTTGCTTCTCAGGAAGATACCCGAAAGGATTGGGATGATGGAAGAGACCTGCTAGCGTGTGAGGGTCTGACGGAGGGCCTTTTGCCAGCCCTCGAGCAGTTGGGATCTCTCGTTGGAAGACAAAGCCGGGACAAATTCCCGTTCCACTCGCCGCATGCCGGCCAGTTCGGCCTGGCCTTTCCAGATACCGGCCTGCAGACCAGCCAAATAGGCGGCGCCCAGGGAAGTGGATTCGATGACCGCGGGCCGCAGGACCGGGCGGCCCAGGATGTCGGCCTGAAACTGCATGAGAAAGTCATTGGCCGAGGCGCCTCCGTCCACGGCAAGGGTCTCCAGACCCATGCCGGAATCCTGTTCCATGGCACGGAGCACATCGAGCGACTGGAAAGCCATGGATTCCAGAGCCGCCCGGATGATGTGATTTCGGTTGCTGCCCCGCGTGAGCCCGGTGAGCAATCCCCGGACCTGCATATCCCAATGCGGTGCGCCCAGGCCCACAAAGGCAGGAACCAGGTACACTCCCCCGTTGTCCGCAACCAGACCTGCTGCCTGCTGGCTATCCGAAGCCTTGGCCAGAATTCCCAGTTCATCGCGCAGCCACTGAATGGCCGCGCCCCCGATAAAAACCGAACCCTCCAGCGCATAGCAGGGATTTCCCTTGCCGTCCACGGCCAACGTGGTCAGCAGACCGTGCTTGGATTCCACGGCTTTTTCACCTGTGTTCATGAGAAGGAAGCAGCCCGTTCCATAGGTGTTCTTGGCCTGGCCTTCATCAAAGCAGGCCTGACCGAACAGCGCCGCCTGCTGATCCCCGGCCACTCCCAATATGGGAACTCCGCGAAGACAGGAAATTGACTCGACCATGCCAAAAGGGCCGGCGGATTTTTGTACCTTGGGCAGAACCCCTTCGGGAATTTTCAGAAGCGAGCACAAATCCCTGTCCCACCGGCACTGGTGGATGTTGAAGAGCATGGTTCGTGAAGCGTTGGTGTAATCGGTTGCATGCATTTTTCCGTTTGTCAGTTTCCAAATCAGCCACGCATCGATGTTGCCAAAAGCGAGGTTGGCGCCGGGCTTGCCCTGATGGCCAAGAATCCATTGGATTTTGGTGGCGCTGAAATAGGCGTCGACCGGCAAGCCGGTCTTTTTGCGAATCTCGGCCGCGCTGTCCCGCAGGTTTTCACAGAGACCTGCCGTGCGCCTGCACTGCCAGACAATGGCATTGTAAACCGGTGCGCTGGTCTTTCGGTCCCAGAGAACGGTGGTTTCGCGTTGGTTCGTTATTCCGACAGCCGCGATCTTGCCCTCAAAGCCCGAACAGACTTCCTCCACGGTGTCCACCACGGTATTCCAGATCTCCAGGGGGTCCTGCTCAACCCAACCGGGCCGGGGATAGGTCAGATGGATTTCCCGGTAAGCTTTCCCCGCTATTTCACCCTTGTTGTTGTAGAGGACCGCGCGGGTACCGGTTGTGCCCTGATCAATAGATAAAATCATGAAATTGAGAATTATAAATTGGGAATTACCGGCCAGAACAAGGGAATCGGGAATTCATCATTCCGCAATTCCCGATTCACAATTACGGTTTTGACTAGTAGCCCGATCCTTTGATCTTGGCCCGGCGCAGTTCGTCTTCGAAATCGGCTTCGCGCACCTTTTGCGCGCGGAACTGCTCTTCGGTGTCGAGGATCACGAATTCCACCCGGCGGTTCATGGTGCGTCCCGCCGCAGTGTTGTTGGTGGCAATGGGCATCGTCTCGCCATACCCGATCGAAATGAGGTTCTCCGACGGGAATCCGCGCCCGACAAGGTAGTCGCGAACCGCTTTTGCGCGCGCCGCCGAGAGGACTAAATTGTAGCTGTCGTCGCCCCGGCTGTCGGTGTGACCCTGAATTTCATAGCGCAAGTACGAATATTGCCGAACCAGCTCGACAATGAAGTTGAGATGGTTATACGAGCTTGTGGTCAATTCTGCGGTTCCCGTATTGAACAGCACGCCTTCCAATTCTTTCCGCAGCCTCTTTTCTTCCTGCACGGTTGGCTTCTTCAGCGAGTCGGAACACCCGTCTTCATCATCGACGCCGTTGTACATCTCCGGTTCGTTGGGACACTTGTCAAGGGCATCTAGGATTCGGTCGCCATCGTTATCGCGGTCCGGGCACCCATCACTATCCTCGAAGAAATCCCTGTCTTCCGCATCGTTGGGGCACTTATCCAGCGTATCGGCCATTCCATCGCCGTCATTGTCATATTCGGGACAGCCGTCGCTATCCTGGAAGCCGTCCTTATCCTCGGCTTGCTTGGGACACTTGTCGACTGAATCGGCGACACCGTCATGGTCATCATCCCCATCGGGGCAGCCGTCATCGTCGTCGATTCCATCCATGTCTTCGGCCACATTGGGACAGCGGTCGCGCAGATCCGGAATTCCATCGTTGTCGTTGTCCAGGTCCGGGCAACCATCGCTGTCCTTGAAACCATCTTTGTCCTCGGCCTCATTGGGACAGGCGTCGGTGCGGTTGGAAATGCCGTCACCGTCGGCATCAGGATGCATTCCCCAATTGAGGTTGGCGCCCAAAGCGACCTCCACGCCCCGTTTGGGTATGAAAACCGGATTGCCAATGGCTTTATAGCTCGCATTCAGGGAGAAATAGCTGAAATCGAAGCTTCCGCCCAAAGCCGAGGCGATCCGTTCGGGTCCGCCGAAAACAAATCCCGCACGTATGGGGAAAAACCCGTTCAGAAATCCCAGGCAGCCTCCCAGCGAAAGCCTGGGCATATACGAACGGCCCGGACCGGAAGTGAGATGCTGCTCATAATCCGCGCCGGCCTGGGCATAGCTGGCAAAGCTTCCCAGGGCCGACTTGAACTCGCCAGTCAGGTCCCATTCGCGGCTGTATCCGATATGAAGGGCTAGCGGCAGAACGGTCACGAACCCGCTGGATGTCTTTAGAGAATCTCGTTGATCCGAGATGTATTGGTTGGCATCGCGGTTGAAGATGATTAGATTAGAAGTGCGCGTCTCGCCATCTTCATCTTCCTGCTTGACCCCGGTCACAATATCATAAAAGTCAAAATCATCTTTGTTGATTTTGTAGGATGTTTCGCGGGTATCTTTCATCCAGAAGAGCACACCCAGGTCTTTCACGTTAATGCTAAGAATTCCCAAATCATCATAGAGGATCCCGCCGACTTCGACGCCAATACCATGGCCGTTGACGGGCAGGCCGCCGGGAAGGCTTCCAAAATCAAAATTGCCATGCAAACCTGTTCCGGAAGTCTGGATCAGGACCTCGCCGTCCACAACGATATTTTCGCCATTGAGGGTGTCGTAACGCAAAATTCCGCTCTTGGTCGTGGCGCGAAGAAGAGAATGGCCCATAACATATTTTAGCGCAATTCCGCCGGCTCCATACCGCAAGTGAAACAGGTCATGCAAGGCCGGAACTGTAACGGGTAGCCCCACATTCAAACTGAAGTCGGTGGCCCAAATTCCCTCTTGCTTGAAATCAGAGAAATCGAGCGTATTTCCGCGCTGGAGGCCTTTGGTTTCCGAGAACAGGGCATACAGGGGCCCTTCGGGAATCC
>CAYVZU010000002.1:34889-92510 GCA_964455935.1 uncultured Fibrobacterota bacterium
AACCGAAAGCCGCGCACCGGAGTAGATCTTAAAACCGCCTTCCAATCCTTCGGTCAACCGCTCTGAAGTCGCTTCAGGCCCCAGACCGATTAGGTCAAAGCTCTTGAAAAAGACTCCTTCAATGAGATCGGCCCGTTCTTGTGGAGTGGAGGCAAAGTAGTTGCGAAATGGGCTCAGGGCAAGTTTGTTGCTCCAATAGCCAAGGCCATAGTTGGTGAAGGGCACAAGCAAGGCACCGCCGATGGGCCGCTTATTCATTCCCAGGAGCGCCGGATTGTGGTAGGCCGCCTCAAAAGAACGGCCCAGCGTGTTTCGAGCGGTGCTGTTGCCAGCGCTCTTGGGATTGTGGTCCACAATGGCGAAGGCCCACGCAGGCACGAGAAGCAGAAATAGAGTGCATCGCAGCAAGAAAAACCGTGCCATTGCGTCCTACTCGGTAAAACTCATGATCGAGTCCAAATTGCTGGTCCCGTCAAAATGCAGCCATGAACGGATGTCGATGTAGTCGTTATCGGTCAGGGCATCGCTGCTCATGGGCTCGAAGCGGGCCTGCCAGCGCCAGAAACAACTGTCGGTGTTAAGGATCGTCCCGATCTCGGTTTCATCCAGGTCTATCAGGCTCGATACCGTGGAACCCCGGGCCGGAATCACGACCCCTGTCTGACCCAGAAGGCTGACATAACCAAGGACCGATGCGGTGCCGTTTAGAAGAATGGCGGAGACCTCGCCGGATGAGAGCGAATCGAATTCCACTTTCTTTTCCAGCGGCGCCAGCAGGCTGTACAGACGCATGTTAAGGTTCGACACATTCTGCACTTTCAGATTGAATGCGATATTTCGATCGCTGGCTTTTCGGAAATAATTAATGGCCTCATCGGTTACCGGAAAATTCCCCGCCCCCAGATCCATTGTCACCGGCGCCTTGATTTCCCAGTCCATATAGGCGTCCATGCGAGTTCGAATGGTTGAACGCACGGTCATACGGCCCAGGGCAAGGCTGGTATCGGTTTCATCGTTTACAATCACCACCATGCTGTCTTTGGGGACGGTTGTAGTGATCACGACACCCACGGAATCGGGAAAACTGTTGACAACGTTCTCAACACGGAAGCTTGGCCGGTAAACGGCGCCATTGTGCACAGTGTCAAAAACCACTGTGGTATCGCAGAAAATCGAAGGGTCCTTGGTATTGAAGACGCGGAAACGAATGATGTTCGAACTCAGCAAAGCCTTCTCGGCAACGTTCATCTCAACCTCAACGTTTGCCACCACGCGATTGAGAAAAAACCGGCCCCGCAAAGAATCTTTCGACGTCTCGTCCCAGATAAAGGGAATGGCGATGTAGTCGGTATCACTCTGGCGGACAAAATCCTCTTTGAAAATGCCCTTAAACTTATCGAAGCTGAATGTGGCCGGTGTAATGACGAAAACCAGAGAGTCGTTTGTCGCCACCGTGACCCGACGTCCCGTAGGCACATTGCGCACACGGTACCGGACGCGCGTGACCGACTGCTGAAGCAGGTTGTCCCATTCCGGGAACATGCGCGTTCGCGAGCAGTTTAGCTTGGCAAAGATCTGCACCGAATCGGGCTCCACATTCACATCACCCTGCGTAGTGGATCCGTAATAATAGAGGGCGCTGTCGCCCTGCAACAGGTATAACCTGCTTGTGTCTTCTACCTCTTTGATCGTGCAATTCCGGATATCCCACACATTGAGGTGCTCGCCGTTGATCGCCAACTTCAGATTGGTGCTGTTGTCCACGGAGTAGGTGAAGTGGCCATCTTTCATATCGATGTATTTGAGGTCGATCGAGTCGGTGATCTTGTAATTATGCTGGAACATGCTGTCGAATGGGAAAAGCGAATCGAGCAGCGTGACCCGGCTTGCCGCAAGCCCGCTGAGCCCCAGTGCAAAACCGATATTGTCGCCCGATTCGATCCGGGTACCGGCCGCGAGTGCTGCGCGCACATCAATCCGCACCAGGCTGTCGAGAGTCAGACCTCCCACAGGGAACGAAATATCGAGATATTCGCCATGATTGATTGCGGCATTCTGCGGAGTCCCGGAAATTGGCCCGACCATGGTTAAAAGGGCCAGCCGCACGCTATCCAGCCGGGCGCCTGCATTGGCCAGATAGTTATGAACGCGAACCGTCAGCGTCTGAGCGACCGGCTCCAACACGACCGAATACACCCCGGGAACGTTTATCGTGGCCACGCTATGAAGGGGGGTATCCGAAACCAAGTTTCCCGCGGGCAGCCCCGTGGGCAGGCTTCCGCTCGCGTTTGCGGATGAATTAAGAATGATGGGAGGAATGTAAACCGCGAAGCGTTTGGTTTCAAGGCTGTCCTCGTCGCGAACAAATGAGTGTTCCGCGGTATCGGTCTGAACAAAAGCCAGCGTGTCCCCCTGCCGGGCCGTGTCGCCGTCGAGGATCTTCATTTCGTTGAAGAGATTGCCAAACTGCTCTCCCACAACAAACTTCTCATTTGTGACAGGAAGGTCCAATTGGGTCCGCCACTGAAGCGGTCCGCTGTCGGAAGGATTCGAACATCGCAGAACGCCGACCAGGGCCGCTCCGAATAGAGTGGCAAGGACAGCGATTCGAATTTTCTGAAGCGTTCCGTGATCCATGATATAATGAATTATTTTTTTATGATTGTAGAAATCAAGACATTTGTTTAAATTGTGCTTTGGCATAAAATCAATTCGCGTTTAGCGCACCAAATTTTCGCCTATCCGATGGGTTGAGACAGGAGGATCCAAATGGCCAGCAAGGATGCCCGTTATCCCGATAGCGTTCCCGGTAAATATTTCGTCGATACGCAATGCATTGCCTGCAGGCTTTGCGCCGCCGAGGCGCCTGAAAATTTCAAAATGAGCTCCGATGAGTCGCACGCCTTCGTTTGGCGACAACCACAAACCAATGCTGAAGAGGAAGCCTGCGAGACCGTGCGAAAGGCCTGCCCGGTTGAGGCCATTGGCAATGATGGATAGAAAGAGGCGAATGGAAAAATCCGCCGTGAAGGGTGTCCCAAGCCGGCCGGCGCAAAGTCTGTCTAGGTAGCACCATGAAGACAACCATCCGCATTGGCGGCATGCATTGCGCGGCCTGCGTAGGCCGAATTGAGCGCAAAATCGGCGCACTCGAAGGTGTCGAACAGGTGACGGTGAGTCTGCCCGCTGAGAACGCTTCGATCGTGTTCGACCCCAAGCGAATTCGAATCGACCGGATTGCCGAGATCATCCGCAAAACCGGCTACGAATACCTGGGCGAGGAGACGGACCGCTTGACATTGTCCGAAAGCGGTCCCAACCTAAAACAGCTTCGAGGCCGTTTTTGGGCGGGGCTCCTGAGCGGGACCGGCCTGATGATCCTGATGCATTTCCATCCTCCCCTGCCCGTACCGCTGTCGCTGTTGATGTTGATCGTCGCTCTGCCTCTTCTATCCTATGTGGGGTCCCCGATTATCAAGGCCGCTTTTTTTGCTTTGCGCAGCGGCGCATTGACCATGGACGTAATGTACGCAATGGGAATTGGCGTCGCATTTGCATCGAGCGTTCTGGCCACCGCGGGCCTGTTTCTCACCCATGAATTCCTTTTCTACGATACGGCCCTGATGCTCGCCGGGTTCCTTCTCCTGGGCCGTTATCTTGAAGCAAGGGCCCGGCATGGAACCTCGGATGCCATTCGAAAACTGATGGGCCTGCGGCCGCGCACCGCCACGCTGATTGAAGCCAAAGGCGAAACCGAAGTGCCGGTCGAGACGCTGACGCCGGGGGCACTGTTGCGCGTGCGGCCCTCCCAGCAGGTCCCTGTCGATGGCGTGATCGAAGAGGGCAAAAGCTTCGTGGACGAATCCATGATCACGGGCGAACCCTTGCCGGTTTGGAGAGACAAAGGTGCCAACGTGACCGGGGGCACGCTCAATAAATCGGGCGTGCTGAAAGTCAGGGCCACCCGCACGGGCAGGCAAACCATCCTGTCGCAAATCATAGACTTGGTGGCCCAGGCTCAGTCGTCAAAACCGCCGTTGGCCCGCCTGGCGGACCGGGCGGTTTCGTATTTCATCCCCGCCATCCTGGCTGTGGCCGTTGGATCCTCCATACTCTGGTTTATTTCCGGTCACCCCTTTGTGGATGTCCTGCGCACATTCATCTCGGTGGTGGTTGTCGCCTGCCCCTGCGCGCTGGGCCTGGCAACCCCAACCGCGGTTATTGTCGGGGTGGGACGCGGGGCCAGCCTGGGCATTCTCATTCGCAATGGAGAGGCCCTTGAACGGGCGCAAAAAGCCGATACGGTTATATTCGATAAAACCGGAACGCTCACCCAGGGCATGCCCGAAGTGGTCGAGGTGCACGCTTTGGGCGTTGCGGAGCAGCAATTGCTTTCTTTGGCCGCGGCCCTGGAGAACAATTCGGTGCACCCGCTGGCCGGGGCCGTACTCCGCAAAGCCCATGAGATGTCGGTTCCCATTCCCGAAGCAAGCGATGTGACCATTATGGAAGGCCGGGGATTGCGCGGCCGCGTGGCAACCTTGGAGGTGCTGCTTGGAAATCCAGCATGGGCTATCCGAATGGGTCTCGCTTTGCCGGGTGATCTCCCCGGCAGGATCGATTCCCTCGAGCGCGGCGGGAGGACCGTTGCCCTTGTCGCCTGGGAGGGTTCGGTTCGCGGACTCCTGGCCTTCGAAGATTCCTTGCGGCCCGATGCCGTGGAGGCCGTGAGAGAACTGGCGGCCATGGGTCTTCGCCCGATCCTGGCGACCGGCGATCATGCCGTCAATGCCAACAATGTGGCCGGCCGCGTGGGAATTACCGAAATTCGCGCAAGCCTTATGCCGCGGGAAAAAGCCGACCTGATTCGGGAAATCCAGAACCGGGGCCATTGCGTTGTTTTTGCCGGAGACGGGGTCAACGATGCGCCGGCCCTTGCCCAAGCGGACCTGGGCCTGGCCATGGGAGGCGGAACCGACATCGCGATGGAAGCCGGAGATATTGTTCTAATGAGCGGAAACCTTAGCGGCGTGGCAGCGGCCGTACAACTCAGCCGAAAAGTCCTTGCGCGCATTCGCCAGAACCTTTTTTGGGCGGTGGCCTACAATTTGGCGCTGGTTCCGTTGGCGGCGGGCCTTCTTTTCCCATTCACGGGAATCGCCTTTCGGCCCGAGTACGGAGCTTTGGCCATGGCCTTAAGCTCCGTTAGCGTGGTTTCCTTCTCGTTGCTTCTGAAAGCCTATACGCCTCCGGCGCTGAAGAAGAAAGCAGATTTGGGAGTTTAGAATCGATCTACATGGACCCGGAGTCGGTCCCGTACCGTGCCCGCCTTCTCCGTTCTTCTCTTGACCTACAGCCTCCAACTAATCGCCTACAGCCTTTTTCTGCTTGGGCTGCTCCGACTCAAACACAGGCAGGAACACCTCGACACAGCATCCCGGGCCATCATTGTTATTGCGAATCGAGACCGATCCGCCGTGATTCTCAATCAGCCGCTTTACGATGCTCAGCCCAAGACCGCAACCCCCTTTGCGGGTCGTGAAAAAGGGATCGAAAACCTTGTCTATATAATCCGGCCGAATGCCGCTTCCCTGGTCCAGAACACGCACCCATGCGGTTTCCTTGTCCGACGCGGAAAGATGCAAACGGATTTCGCTTTGGGCCGGGCTGTGCTGCGCAGCATTTTCGAATAAATTAATGAAGACCTGCTGAATCTTCGTGGACTCGGCATGAATTCGGATGCCATCGCTTTCCGGGTCCGGCAGAATTTTGATTTCGATCTGCTTGCCAATCCGGGATTGTCTCCATTGTCGCGCGGCCTCTTCGCAAATCCTCAGCAGCGATTGCGGACGCATATTCATCTTGGCAATGGGGCGGCCCAGATCAAGCAGGTCCTGCATTAGAATCGAAAGCCGGTTTACCTGGTCGCGCATGTGCTCGGCATACGGCTGGAACTCTTGACGCTCTCCCAATTCCTGAAAAAGCGCCTCGGTAATGGCCAGAATCGCGTTAAGCGGGTTGCGTACCTCATGGGCCACTCCGGAGGCAAGCTGGCCCACCACGTTCATCTCATGGGCATAGCGAAGCCTGTTCTGCATCAAGTCCCGCTCGATCTCATGGGCCACATAATTCGCGAAGATCTCAAGCAAATGCGTCTCGTATTCGGAGAATGCGCGCTCCTTAAAATCGACCGTGAAAAGAAGGCCCAGCAGCTCGCCTTCCCGGCCCAGGATTGGTACCCCGACATAGGAACGAAAATCGTAGTCTTTAAAACAATGGGCGGCCGGAAACTGTTGGCGCAGGCCTCCGCGGAATTGGCACACCCGTTTTTGCCGATACACCTCGGCGCAGGGCCCGCAGCGAACGGAAACCGCGCCTTCGTGAAAAATGGAGCCGCCGAAAAACTGCGAAATGCTCTTGGATTTATCTTTCTCAAGCCGGCAAATCACGGAATACGGCGTACCCAGCAGATTTGAGATATTCAGGACCACCTGATCGTAAAGCGACTCCATTCCCCCGGCATACTTGGTTGAAATCTCATAGACCGCCTCCATGGCACGATGGCGCTGCGAGAGTGCCTCCTCTGCCTTAATCCGCTCGAGGATCTCCTCTTTGAGAAGCTTGTTTGCGCGCAGCAGTTCGGCCGTTCGGATTTCAACACGGCGTTCCATTTCCTCGTTGGCCCGCTGCAAAACAGCTTCGGCCGATTTGCCGGCCGTGATGTCTTTGCCGGCGCCGATGATGGCCGTAACCTGGTTGTCAGGCCCCCAGACAGGCCGCCCAACAACGTGCCACCAGATCACTCGGCCGTCCATGGCCTGGGTTCGCATCTCGAACTCACCCACGTTGCCGGCCAGCAACACTCGGTGGAATTCCTGCAGTCGCGGCCGGTCCGCGGCGAGAATGAAAGGACCCCAATCCTTCGGGTTTTGCACATTCTGCGCCGAATACCCCAAAAGCTCGAATAGATCGCGCGTCGCCCAGGCCAGGATTGGGCGGCCGTTTTCGATCCGGAATTTGAAAATCAGGTCCGAGGTCAATTCGAGAACTAGCCGATAGCGCTCCTTTGCCTCCTGCAGGTCGTGCTCGACCTGCTTTCGGGCCGTGATGTCTGTAACCATTCCTAGAATCCCCGTTTGTCCTGTGGGTTCGCCAAAGGGACAAATGGATTCGAGGCACCAGATCGTGGAACCGTCACGCCGAAGTAGACGGCGCTCGCGCACACCGCGTCTGCGCCGCTCGGGAACCGGCCCGGCCAGGTAGTTCCGCTCACTGTCTGCGATCATCTCCAGAAGAGGCCGATCGATCATTTCCGCGGCGGTGTACCCCAACAGCTCGGCCATCCGCTGGTTTACATAGCTGATGCGGCGATCGCTATTGACGATCCAAACCCCCTCCTGTGCCGTTTCGACGATGTTGCGGTATTTTTCCTCGGCCCTGCGCAACGAATCCTCGGCGCGCTGCTTCTGCAAGGCAACCGCGGCCTGGTGAACGAACGCCTGAATAACATCGATCTCCGGCAGATGCCCATCGCACAGGGTGAGAATGGCTACGGTCCCCAGGATATCACTCTGGATAGCGAATGGAATGGCGTAGACGCCCTTGATCCCGAAGCCCGCTTCGAACCGGCCACACAAGTCCTTTGGGAGTTGCTCGAAGGTCAATTCGTGAAGCCCTCCTTCCACGTGAAGCAACCGGCCGGCGGCGACCAGGGCATGGTATTTTGGGGTGACTTCGAATGTCAGACCGTTCGGATCGCGCCCCAAAGCCTGCGGTATCCGCGATAGAATTTCCGCGGGCCCCGCCAAGGCGCGAAGAATGGTTTTGTGAGCAACCGGATCATAATCGTTTACAAGAATCACAGCGCTTGGAATAAGACTGGCGATCTGGTCGGCAATGAACTGAAATGGCGGCCCCTGTTCGGGACGCGCCACAAAATGCATGGCGCAGCGTGACAGGAAAGCCATGGATTCGATTGCGCGGGCGATTTCCTGTTCCACACCTGACCGGAGGGGATTGGTTAAGGGAAGATTGGGAGCATCCATGAATTTCTATTCCGGCGGGCCCTTCGGCGGTTTTATCGCACAACGAAGTGCCGGGGTGCCGCCAATTCCCCGTTGATAAATCCCGGGACTTTCGACCTTGGCTAAGGTGGCGTGAAACAAGCAAAAACCGGAAAACCGGATGGAATCATTCAAAACCGGAAAACAGGACTTGCTTCGCCGTGACTGCCAATTCCAAAAGGAACTTCGCGGTCCGATCAACTCTTCCTTTCTTGCCAAACAGCACCGAATATCATATACACTTTCATGCTTAGTTGAGTCCACAATTGAATGCAAAATAAACCGGAGGCTTTGCGGCAAATCCGCCAAACCCGTTTAAGACCCGCGCATTCCTCCAAAAAACAGAAACAGTGCAATCAAAACGAGAGCCTGGACCAACCAACCAACCAGACACACACCAACAGCCCGGAAGGTGCTTTTGTAATCAAGCGCCTGCCGTACGGCAACCACCATGGCCAGAAGCATCCAAATCGAAGCAGCGAAGAAAATTATTCCCGAAAGCCCCGGAACAAGACCTAAAACCCGAATCAATCCGGGGGAACTGGAAAAGCCAATGGTACGCAGCAATTCGCCATAGTCTGTCCGGGTCTGCGGTTCGGGAAAAAAACGTTTTCCAATAAAAAATGTGATATAGGCCCAGATAAACCACCCCAGCAAAGCCGAAACCGTACCGGCGACCATACCGGGAAGCGCACCCCTGTGATAGGTCCCCACACCGGCCGCAAGGCTTGAAAGAACCACAACCAGCATGGCCTGGCTCAGGGCGCCTCGGTCGGCCTCCACCTCTTCATACACCGAGGACTCAAGCTTGGCTGCGCGGACCATGCGTCCGGCGATTTCATTCATAATGCCTCCTCCATGGTTTTCATTGCAGAAGCCCATCCCGAACGCAGTCGGGGGCTGGTCCAAAGACATAGATGGTGAAAGGCAAGGGTCGAGTCAAGGATTATCAGAGCGCGATAGGAGGACGCGAAGCATGGAAGAGGATGGAAGGCATTCAGGGACGCCGGAACGGCGCATACTTGACCCGAAACCCTTTCAGCGCCTGCGGGTAAGAATTAACAACCTTTGGAGGGCCGTAAAGAGCCGCTTGTCATGCCTTGGACAATCCCCGCTCATTTAAAAACTTGCGGGCGGACTCCAGACTGGGAAAGAAATGAAAAAGCTCGTGAAGATTAAGAATATCGAAGAGATCCCGGATAATACGGTTTGCACGCGCGCAGGCGATCACGCCGCCCTTCCTGTGAAAGCCGTCGGCAAACCGCACCAGGCCGCCAATGACGATGCTGTCCAGAATTCCAAGGTCGCCAAAATCGAATTCGGCAAATTGCACGGAGGGGCCGATCTTCAAAAGCTTCCGGGCCAATTCGCGTTCTTTTCGAAGCCCGGTAATCATCCCGCTCATGACAATTCTGGCCAGCACACCCTCGCATTCGACCTTCACTCCGGAAAGAGAAGGAGAAACATTTTCCTTTCCAATCAGATCTTTTTCGATTTCAAACTCCTCAAGAGTTCTGTAAATGGGAATAATTCGGTCAATGTTGGCGGTTCGCAGCACATTTTCCACTTCGGCGGAAGCATTGACAATGGCCAGCTCGCCTTTCGAGGCAACAATATCTTTGTGGAGCTTCACGACAAGACTGATTTCCGGGCTATAGAGATTGCGCATGGATTCCATATCTAGAGCGATGCGCACGCCGGCTTTGGCGACCAAGGACGCCAGATCCTTTTGGGCTTGATCCAGGTCCCCCGAAGGGATGTTCTCCATGGCGGCAAGGAGATACCCGCCTGCCTGTGTAATCTTCACGAGCCACCCCCTTCCGTTGCCGGTCCGGACTTGATTTCATCATCCTTCAGCCAGAATCTCTGGCCGTGCACCACTTGCTTCAGCTCCGTTCGCCGGCCGCAGAAATCCAGGATGACCATGGGATAGCCGGTTCGAATTATGATTTCGGAATCCAACGTGATTGGCCCGGATTGCCGGGATGCAAGCTCGGCGCGCTTCGCCTGAACGTACTCCAACTTCTTGCCAAGCGAGATATATTCATCCATCACCTTCTTGAGTTCCAATTTGGCTTTTTCCCCCAGCGACTCGGTCTTGCGGATCATGCTATTCATCAGCTTCAGCCGCTTTTCGACCGGCTCCCGGGCAATGTTGATTTTGGCCTCCAACGCCTCAAGTTCCTTCGCTTTTTTGTCGCCCTTCTCAAGGTCGAAGCGTGCCACACGCAGTATGGTCGCAAGCCCTTTGGCAATTCCCGCTTCATAAACCTCAATTCGTTTGGAGGCCGACAAAACGCCTCCGGCCGCGACGCCTCCCCGTTCGCACAGGAAAATCGACTCGGCCCGCGCCTGGCAGTGAAGAAGGTGCTTTGAAGCCTTCAATTGGCCCTCCGTTTCCAGGAAGGCCTGCTGCGCGAAACCGACTTCGATGTCATGCTTGGCAATGAGCCGGGCTTTGTCGCCGCCCAATACTCCGCTATGCACCACGATGCTGCCGTTGCGCGAAACTACTTCGGCGGCTTCCACCCCGCCCTGAATGAGAATGTCCTCGTCGGCTTCCACCCGGAAACCCGTTCGCACGGACCCCTTGATAACCACGGCCCCCTGGTATTTAATGTTTCCGGTCGAATAATCAACATCTTTTTCGAGCGTTAAAACGCGACCGATACAAATCAGGCCGTCTCTCTCGAAGAGAAAGCCCCGGCAGGCGGCAATTAATTTCTTTCCATCCTCGGAGATGGTGGTATTTTCGCCGGCCGGCAGGCCGGCGTCTTCGCCTTTCCTACATGGCACAACTTTCCCATAAACGTCCTGGCCGTCTTCCCCCGAGGTTGGCGGAAGGCGCGTCGCGATGACATCATTCTCACTGACCTGGCGGAACGTCTTGATACCCTTGAAATCGACCCGCCCATCCAGTCTCTCGCGCGGCTTATTGTCCGGCGTCACGACAACTTCGAAGCTGATCTGAGCATTCACCCCGTGGCGCGGCGGTTTGCCTTTGGCCACATTTACGGGAGTGTTTGGGGTGCTTGCCTTGGTAAGGCCCGCAACCGCGGCCTCATCGACCGGGCAGATGATCCCAAGCCCTCGCAAACGGTACAGAATATCCTGGGCCGCGATCTGAACCCCGGCTTGGGCCGCCTCGGCGCTCACCGTCACCGCAACGTTCATCCGGTCATCGGAAACCGTGACAAGAATATATTTGTCCTTGCTCAGATCGTAATATTCGAAAGGCGCTCCGATTCGTTCGGGCGCTCCCCGGCCGCGGTTGACCACGTCCTCGATGCGCGCCCAATCGACGTTCAGCGCCCGGGCATCAAGGAGTTCCTGGCGGATCTTGGGCAGGTCGAGCACTTCTTTCTGGTCCCGGCTGACACTCAGATACCAGCCATCCGGGCGCTTTTCGATCCGATTAAAAAAGGCCGTGAGCAAGCCGGGCGTGCCATTGACGGCAGGAGAAGGCGGGGTCGAGTTTGATTCCATGAATGTTTTAAAAACTAAATCGAGACTCCGAAAATTTCAATTTTAAATTGTAGATAGAGCGCATCTCAAAAAGGATTTCGCGGGCCGAAGCCCTGCGAAAACGACGCAGGCAAGGCGCGCGAAGCAGGCGTATCAGAGGGAGATACGCCGATGGAGCGCAACGAAGCTTGCGACGTTTGCAGCCGGGCGATTCCAGAAAGCCTTTTTGAAATGCGCTCTACACAGGTTCCCATGAAACCGGCGATACGCCCTGGTGGAGTCTGCTCGAAACATTGCGCACGGCATCGGGGGTTGACCTGCTCTCGGACGATCCGGCCGGTGAGGAGCCCATGCTGAATATTGCGCTGACTTGCGCCCGGAATTTTCTTAACCATTCCGTGAATCCCAGGGCCTTGTCAATGGCCAATCAGACTCTCAATGAGCAGGGAGAACCCATTGACGTGATTCCGTCAACGTCCGATGTCAATCCGGGGTATCACACGGGCCTTAGCGTTATGGATTTTTTATGCGCCTGGAACGAATGCAAAGACAGGCCTGAATGATTTCAATGTTCGGCAGGAGAAATAGCTGGAGGCAATCCTCACGATCGGATACTGAACCTGTGCCGCGTTTCGCTGTAAAAAAGAGTCGTCTCGGCCTTGATGCATTTCGGCTTCGTATGCAAAAACCGGACGGGATTGAAAAAGCCCAGTTGAAGCAGTTCCTTGAGACTCAGGAATCCAAGTCCAGATAGAAAATTCATGCACTCCAGGATCGTGGCAGAGGAACCCACCAGACACCCCTTTTCCGGATTGTGCAGCCGGCCGTTTGGCTCCAGAATCGCCTTGTTGTCGAGCGCATTGTAAACGCCCGGCGGAAGGCCTGCGATGGAGGAGGCGTCGCTGGTCACGGCCACATTTCTGATGCCCTTGGCCCGGATGATTGTCTTAATCGCGGAGACCGGCAGATGATGGCCATCCGTGATGATCAGGGCCGCCAAATCCGAGGCAATGCCGTCCCAAATGGGGTTTGGATGCCGCGGCAACACGTTGGGAACCGCATTCCCCAGGTGCGTCAAAAGGGTTGCTCCGGCGCATCGCAGTCGTTCCAGGTCGGTCTCGCCGGCCAATTGGTGGCCCAGCGAAACCACGACGCCCCTCGAAACCGCATGCCGCGCCAGTTCGGCCGCCCCCTCGACCTCCGCAGCGATGGTGATGAGTGTCAACCGCCCACGGCTCCATGCCAGTAATTGATCGAGTAACCGACAGTCGGGGCGGGACACATGGTTTGGAGTATGAGCGCCGACTGCGCCCGGTTTGTCCGAGAGAAATGGCCCTTCCAGGTGAATTCCCGGAATTCGGCCCGCCAATCCATTGCGCTCGATGGCATTTGAGATCAGATTCAGGTTGCGCTCATAAACCGGGGTCGGACAGGTAATCAGGGTCGGTAGAAATGCCGCTGTTCCGTGCGCAAGCAAGGCACGGCTGGCTTTGAGAAACTGCTTCTCCGTTAATTGGGGATCGGAAAAACTGATTCCCAAATATCCATTGACCTGGAGATCCACAAAACCGGGAATGGGTAATTCAATCATGGTTGCATCCTCTATAAACGGCGGATATTTCTGCCTTGCCGCTTTCAACAAGAAACCGGGGCAAGGGATTAATCAGAATTACTCCTATCCCCCGCCTTTTCTCTTTCTTGACTCCAATCCATTAAGAAGTCTAAATTAAAAACATAATATGTTAATAATTCACCTGCCAACGACCTTTTCCAACAGCACGGCTTGCTATGCTCACCGAATCTCGATATAACATCACCTTTTCAAGGAGACCCTATGGCCAGCTTTAAACGCAAATATGCGCTTACCCCTGTGGACGTCGCAAAGGTCGAGACCAAGCACCGCCGGATTGTAACCAAAATCCCGGTTCCCGAATCGCTCCCGATTCTGGAGCGCCTGGAAGCATTCGAGCCCATGTCCATGCAGGGCCAGCCGCCAATCGTGGTTCATAGAGCCGAAGGAATCTATGTCTATGATAAATGGGGAAACAAGTGGCTCGATTGGTCGTCGGGTGTGCTCATCTCCAATGTGGGCAACGGCCATCCCGAGATCTGCAAGGCCATTCGCGAAATGGTCGACCGTCCCCTGCTTTCAACCTACGTTTTTCCCCATGAAGGCCGGGCCGAACTGGCGGAACTGCTGGCCGGTTTGGCACCCGCGCCGAATTACAAAGTATTCCTTCTCTCCACGGGCGCCGAAGCCACCGAGAACTGCATCAAGCTCTCGAAAACCTATGCTCTTGAAAAGCACGGCCCCGAGAAAAGATTCATGGTCACGTTCGGCAATGCATTCCACGGCCGGACCATGGGAGCGCAACTGGCAGGCGGCAATCCGGCGCTGAAGAAGTGGCTGGGCAAGACCGACGATAGCTTCGTCCAGGTGCCTTTCCCCGACGGATACAAGAACGAAAACACGAGTTTCGAACTCTTTCTTTCCACGCTTAAGAAACTGGGGATCACCGGCAAACAGGTCGCCGGGGTTATGTCCGAGTCCTACCAGGGCGTGGGCCCGGATTTTCTGCCAATCGAATACGCGAAGAAGCTCGAGGCCTGGTGCCGCGAAAACGATGTGGTTCTGACAATGGATGAGGTCCAGGCCGGGTTCGGCCGCAGCGGAAAATGGTTCACGTTCGAGCACTATGGCATCAAGCCGGATTTGATCGCCTGCGGCAAAGGCATTTCCAGTTCGCTGCCGATTGCCGCCGTACTCGGCCGCGAAGACATCATGGGCCTGTATGCGCCGGGTTCCATGACCAGCACGCATTCGGCCTCTCCCCTGCCCGTAGCTTCCGCCATTGCCAATATCAAGCTTTTGAAATCCGGCAACTACATTAAAAACGCGGCTTCTTTGGGACCGGTGCTCAAAGACGGCCTTCTGGAAATCCAGAAGCGTCACCCCAAACAGGCGGGCTGCGTGCAGGCCCTTGGCCTCGTGGCGGGAATACAGATAGCAAAACCGGGGACCAGGGAACCGGATAGCGCAACGGCCATCAAGATCAACGAGAAGTGTTTCCAGAGCGGTCTTTTGATGTTCGCCCCCGTTGGCGTGGGCGGCGAGTGCATCAAGATCGCGCCGCCGCTGGATATTCCCGAAGATGCTCTGCGAGAGGGGCTTGAGGTGTTGGGAAGCGCCATGGATGCGATTCTGGCCCCCTCGTGCCAATCGTGCTCTTGTTGCACGTACTAAAACAGGGTACGGTACACAAATCATGGTGTTCTCGTTCGACCAGGTCTTTGAGGGCTTTGGCCATCGCGTTAAGGACCAGGAGAAAGCCCGGATTTTCGAGGCGATCCGCGCCAATCCGGGTACAACGCGCAAGCAGTTGGCATCCCAGCTTGAAATCCGGCCTACCTCGGTAAGCATGGCGGTCGGAGAGCTGCTCACCGGGAAATTGGTCATCGAAAGCTCAAGCCGACCCGGAACTCGCGGGAGGCCTGAGATTGGACTCTCGGGCAACGCCAACCGGTTTGCGGTGGCTACCTTCTACGTGATCGGTCGAAGCCTGGTTATGGCTCTGGTCAATCTGGCCGAGAATACCCTGTTTGAAAACTCCCTGAACCTGCCTCCAAGGTCCGGGCCCAGCCAGTTCGAATGCGCGATACGCAGGCTGCTGGAAGAAGCGAAATCCCGGCTTCCGCATGCCACGGAGCTTCTGGGGGCGGCTTTTTCTCTCGTTGGTACGGTTGATTCCGCGGCCAAAAAATGGGTCTGCACCGCGCGGTGGCCTCGCCTGCGCAACATCGATTTTAAGGGATTGGAGAGGGATCTGGGCATGACGGTTTCTGTGCGGCGCGCCCTGGATACGGAATTGGCGTTTCTCCTGGCCAGCGGGCCGAAACTGCGAACCGGCGGCACCGTGCTCTTCCACTGGGGTTTTGGGATCGGTTCGGCTTATGCCTGGAACGGACGGATTCTCGATTCCTCGGTTGGCCGGTTTGGCGAGATTGGACACACCCGGATTGACATCACTTCCCGCCGCAAATGCCTTTGCGGCGGCTTCGGATGCCTGGAAACCGAAGCTTCATTGTGGGCATTGCTTCCGGCACTGCGCAAAGAAAATCCAGCCACCCCACAGGATGAAGGCAAGTTGGCGGCATTTCTGCAAACCAACGGCTTTCGTGCGCCCAGCGCCTTGGAGCGCGGCACCCGCTATGTGGGCGAAGGAATTTTGAACCTTTACAAAATTCTCTATCCGGACCGAATCCTGGCCGTGGGTCCTTTCTTCGAATCACCCTCGCTATTCAAGTCCGTGAATCGCTGTTTCCGGAGCGGTCTGCCGGGCTACGCGCGAAAACAGGTTCGATTCACACCAATCCAAGGCGGATTCAAAGGCTGCCTTCTGGGCAGCGCCTTGCCATTTTTTGAGGAAAGGCTTCGACATGACCTTATCGCCAAGTCCTAATGCAACAACCAAATCCGCGGATTTCGCCGACAAATATAGACAGGAAAATTTGTGTTCATCCGCATCATCTGCAGATTATTTCTTTATCGAAATAACAAGGAGGCCCTATGCAAAAACCCATTGACGTGACCATCGTTGGCGGAGGCATGATCACAAACGATTTGATTCTGCCGTCGGTATATCATCTGCAACGGACTGGAGTTGTTGGGAAGGTGCAGATCTGTGCGCTCAACAACTCGCCGCTGAAAGCGCTCAAAGAGAACAAAGAGATTCTGGAAGCCTTTCCCGGCCAGGATTTTGTAGCCCATCCATCTTTGAGTGAGAAACCCGATCGTAAGTTTCCAGACATGTTTAAGGAAGTCCTGGCTTCCATGCCTCCCCGCCAGGTCGTGGTCGTGGCCATGCCGGATCAACTCCACTATTCGGTGATTAAAGAGGCGCTGAAAAACCATCAACACATTCTCTGCGTGAAGCCGCTGGTGCTTCAATACGCGCAGGACATCGAGATTGAAGAGGAAGCTTACAACAAAGGGCTCTTCGTGGGTGTTGAATACCACAAGCGTTTTGACCGGCGGGCGCTGATGGCCAAACGCGGTTACCAGTTGGGCCAATTTGGCGAATTTGTTATGGGCGAAGCCAAAATGATCGAACCCTATTACTATCGCCATTCCAATTTCCAGAACTGGTTCACCTGCGACAAGACCGATCCGTTCGTGTATGTGGGCTGTCACTATGTCGATCTTGTGTATTTCATCACCGGCCTCAAGCCCGTGGAGGTCTCGGTTTCGGGGATCAAGGGCAAGTTCCCCAACGGCAACGAAGGGTACATGTGGGCCAACGGCCGCGTGCGCTATGAAAACGGCGCCATTTTATCCGTGATTGACGGCCTTGGATACCCCGATGAAGGCGCGGGCTCGAACGAGCAAAACCTGGAGATGTTCTTTGAAGGGCCCAACAAAAGCGGACTGATCAAGCATGATGACCAGTTCCGCGGCGTCGAACACTGCTATCTGGATGGGATTGGCTGCGGAGGCTCGCATTTCAATTACGTGAGTCCCGATTTCTATCGCATCATTCCATGGGAAGGAGCCGGATACAAACCCGTGGGTTACGGGTACGAATCCGTTGCCGCAACCATCAACATGGCCGCCAGTATTGAGACCGAAGTGGCGGGCATGAGTGAAACGGATTCGCTGAAACGCCGGCAGCAAATTATCAAGGAGACGGATAAGAAGGGCATTATCGCCACCCCGGCCAACAGCTACATCAACGAACTTGTCGTTGAAGCAGCCCGGATGTCGATCCTAAGCGACGGCATACCCGTGAAAATTGTCTATGGTGACAAACCGCACGTGGAGAAAAGAATTTGACGGAATTGACAGGATTCCCGGGAGATTTACAGGATAAGAAATCCGGCTAAGCCTGTATCCTGTCTTCCGGCTTTGTATCCATGATTCAACGCGAGCATGAACGCATTCCCTTTGAGGCGCCGATCAGGCTTGCCCTGGCCGGTCAGATCATCGAATGGGTGAAATGCGTCAATATCAGTATGGGCGGGATCTGCCTGGAGTTGAGCAGCTCCATTGGGAACTTCAACTCGGGGATTGTTGCTCTCGAAAAACAGATCGACAATGCCACCGTTCGCTTCGAAGCCGATGCCGAAGTTATGTGGAGAAAGCCCGGTGAATCGGATGCATCGGTTCTTGTTGGGCTTAGATTCGGAGAGCTCAATCCCCAGAACCGAAGGAGCCTTGTCCAGATGATTGTCCACAGGCTCCGGGAAATCGACGCGCGGAAAAGTGCGACCTGATCCTTTCTGCCCAGCCAATCGTATCGTGTTTGGTTACGCCTTCTCGGCAAGAAATCAGCAATCCTGAGGACCTGCAAACGGGAAGCTCTGGTTCATCGCGGGCGGTAGCCGAAGCGATGTGGAATGCGCAATGATGCGGAATCTGCCACAGACAGGCCAGGCGCTGCAATGGGCAAATCGCCGGTTATCGCGGCGCCGCATTGCAGCCAATGGAAGCTTGGTCCTCATTTGAAATTCCAACAATCACCGGCAATCTGCGAACCAGCCCGCCTTTTCGATCCAGAAGCCGGACAAAAAGCAGAGAAATAACCAGTCCGGCAAGGGTGCCCAGAAGCCCTGCGGAATCCTGCGACATGGCCGGCAGAAGCCGGACTCCGGCAAAGTACCCCACGAGCATGGACAACACCGGTACACCGAAGACCAGAGCCGAGGATTGGATCCGCAGGCCGGCCGGAAACTCAATCTCCACTCGATCCCCGGCCATCACGCCCAGCGAATCTTTCACCTGGATGGCGTTCTTTTTCTGGTCCGCACCGGAAAAACAGATCTCCTTGCCCCGGCAACTTGTGCAGGCCTCATTCCAATCCAGTTCGACCCAGGCAAACCCGTGATCGGTTCGGATAACGCGTGCGGTTTCAGACATGGTTTGAAAATAATGATTGCCGGTCGAAGTGCAATATGCCTGCCCAGAGCTCAGGGACGGATCATTGGACTAAGGCCGGTAGAAGACATCCGTGACCGACTGGTTAAAATGCAGCCGGTTAATGGTCGAGGCAAAGCGACGGGCCAGAGAATGCAATACAACGAAATCGAGCTCGAAGAGATCGGGAATCTGCGGAATCGTGTCGGTTACATGAAGTTCCTTCAGACCCAGTTCGCTGTGCGCCTTAATTAACATGGGCAGGTGCTCGCGGCCGATCTTGATGTGGGAAATCGCGGCATAGATCTCGTTGACCCCGTAGTTGCGATGAATGGACTCCGCTGCATTGATGATCGAACTGCATGTGACCGACTCATCGTCAACGATGATCGCGGTCTTTTTGTCCTGGATGTCGCCGATAATGCCCAGCAAATTCGCCTTGTCCTTTTCGCGGCGGAACTTGCTGGCGATGGCATAGGGAATATCCATGGCTTTCGCATAGTGGACCGCGAACTTGGCGCCGCCGGCATCGGTCGAGACCGCCACCACTTCTTTGGTCCCCCTTAAATGCTCGAACATTTCAATGAAAAGATCGAGTCCGCTAAGAGCGACCAGCATCATCTCGGGTTCGTAAAAGCCGTACAAAGACAGTGTGTGCGCGTGATAGGTCAGGTGCGCATTGGCACCGGCAACCTTGAGCTGATCGGCAAACAGGCTGGCCAGGGTGGCCTCGCGCTTCATGAACGTGGGTTTGTCCTGCCGCGAATAGGGAGTATACGGCGTCACCACGGTCACGCTTTTGGCCCTGTGCGCGCGAAGAGTTCGGACCACCTGCAGCATCTGCTGAATGTTCTCGTTTACCGTATTCCCGCTTACGCGCTCGTGCACGCATTGGAACACATAGGCGTCCGACCCGGCCACGTGCTGCGGGAGACGGGGGCACGTTTCGCTATCCACGAACACGGACGTCAGCGGCTCTTCCCGGGTGCCAAGTATAGGGATCTCCCGCAGTTGGCTTTCGTTCTCCGCAAGCATGCCCTCGTATTCGCGTTTTACCGCCTGCGCAAAATCAATTCCCGAGTTGCAGGCGACAAATAAAAGCCAGCCGTTAGGCCCCCCAAGGATCTTCTTCTTTGTTTTTTCGAATTTCTCGGGGGTTATGAAGCGATGGGAAAACGCCTGATTTGTCGTGGGAACCATGGTTTACCTCGTGATTGCGGATTGCCGCAACTGTTCTATTTCATCGCGCAACTGCAGAGCAGCCGTGCGGACCGCGCCGTCTTTTGGATAGAGAACCTGGCGTGACGCATTGAACACGCAGAGCCCTTCTCCCAGAGTACCAAACCGGACGGATTTTGCCAAATCACCGCTCTGGGCGCCGATTCCCGGCACAAGGAAGGCCAGGCCCGGATGCTGCTTGCGCAACGCCAGGAGCCCTTCGGGTTTGGTGGCCCCAACAACAATACCCACGTTGCCCCGCATCCGGTTCCATTGATCGGCCAAATCGGCAACGTACTCGAATAATCGTTTGCGGCCCAGCAGAAGATATTGAAGGTCGGCCGCGCCCGCGTTTGAAGTCAGGCAAAGCACAAAAACACCCTTGCCTTTGTACTCCAGAAACGGATCGATGGAGTCAAACCCCATATACGGGCTTAGCGTGACCGCATCGGCACCCACATAATCATAACAGTATCGTGCATAATGCGTTGCCGTGTTGCCGATGTCACCGCGCTTCACATCCAAAATCACCTGCACGGCCGGCGCGGATTTCTTAATATACGAAACCGTCTCACGCAGCTCCTCGATCCGGCCGGTGGATTCATAAAAGGCGGAATTCGGCTTGTAGGCGCAAACCAAATCCATGGTTTCATCGATGACATGACGATTGAAGGCCAGCAGCGGCTTCTTCTTACGCTGAAATTTGGCGGGAATTTTTTCGAGATCCGTGTCCAGGCCCACACAAAGGAGACTTTGGTTCTTCTTAACCGTCTTGCGCAGATCCGACACAAAATTCATGGCAACAAAAAAGCATTCTGGGCACTGAAAATCAAGCATGGCGACTGGCGGCTTTCAAAACACTTTTTTCAAATTATATCTAATTATTCTCAAGTTATGTTATTTTCTCATGTTCTGGAATCGCGGTGGCATCCCACCCAGCCTTGGAAAGGAATACAATGATTATTGGAAACGGCTCTGCTCGGACTGCCCTCGATCAAAACGAAATTCAGCAGATCGTTATTAAAACTCTTGACTCAATCAACCTTCAAGGCAAAAGCGTATTGGCCATAATCCCCGATTCAACAAGGACTTGCCCAATTCAGTTAATGTTCAAGATTATATCCGAATCGCTGAAGGGAAAAGCGAAGAAGCTTGATTATCTCATCGCTTTGGGCACGCATCCGCCCATGGACGAAAAAGCAATTGATAAACTGGTAGGCTGCACCAATCGAGAGCGCGAGCAGTACGGCGTCAGAGTCTTCAATCACATGTGGAAAGATCCCAAGGCCCTGCGCAAAATAGGGACGATCACGGAAGAAGAGGTGGAGCAGGTAACATCAGGCTTGTTCCGGATGAAGGTGAGCGTTGAGATCAATGCCATGGTCAAGAACTATGACCAGATCCTCATCTGCGGACCGGTGTTCCCCCATGAGGTCGTGGGCATGTCCGGCGGGTACAAATACTTCTTCCCTGGTATTTGCGGCAGTGAATTTCTGAATTTTTTCCACTGGGTCGGCGCGATGATCACCAACCCCAGGATCATTGGAAACAAAAACACGCCGGTCCGCGACCTGATCAATCTCGCGGCCCGGTTCATCCAAGTTCCGGTTGCGGCCCTTTGTGTGGTCGTCCACCACCAAAAGCTGCATGGGCTGTATGCAGGCGATGTCAATGAGGCCTGGTCAAAGGCCGCGGACCTGGCTGCGCAATTGGAAATGGTGGCCTTGGACCGGCCCTTTCAACGAGTGCTTTCCTGCGCACCCGAAATGTACGACGATCTCTGGACCGGCGGTAAGTGCATGTATAAAATGGAGAACGTGGTCGCCGACGGAGGAGAACTGATCATCTATGCTCCCCACATAACCGAAATCTCCTATACGCACGGCAAGGTCCTCGACGAGGTGGGATATCACGTGCGGGATTATTTCCGCAAACAGTGGGACCGCTTCCAGCATTTCCCCTGGGGCGTGCTGGCCCACTCGACCCATGTCCGCGGGATTGGAACCTTTGAAAACGGCCAAGAGCAGGGCCGTGTAACCGTGACTCTGGCAACGGGAATCCCGCCGGAACGTTGCAGGCAAGTGAACCTGGGCTATCTCGATCCGCAGTCCGTTCGCGTCGAAGAATGGGCGAACCGCGAATCCGAAGGCCTGCTGCTGGTCCGCAGGGCCGGGGAAGTCCTGTACCGACTCAAGAATCCGCCCGCGTGGGCAAAATAAGCCAACCTTGACCACAGGACCCAAATGAGCCTTCGTATTGTCGCTGACGAGAATATCCCCTGCGCGCAGGAAGCCTTTTCCTGTCTGGGTAATGTGCGCCTCATGCCCGGACGGGCCATCGACCCGGATGCCGTTTCGGATGCCGACGCCTTGATCGTTCGGTCGATCACAAAAGTCAATCGCAGCCTTCTGGAAGGGTCTCCCGTCAAGTTCGTTGGCACGGCAACGATCGGATTCGACCACATCGATCTGAATTATCTGAACGAGCGCGGAATCGAATTTGCCAGTGCGCCCGGATCCAATGCCAATTCGGTTTCCGAGTATATTACCGCCTCTCTCCTGCTGCTTTCCGAGAAGCTGGGCAAGCCTTTGGCGGGTTCGAAAATTGCCATTGTGGGAGTGGGAAATGTGGGAACCCGGGTCCATGCGAAGGCCCAGGCCTTGGGTATGGAATGCCTGCTTAACGACCCTCCCAGGTACCGGGAGACCATCGACCCGAAATACCTTCTTTTGGGCGAGGCCATTTCTGACGCGGATTTTGTTACGCTTCATGTTCCCCTGCAGGAACAGGGACCCGACATGACGCTGTCCATGGCCGATTCCGGCTTCTTCGCATTTATGAAATCCGAATCGGTTTTTTTAAACACCTCGCGCGGCCCTGTGACGGACGAACGAGAACTGGCCTTTGCCCTGGAGCGCGGCCATTTGTCCGCCGCGGTGCTCGATGTCTGGCGAAACGAACCGTCCATTGACCCCAACCTTGTTGGGCGCGCCTTTCTGGCCACGCCGCACATCGCCGGATATTCCTTTGATGGCAAAGTCAATGGCACGCGCATGATGTTCGAGTCGCTGGCGCGTTGGACAAGGACCGACGTCAAGCTTGATTTCAACCAACTTCTGCCTGAGCCTGAAGTGGGGTACCTGGATCTTTCGAAGGAAAAGGGCAATGATGAGGCGATTCTGCGCAAAGCGGTTCTTTCCGTATACAACATCAAGGGCGATGATCAGCGACTGCGCCAGGCGGCCGCGGGTCCCGAAATTGGACAAGGGTTCGACCGCCTGCGAAAAGATTACCCGCGCAGACGGGAATTTCAGAATACGAAGCTTGCGCTGCCGGATCGAAAGGAATTGAGAGAAAAGGCAAAGGGAATAGGGTTCAACGTACATTCGTAGGGAGGCGCGCACATGTCCCAACAGTCATCCGCCGACATTGGCTTGATCGGCCTTGCCGTAATGGGTCAGAATCTGGTCCTCAACATGAATGATCATGGATTTACCGTGGCGGTATTCAACCGCACGGTATCCAAGGTGGACGAGTTCCTTTCGAACGAAGCCAAGGGCACCAAAATTATCGGCGCCCACTCGATCCAAGAATTCGTATCGCTTCTTAAAAGACCCCGTCGGGTGTTTCTGCTGGTCAAAGCCGGACAGGCTGTGGACGACTTCATCGAGCAGCTTCTGCCGCACCTGGAACAGGGTGATATCATCATCGACGGCGGCAACTCTCATTTCCCGGACACAATCCGCAGAACCAAGTATGTGGAATCCAAAGGTCTGCTCTATATTGGAACCGGCGTATCGGGCGGCGAAGAGGGCGCGCGGCGTGGTCCTTCCATGATGCCCGGCGGCTCCCCCGCCGCGTGGCCGCACGTGAAGGAGATTTTTCAGGCTGTCTGCGCCAAGTCGGACAAAGGCGAGCCCTGCTGCGATTGGATGGGTGAAAATGGCGCCGGCCACTACGTGAAAATGGTCCATAACGGCATCGAGTATGGCGACATGCAACTGATCTGCGAATGCTACCAGCTCATGAAAGAGGGTCTGGGCATGTCGAACAAGGAAATGCACGAGGTTTTTACCCAATGGAATGAAGGCGAACTGAAATCATACCTGGTCGAAATCACCCGCGACATCCTGGGCTTCAAAGACGAGAAAGGCAAGTTCGTTGTCGACTACATTCTCGACACCGCGGGCCAGAAAGGCACAGGCAAATGGACCAGCGTTTCGGCCCTGGACCTTGGCATTCCCATGACTATGGTGGCCGAGGCTGTGTTTGCGCGCTGCCTCTCGGCGATTAAGGATGAACGCGTCGCCGCCTCCACGGTTCTAAAAGGGCCCGGCAGAAAGTTCACGGGCGCCAAGAAGAAAGCGGTTGATGACATTCGCAAGGCCATGTACGCGTCGAAAATTGTCTCGTATGCCCAGGGGTTCATGCTTCTGCGCGAAGCCGCCAAGGAATACAAGTGGAGCCTTAATTACGGCGGAATTGCCCTGGTCTGGCGCGGCGGATGCATTATTCGAAGCGCCTTCCTTGGAAAGATTCGCGATGCTTTCGAGAAGGACCCCAAGCTTTCGAACCTGCTGCTCGACGGCTACTTCCGCAAGGTTGTCAAAGACTGCCTGCCTTCCTGGCGCAAGGTAGTGACGGACGCGGTGCAGCTTGGCGTGCCGGTTCCGGCCATGATCGCCTCGCTCTGCTTTTTTGACGGCTACCGCAGCAAACGACTCCCGGCAAACCTGCTTCAGGCTCAGCGCGACTACTTCGGCGCTCATACATACGAGCGAACGGATAAGCCGCGCGGTGAGTTTTATCATACGAACTGGACCGGCCGCGGCGGCCGCACATCGGCCAGCACCTACATGGCATAGACCTTAACCTTACTTCATCGATTAGGAGAAACAGTTTTCAACAAAGCAGGTTTTTGGGCTGCAGGTATGCAGGCAGGAGCCCGCGGTGCTTGGAACTCTGGTTTTTTCGAAGCTTTCGACAAGTGTTATGGTGTGCACGGGAAAAGAACCCGTCTTCTTTCCAACCTGACCCAGAATCGAAGCGTCATTTTTTCCGATTATTCCACACAAGAACGCGCCGGCAGGAAAGTGCAACTGCCACAGCCCCGTAGTAATTGATTTCGGCAAGTCCAAAACCTGCAGCCTTCTTCTCAGAACAGCAGCAGGCTTCCCGCCATCACGGCCATCCCAACGATCAGGCCGTAGATCGAGAGATGGTGCTCGCCGTATTTCTGTGCGGAAGGCAAGAGTTCGTCCAACGAGATAAACACCATGATTCCGGCAACACCGGCCATCATACAGCCCGTCACGGCACCATTGAGCACGGTCCTTAAAGCAGCGAACCCAATAAGCGCGCCCACCGGCTCGGCCAACCCGGACAGAAAAGAATAGGTAAAGGCCCGGCCACGGCTTCGCGTCGCATAGTAAATCGGCACGCTAACGGCGATCCCTTCGGGAATATTGTGGAATGCAATCGCGATTGTGATCGAAATTCCCAGGGCCGGATTGGTCAAAGCGCTCGCGAAGGTCACCAGGCCCTCAGGGAAATTGTGAATGCCAATGGCCAGAGCGGTGAAAAGGCCCATTCGAAGAAGACCTTGCTCCTTCCCCATCGTCCCGGGCGGAAATGCCATCTCCTCGACCCCCCGCATCTCGTGCGGATTCTCGAACGAGGGAACAAGCCGATCGATGAGCGCCATCAACAGCATGCCGGCAAAGAACGCAACCGCGGTCGCCACTGCTCCGGGCTTTCCCCCAAACGCCTCCACCAACGAATGCCGCGCAACCGTCAGAATCTCAACAAAGGACACATAGATCATGATCCCAGCGGAAAAACCAAGAGACACCGCCAGAAAACGAGTATTGGTGTGCCGGGCGAAGAAGGCAATTGTGCTGCCAATGCCCGTTGAAAGCCCCGCCACCAGAGTGAGAACAAAGGCAAACGCCACATTTCCGCTGGTCACATCCATAGGGCTCTCCGCCAGGAATTAGTGTTCTGCAAGTGAGTATTGTCAGTGAGATAATCTGGGCCGCTTATCCGCAGCGATGGAAGGACTCCCGCGTCGACGACAACTGGTTATGCTGCCCGCCAAACATGGTCATCTCCACTCCACGGGAACCACGCGGACCGGCCCCTTAAGGCCGGTTGTGCTCAAGTCTCTTGCTTCGCCCATCTTGAATTCCTTTTGTGTGCGAGCCAGGCATTCACTCGAAATCAGGATTTCCCGCGCGGCCGCGGCGTCACAGATGCGAGAAGCCAGATTTACGCCATGTCCCAAAGCCGTATAATCGAGCCGGTCGGCCGAACCGATATTGCCTACAATCATCTTTCCGCTGTTGATCCCAATTCCCACGTCAAGGGCCGGCAGCCCAAGTTCCGCCCACAGTTTCGCCAGGCCGCAATGCGCCCGCTGCATCTCAATGGCCGTGCGCACCGCGCGCGCGGCATGATCGATCATGGCAAGCGGGGCGCCAAAAAGGACCATAAGCCCATCACCAATGAATTTATCCAGCGTGCCCTGATGTCGGTTGACAACCTCCATCATGGCCGAGAAAAAATCGTTAATCATCAGCCGTACCCGGGCCGGCTCGATTAGTTCGCTGGCGAGCGTAAACCCCCGCAAATCGGCAAACAGCACCGTGATCTCGCGCAGCTCCGCGGAAAAAGGATTGTGCTTTTGTTTCTTGAGCTGCTCGACCACCGAGGGCGCCACGTATCGCTTGAACAAGTCGTCGATCGACTGCTCCAGCGTATGATCCTCGAATAGAAACTGGGTTCTGTTCTCCACCTTCTGCACTTTGATGACGTACTGCAGAATGGAGCCGTTGGCGGGTTGTTCGAGTCGAATGAGCCGCTGGATTTCATGCCTCACCTCTTCGACCTCGCGCGCCAGAAATTCCAGAATCTTTTCGCGGCCAAAGAGCGCGTCGAAATGGGACAATGGACGCCCCTGGTATTGCCTTCGATCGATGTTGAGCATGCGCGCAAAATGCGAGTTGATGTATTCAATTTGTCCTTGTGCATCGACAATGGCAATGCCGTCGCGGAGATCGACAATTGTGTTTTTCGCAAACGAGGCTTGGCGAAACGATTCCAGCTCACTCCGAAGCCGGATATTTTCGTCACGCAACTCCCGCATTCGGCCAAAGAAGGGCATTTTCATGGATTGGGTCAAAATATTACCTTGAAGGGTGCGAAATCGAGGTGCACCAAGAGGGAGGAATCGTGCGAATCCTATCGGGTATCCAACCGTCCGGCAGCCTGCATATCGGCAATTACTTCGGTATGATGCAGCCCATGATCGAGTCCCAAAGCCGGGGCGAGCTGTTCTGCTTCATTGCCAACCTTCACAGCCTTACGAGTATATTCGACGGCCAGCAGATGGCCCGCCAGACGGTGGAGGTCGCCATGGACTTTCTGGCCTTGGGAATGGACCCGGTCAAATCCTGCTTCTGGGTTCAGTCCGACGTGAAGGAAATCCTCGAACTGACCTGGTATCTCTCCAACGTTACGCCGGTGGGACTGCTGCAACGCTGCCATGCCTATAAAGACAAGGTCGATAAGGGAATTGCGGCCAACAACGGGCTGTTCACCTACCCGGTGCTGATGGCGGCCGATATTCTTGCCTTTCATTCGAACGTTGTTCCCGTGGGCCAGGACCAGAAGCAGCATGTCGAGGTGGCCCGGGATGTGGCGATTCGGTTCAATAATGTTTACGGCGATATTTTTACGATCCCCGAACCCGAAATCCGCAACGAGGTTGCCGTTGTGCCCGGGCTTGACGGCCAGAAGATGTCGAAGTCCTACGGCAACACAATCGAAATTTTTGCGCCCGAAAAAGAAGTCCGAAAAAAAATTATGCGGATTGTAACGAACTCCACGCCGGTGCAACAACCCAAGGACCCGGACAAAGACAACGTTTTCCGGCTATACAGGTTGTTTTCGTCACAACAGGAAACCGAGGACATGGCGCAGCGCTATCGCAATGGCGGATATGGCTACGGCGAGGCAAAGAAAGCCCTGGCCGACAAAGTCACCGATTATTTCGCCCCCTATCGCGCCAAGCGCGAGGATCTGGCCCGGCATCCCGATGATGTGCGCGACATCCTGCGCAAAGGCGCCGAACGCGCGCGCCAAATCGCGGTCGCCACGACCGAGAAGGTCCGGCAGGCCGTGGGAATGAATTATTAGAGCGCATCTCAAAAAGGCTTTCTGGCATCGCCCGGCTGCAAACGCCGCAAGTTTCGTTACACTCCATCGGTGTATCTCCTTTTGATACGCCTGCTTCGCGCGCCTTGCTTGCGTCGTTTTCGCACGGGCTTCGGCCCGCGCAATCCTTTTTGAGATGCGCTATAGGAGAGAACAGCACCCCAAGTATTGCCATTAATCCTTGCTTCAATAAGGTAGGCGCATTTCCTCGCTGCTTCCCTCAAGACAAATGCATCCTAAATTTGGGCAAAGCGCTTTCAACCATATAAGCACCTGCGAACCGCCTACCCCATTTAGGCGATTTTTTTGGCAACCGCTTTAAAGGAATCGTAACTATTCAGCCTTCCGGCGCCAAACCCGGAGAGTTGTCATTTCGACAGCACTTCTGCGCATTGGGACCTAAGCAGTTTCCCTAATAAAAGGGATGTTGCCGAAGTGCTCCCCTTTCAGTAAACAGACAGGATAGGGGCGTGAATGGTTGCTCTGAAGGGATACATGTTCCTTGGATCTCCCAGAATGGTCGCTCTGAAGCATTGATTCCACAGAGCCCTTAAGGTATTTTTTTTGCGGCCGTGCTAGGTGGGGAGCCAGCGGTGCCCTGCACCTGCAATCCGCTTTAGCAGGACCGAATTCCCTTTCGAGGGAATTCAGTTCGGTTGCACTTCGCTTACCGGAAGCAATGACAATCAGGTCTCGCGCAATGAGAGCTTGTAAACCCCGCCAGGACCGGAAGGTAGCAACGGTAAGCAGATCCTTTCATGTGCCGCGGGGTCGCCTGGTTCGAGCCTACGATATTCGTTCGTCTTCCGTGCTGTTTCTCGAAAAAGGGTGCACGGCCTTTTTTTTAAGTTTTGAGTTGGGAGTTGTGAGGTGGAAAATGCGATTCAGAGACCAATTTAGGCCAACACATAGCTCCATTCCCTTTGCATTCCGGCTTCTGACTTCTGATTTCCGGATTCCGGCTACTCACCACTCCCTATTCCCTACTCCCTACTAACTATGTCTTACTTAGTCATGGCCCGCAAATGGCGTCCCAGGGTCTTCGATGACCTGGTGGGCCAGAAGCACATCTCCGAGACGCTCAAGAAGGCCATTGTCTCGGGCCGAATTGCCCATGCCTACCTGTTCTGCGGAACCCGCGGCGTGGGCAAAACGACCTCGGCCCGAATTCTGGCCAAGGCCCTTAATTGTGCCAAGGGACCCACGGCCGAGCCCTGCGGCACCTGCCCGTCATGCACCGAGATCACAGCCGGATCCAGCATGGACGTGGTGGAGATCGACGGCGCTTCCAACCGCGGCATCGAGGACATTCGCGCCCTGCGCGAGACCGTGCAATACGCTTCCATGTCGGGTCACTACCGCGTGTTCATTATCGACGAAGTCCACATGGTGACCACACCGGCGTTCAACGCTCTTCTAAAGACGCTTGAAGAGCCGCCGCCCAACGTTGTTTTCATTTTTGCGACCACCGAACCGGCCCGCATCCCGCAGACGATTTTGTCGCGTTGCCAGCGCTACGATTTCCGGCGCATCCCTTTGTCCGAGATTCAGTCCCACCTTGCGGCGCTCTGCAAAAACGAGAGCATCACGGCGGATGTCGAATCGCTGTTTCTGATTTCGCGCAAGGCCGAAGGCAGCATGCGCGATGCCTTGAGTCTGCTGGACCAGGTCATTTCCTTCTGTCAGAACGAAATCACGTTGGCCAAAGTGCAGAATATCCTGGGCCTCGTGGGCCAGGACGTGTTCGAGAAGCTACTGGGCGGGCTGGCCGCAAAAGATTCCGCCATATGTCTGAGCGTCATCGACGACGTCTTTACATCGGGGTATGATATTACGGAATTCACGGCCGAACTGGGAGAGCAGATCCGCTGTCTGCTGCTGGCCAAGGTCCCGGGAATGCTTTCCGCGGCCGCCGCCGGGCTTTCGGATTCCGCCATGAAGTTCTACGGCGAGGTCGCCGGACATTACAGCGACGGCGATTTGTTGCGCATGGCCCGCTGGGTTCAAGAACTCTCGCAAAGCGTGCGGCGCAGCCATTCGCCCCGTTTCGAGATCGAGCTATGCGTTTTGCGCATGCTCCAGGCCGACAGCACCGTAACGATAGCCGATGTCCTGCGTCAGTTGGGCGGGGACACCGGCGCGACGCCTGCTTCCGCGCGGACGATCCGGCCCGCAATTGCGCCCTCTCCCCTTTCCTCCAGACCGGCCCCGGCATCCGAGAAGCCGCCGCAGGCGTCACCGGCCGCGCCGGATGCTGTACCCGCCATAATGCAGCCGCCGGCGCCAACTGGGAAACTGGAGTGGACGCGATTTCTCGACGAGATCATGCGCGAAAAGCCATTGGTTGGGACGTTCCTCTCGCACGCGCGTATTTCGCTGACAGACCCCGCGAAAATTACGCTCCGGTTTCCCCATGAAGCCGGATTTCAACTGGAACAGGTTCAGCGCAAGGAAAATCTGGATTTCATTACGGCCAAGCTTGGCCAGGCGACCGGCGTTAAACCCGCTCTGAGTTTCGCCTTGGACCCAAAACCCGAAAATGGTCCCTCAAAGGCAACGCCCGCGGCAGGACCGGAAACCAAACCACCCGCCGGCGTTTGCTTCGACGATGCCGCGGAAAAGGAGCCCATCCTAAATCGGATCGTGGAGATGTTTGACGGCGAAATCATGCCGGAAGCGCCTTAAAATGTTGGACGTATGACGTGAAACGCAAAACGATAAACAATAGACGCTTGAAGATTTAGAAAAGTTTAACAATAACCAAGACAAGAAGAAAAGACGCGGAGGATTTCAGTGGCAAAAGGCATGCAGAATCTGATGAAGCAGGCCCAGAAAATGCAGAGCCAGATGATGGCCATGCAAGAGGAAATCGAGAAGGAAACCGTCGAAGGTACGGCCGGCGGCGGCATGGTAAAGGTCGTGGTCAACGGCAAGCACCAGGTGGTCTCGGTGAAAATCGACCCGCAGGCGGTTGATCCCAACGATGTGGAGATGCTGGAAGATTTGATTCTGGCCGCCATTAATCAGGCCCATGAGGCCATTGTCGCCAAAGCCAACAGCAAATACTCCGGCCTCGGTCTCAACATTCCCGGGCTCACGTAGGTCATGGGTTCGTTGGTATTCACCATGAAACTTTCGTTCATTTGCGCCCTCCCTCAATCCCTCCCGCGGGGAGGGAAACGTGAGGAATGGGCCTGGAAGTCCCCCTGCGAGGGATTTAGGGGGCGCTGATTAGCCATATGAGTTCTTTTGCTCCTTGCATTATCCGGTTGATCGATGAATTCGCCAAACTGCCGTCGATCGGCCCCAAAACCGCTCAACGCCTGGCGTACCATCTTCTGAAACGGCCGGCGCCGGAGTCCGAGGCCCTGTGCCAGGCCGTTCTGGAGGCCAAGCGCAAAGTGCGCAATTGCCGGGTCTGCTTCAACTATACCGAGGAAAATCCTTGCGCAATCTGCGCGGACCCGCGCCGGGACCAGGCCAAGATTTGCGTGGTCGAGCAGGCCTCGGACATTCTGCCGTTCGAGCGCACCGCCGCTTTCCACGGCCTTTATCATGTTCTGGGCGGCGCGCTTTCGCCGCTGGATGGTGTGACACATGAAGACATCCGCGTAAGCGAGCTTTTAACGCGCATCAAAAACGGCGTCACCGAAGTGATTGTCGCCACCAATTCTTCCTCGGCCGGAGAAGCCACGGCCCTCTACCTTGCCAAGCGGCTCAAGGATGCGGGCGAGATCACGGTCACCCGCATCGCCCGCGGCATTCCCATGGGCAGCGAATTGGAGTTCGCCGACGAAGTGACCCTGTACCGTGCGCTCCAGGACAGAGTGGGAATATAAAGAAATTATTAATTGAGAATTGATAATTATGAATTTCTGAGATAATGGAATCTTTTCCGTTCCGACAATTAATAATTCATAATTAATAATTCATAATTTTACTGTACTGAGGATTCATGAAGGCAAATTTTCTTGAGACCTGGTCCACCCGGTTCTTCGGCAGTGTTGCCTTTCTTGGGTTTATTCCCGGCATGCCCGGCACCATTGGGGCGGCGGCGGGCGGCGGGCTGGCCTGGCTGGCTCTTCACCGTTGGACGGTTCCCCTGCCCTACTATGTTGTGCTGCTGGCGGTCCTTTCCATCCCCTGTTTCTTTTTCGCCGAACGAAGCCAAAAGAGTTTTGGCCGCCATGACCCCTCCGCCTTTGTCCTGGACGAGGTGCTGGGCCAGATGATCGCCTTCATTGGCATCGCCCTGACGCCCAAGAGCCTGCTGATGGGCTTTCTGTATTTCCGTTTCTTCGATATCATCAAGCCCTATCCCATTGGCGAGTCGCAGCGCATTGAAGGCGGTGTTGGGGTTGTTGTCGACGATATTCTTGCAGGCCTTGCCGCGTGCGCTTCCCTCCATGCCACGCTGATCATTTATCATGCGGCCATGACCTATTTGGCTCGATGAACGCCGAACTCCTGCCCATCGGCAACGAACTCCTGTCCGGACGCATCGTTGACACAAATTCGTCCTACATGGCCCGCGCTCTGGCCGGCATTGGTATTCGCGTGCGATGGGTGACCATGGTCGGCGATGAAGAAGCCGAGATTTTTTCCGCCCTGCAGCGGGCCTGGAACCGGGCCGATGTCGTCATTGCAACAGGCGGCCTGGGTCCCACGGACGATGACATTACCCGGCATGCCATCGCAAAAGTATTTGGGGTCCCCCTCGAACTGCGCCAGGAACTATTGGAGCCTCTGCGCGCCTTCTTTGCCCGGATCAACCGCCCCTTCTCAAAGACCAACGAAATCCAGGCCTGGATGCCCTGCGGGGCAAAGGTCATTGCCAATCCGGCGGGAACCGCGCCAGGCATCTGTATGGAGCGTGACGGTAAAGTTTTCTTCTCGCTTCCCGGCGTCCCCCGCGAAATGAAGGTGATGATGCAGGAAACGGTTCTTCCGGCTTTGCGCACCATTGGCAAAGGCCAGGTGATTCTGGAGCGTGCGCTCCGCACAGCCGGAATCGGCGAGTCATCGCTGTTCGCGTTATTGGAAAAAAGGCTTCAACCCGGCCCGGTGCGCATCGGCTACCTTCCCGAGGTGCAGGGCGTCACGATCACTCTGGCCGTCGGCCCCATGGAACCCAGCATGGCCGTTCAGGAATTGGATCGCGTCGAGGCAACGATCCGGCAATTGGCGGGCGCGCACATTTTTGGGCGGGATGGCGATACACTGGCTTCGGTGGTGGGCCAACTTCTTCAGAAAAAACGCAAGACCCTGGCGGTAGCGGAATCCTGCACCGGCGGATTGTTGGGCGGCATGATCACCGAGATTTCCGGAAGCTCCGCCTATTTCGAAGGCGGTTGGATCACCTACAGCAACCGGGCTAAATCCATGAAACTTGGCGTTGATCCCATGATCCTTTCGCAACACGGCGCGGTGAGCCGGGAAACGGCCGAATCCATGGCTCGTGGCGCTCGCGAAGGCGCGGGGTCCGATTTCGCCCTTGCCATAACCGGAATTGCAGGCCCCACGGGCGGAACCCCCGAGAAGCCGGTGGGGACCGTGTGGATCGCGCTTGCGACGAAAGATCGTGTCTTTTCGGAAATGAATGTTTTCCTCGGGAACCGGTCCGAGGTTCGCAGCCGCGCCGCAAACCGGGCGTTGTTCATTCTGTGGAACGAACTGCGCGCTTGAACTGCCAAAAGAATACAAAGTATTTCATGTGCGGCTTGAAAATCGATTTTTACCAGGAGGAATTGGCATGGTCGAACAAGACAAGAACAAACTGAAGGCCGTGGAAGTCGCGGTCGCGCAGATCGAGAAAAATTATGGCAAGGGCTCAATTATGCGCCTGGGGACGAACAATGTGCTGGATATCCAGACCATATCAACAGGCTCGATTTCGCTGGACATGGCCTTGGGCGTGGGCGGAGTGCCGCGCAGCCGGATCATCGAGATTTACGGGCCCGAAGCGTCGGGCAAAACAACCCTCGCCCTGCACATCGTGGCCGAGTCCCAGAAAACCGGCGGCATCGCCGCATTCATCGACGCCGAGCATGCGTTTGACCCGGTCTATGCCAGAAAATTGGGGGTTGATGTCGACAATCTTCTCGTGTCCCAGCCGGATACGGGCGAACAGGCCCTGGACATAACCGAAACTCTGGTCCGCTCCGGCGCCGTGGATGTGGTGGTGATCGATTCCGTGGCCGCGCTGGTGCCCCAGGCCGAGTTGGAAGGCGAGATGGGCGACAGCCATATGGGTTTGCAGGCGCGCCTCATGAGCCAGGCATTGCGAAAGCTGACCGGAATCGTCAGCCGATCCAAGACCTGCCTCATCTTCATCAATCAGCTCCGCATGAAGATCGGCGTGATGTTCGGCAATCCCGAAACCACAACCGGCGGCAATGCCCTTAAGTTCTACGCCTCGGTGCGAATCGACATCCGCCGGATCCAGGCGATCAAGGAAGGCGAACAAGTGATCGGCTCGCACGTCAAGATCAAAGTCGTCAAGAACAAGGTGGCGCCGCCGTTTCGTGAAACCGAGGTCGACATTCTCTACGGCGAGGGCGTATCCAAGGAGGGCGATCTTCTGGATATGGCCTCGGCGCGCGAGATTATTCAGAAGAGCGGAACCTGGTTCAGCTACGGAAAAGAACGCATCGGCCAGGGCCGGGAGAATGCCCGCAAGTACCTCAAAGAGAATCCTGATGCAGCCAAGGAAATCGAAGGCAAGATCCGAGCCATGTTCGCCTCGGCCGTGAAAATCGAGCCGGTGGCGGCAGCCGAGTAGCTTTTTGCGGCGCCGCGGCCCTGTTGCCGCGGCGCTCCATTTCATTACTTTAAGCATTTCATACTAAACCACCCTCGACTTCAAATCGAGGGGTTTTTAGAAACGGTCGACTCGAAGTCGACGAAAATAGCATTGTCATTTCGACGAGTCTGCGAGGAGAAATCCTCCGGCCAAAAAGATTTCTCGCCCTTCGGGCTTCGAAATGACAGACTTCGCCTGAAGGCGAGGGGGTTCCACCATCCCCGGAGCGGATACTAACCCGCGGCAGAGACCGCCCAAATTACGCATGGACGCACACCCCATTATCTTCCTGGACAACGTCTGTAAGAGCTTCGGTTCTTTGCAGGTTGTCAATCATCTCTCCTTTTCAATCGAGCGGGGCATCTGTTTTGGCCTGCTGGGCCCCAACGGCGCCGGCAAGACCACCACAGTTCAAATGATCACGGCGCAGTACCCCTATCTTGCCGGATCCATCCGCGTGTTCGACATGGAAGTGAAGGACAATCCGCGCCGCGTCAAAGCCCGTATGGGCATTTGTCCGCAAAACGCAAACCTCGATCCCGATTTCGATGTCCTGCGCAACCTGGAAGTCTATGCGATGTATTACGGAATTCCGCACGCCGTCGCGCGGCCGCGCATCGATGAACAACTGCGATTCTGGGGACTCGAAGAAAAGAGAAAAGAAAAAACCCGCAACCTGTCGGGCGGCATGGTGCGGCGCCTTCTTTTTGCGCGGGCGCTTATCAACCGGCCCGAGCTCCTGATTCTTGACGAGCCGACCACCGGACTCGACCCGCAAACCCGGCGCACGGTGTGGGATAAGGTAACAAGCCTCAAAAAGAACGGCACAACAATTCTCCTTACCACGCACTACATGGAAGAAGCGCAGAAGCTGTGCAATCGTGTGGTCGTGATGGACAAGGGAAACAAACTGACCGACGATTCGCCCGAAGTCTTGATTCGGGATATCATTGGCCATGAAGTCCTGGAAATCGAGGGAAATGATCCGGCATCCCAAAGCTGGCTCCGCAATGGGGCCTCTTCGAATGGAATCGAGTGGTTCGAGGCGGGATCCAAGCTCTTTGTCCATTGCCGAACCTGTCGCAAGGTCTCGCTGGCGGAAACGGCCGTGGCCGGGGGCGTCAAAACGTTTACAGCCCGGCCGCCCAACCTGGAAGACGTTTACCTGAAATTAACGGGAAAGAGTCTGTCGTAACAAGGAAAGTAACGGCTCAGATTCTCATGAAACCACAGAGAGAAATCCGAGTTAGGAAGGAGAGCACAGAGGGAAATCTTTCTGGCGCGCACCGCGCCGGAATCGATCTTTTCCCACTCTGTGTCCTCTTCTCCAGCCTCAGTGCTTCTCTGTGGTTTCATGATTCTTTCGAGATACGTAAGTAGTTACAAAAGAAAATATTATGCCTGTCGCACTTCGAAATCTCTCATGGAAGTTTCTGCTGGTCTGGAAACGAAATTTTCAGGTATTTCTGCATATCTGGTATGTCGATGTCATTCCTCCGCTGATGGAACCGCTGATCTACTACCTTGCGTTTGGCCTGGGTCTTTCAAGCTTCATGCGAATGATTCAATATGCGGGCATCGAAATGACATACCAGGCCTATGTTGCCCCGGGAATTGTTTCCATCGCGGTAATGAATTACGCGTTTTTCGAGTGTACGTATTCCTCGTTTGTCCGCATGGAAATCCAAAGAACATACGAAGCGATTACGGCCACTCCACTGCTGCTTGAAGATGTTATCGCCGGAGAAATCTCCTGGGGCGCAACCCGTTCCGTGGCGACCGGCGCGGCAATTGTTTTGATTCTCCAGTTCTTCGCGCCTGTGCACTGGGCCGGATTCGGTTGGATTCTTCTGGCCGGCCTGCTGGGCGGACTGTTCTTCGCCGCGCTGGGGATGCTCTTTACCGGCATTCTTCCAACCATCGACAAGTTCAACTATCCCGTATTCTTCCTGATCACCCCGATGACGTTTCTAAGCGGGACCTTTTTTCCCGTCGAAAATTTTGGCCCCTCAATGGCGAAGATCGCGGAACTGCTCCCTCTCACACACATAACAAGACTGATTCGAAATGCCTACATGGGCATCCACTCGGGCCGGGAATGGTTCAGCGTTCTCTACCTGATCGTGACGGTGCCCATCATCACAACGGCCGCAATCACCGCGGTGCGCAAGAGGGTAATTCATTAGACTGTGTGTCTGCCGCATCAAGCAAGAAAGCGTAGATCCTCCTATGGAAATATGCGGATTCGGGGAAGAGCATTTAAGAAATAATAGTTGGTAGATTGTAGTTTGTAGTTTCGGAGAAACGCACCATGCCTTGACCCTTGGACTGATTCCGGTCCGGTCATGAACTATGATCTACAAATTACAAACTACCACTTACCAACTCGGTTTCCGGCTTTGCCGGATTAGGAAGGATGCGCCGGAACTCGGGAAATATGGATGTTATCATAGCCCCGCAGACCGGTTCGAATTTTCGCCATAAAAAGGGTTGCTTGATTCCGCCCTGTCCATCGGCCATATCTTGTTGAATCATGCAGCCTGGAGGAAGATTATGAGAACACTTGGGATATGCCTGGGCGCAACCAGTCTTCAGTGCGTTCGGCTTTGGTTCCGGGACGGCGAACCGCTGGTTGTCGCGCAGGAGCGAATCGCGCACGAGGGCAATCCCGGCCGGGCCATATTGGAATACCTGGGCAAGGCTTCCGCCGAGCCCGTGTCCCACATGGCTGCCACCGGACGCGGTTTCCGCTCCAGGCTGCGCCTGGCCACCCTGTCCGAGCCGGAAGCCATCGAATTCGCCCTTCGCAAAACCTATGCACCCGATGCGCTTCCCGATCTGGTCGTCAGCGCCGGCGGAGAAAGCCAGCTCGTTTACCGCATTGGACCCGACGGATCCATCGCCTCGGTCCATACGGGAAACAAATGCGCCTCCGGCACAGGCGAATTTTTTCTTCAACAGGTCCGGCGAATGGGCCTGACGCTTTCCGAGGCCGGGCAGATGGCCCAGACGGGCGAACCGCACCGGATCGCGGGACGCTGCAGCGTCTTTTGCAAGAGCGACTGTACGCACGCCCTTAACAAGGGCGAGAAGCGAGAGAACATCACGGCCGGTCTTTGCGTAATGATGGTCGACAAGATCATGGATCTGATCAAAGACATGGACTACCACAAGCTATGCCTGGTGGGCGGAGGATCGCTTAACCCGGCCCTCGTGGCCCTTCTGCGGAAGCGTGTTCCGGTTCTCGACATTCCCCGGACGGCCGCCTGCTTCGAAGCCTACGGGGCGGCCCTGTGGGCCTATCACAAGAACTGCGGAGGCTTGCAGACTCCGCTGGATCAACTCGTCCACAACCACGACCGAAGCTTCACAAGCCACCCTCCCCTTTCCCGTGCTCTGCCCCTGGTCGAATTCCGTCAGCCGGTGCGCGATACGGTCCGGCCCGGAGATGTCTGTGTTTTGGGTCTGGATGTCGGCTCCACCACAACCAAGGCAGTCTTGGTGCATCGCAACACCCGGAAGATGCTGGCATCGGTCTACCTTAAAACCAACGGCGATCCCGTGCGCGCATCGCGCGAATGTTATCGCTCGCTGCGCGGCCAGGTGGGAGCTTCGGAGATCGTCATCGAGGGCCTTGGCGTGACGGGGTCGGGCCGGCAAATTGCAGGCCTTCATGCCTTGACGGACAACGTGATCAATGAGATCGTCGCGCATGCCGCAGCAACCGCGCATTTCGATCCAACGGCGGACACCCTGTTCGAAATCGGGGGTCAGGACGCCAAATATACGCTGCTCACCGCGGGCGTTCCGTCGGATTACGCCATGAATGAAGCCTGCAGTGCCGGAACCGGCTCATTTTTGGAGGAATCGGCCCTGGAATCGCTGGGGGTTCCCACCGAACAGATCGGGCCCCTCGCTCTGGAGGCCTGCAATCCCCCCAATTTCAGCGACCAATGCGCGGCCTTCATTTCAAGCGACATTAAGCGGGCCGGACAGGAGGGATTGGAGAAAACGGATATTTTGGCCGGACTGGTCTATTCGGTCTGCCTCAATTACCTCAACCGGGTCAAGGGAAGCCGGCCCATTGGGCAGCGAATTTTCATGCAGGGAGGCGTCTGCTACAACCAGGCTGTCCCGCTGGCCATGGCCGCTCTGCTCAAGGCGCGCATTACCGTTCCGCCCGACCCCGGCCTCATGGGCGCCTTTGGCGTGGCCCTGGAAGTGATCGACCGGCTCGTGGCGGGCCAGGATCCCGTCCGCTACGAACTCGATGAACTGATCCAGCGCCAGGCTGTCAGCGAAGGGAGCTTTGTCTGCGGCGGCGGCAAGGAACACTGCGACCGCAAATGCGAAATTGCAAAAATCCGCGTTCAGGGCAAGAGCTATGCGTTTGGGGGCGCCTGCAACCGCTACTACAACATGCGTCTCAAGAAAGAAGTCGACGTCAGAGGCCTGGACTTGGTCGCTTTGCGCCAGCATCTTCTCTTCACGAAGTACGCCCCCCGCTCGATGGGACCGCAAAACTCCGGCAAACCGGCAAAGACCCTGGGGCTGCCGCGCTCATTTCTGGCCAACAGTGTTTTTCCCTTGTACGCCAATTTTTTTGCGCACTCCGGATTTCGTGTGGTGCTCTCCGACAGCATCGACCCCGAAGGCATCGCCCGGATCGAAGCCCCGTTCTGCTTGCCCGCCGAGGTGGGGCACGGCAGTTTTTTGAACCTGCTTAAAAAGAAACTCGATTACATCTTTCTTCCGCAGGTGATGGAATTGCCGGTGGCCAATGTGCCCACGTATCGGAGGACCTGCGTTTTCGTCCAAGCCGAACCGTACTATCTGCAGACCACGTTTCAAAAAGAGATCGAGTCCAGCGGCACGGTTCTGCTGTGCCCGGTCCTGCGCATGGGTGAGTCGTATGAGGCGGCCGCCGGGAAGCTGATTCCCCTTGCGGTCTCGATGGGCGCCGATGAACGCAAGGCCAAAGCGGCCTTTCGCCATGCCTGCCGGCGCCAGCAGGCGTTCGAGCAGGAACTGCTTGAAATCGGAAAGCGGGCGCTTGAAACGCTGCGCAGCCGGCCCGAGACCTTTGGGATCGTCCTTTTCGGCCGTCCCTACAACGCCTTTGCCCAGGAAATCAACATGGGGATTCCCCACAAAGTGGCCTCGCGCGGGTTCCTGATCCTGCCGCACGACATGCTCCCGGTGGCCAAGTATCCCACGCACCCAAAGATGTTCTGGGCCATGGGCCAGAAGATGATGAAGGCCGCCCAGTTCGTGAAAGAATCCCCCAACCTGTTTGGCGTCTACATCACCAATTTCTCCTGCGGACCCGATTCCTTTCTCCTTGGATTCTTCCGGAAGGTGATGCAGAGCAAGCCATCGCTGACGCTTGAACTCGACCAGCACACGGCCGATGCGGGTATCGATACCCGCATCGAGGCCGCTCTGGACATTATGCGCGCCTCCCTCGGCCGCCCAAAATCCAGGGCCGGCGCCCCCTTCCGGCCCGCCCGCGTATTGGATGGGTTACCGATCCGGGTGGCCACTTCGGCCGGCGAAGAACTGCCGCTCACGGATCCGCGCGTGGAAGTCATCCTCCCCACCATGGGAGAACACGCCACACGGTTGGTGGCCTCGATTTTTCGCAGCATCGGGGTGCGCGCCAAAGCCCTGCCGGTGGCGGGAGAAGCCGAGCTCCTTGAAGGCCGCAAGAACACAACCGGCAAGGAGTGCCTGCCTTACATCGTCACCACGGGCTGTTTTTGGCGTTACATCAAAAACGAGCGCGATCCCCGCAACGCCACCCTCCTCTTTTTGCCCACGGGCGGCGGTCCATGCCGCCTGGGCCAGTACTGCGTTGCCCTTGGCGACCTCGTTGAGAAACACGAGATCCCCAATGTGGCGGTTTTTACCATGACCGACGAGAACGGGTACGGCGGGCTGGGCAGCCGCAATCTGCTGAAGGCCTGGCATGCCGTTGTGGTCAGCGACGTTCTCGAAGACATCCGCAGTATGCTCGCCGTTTGCGCGGCCGACAAGGCGGCCGCCCGCGCCGAACTCGACAGGATCTGGGTTGACCTTGAAAATTTATTCGAGAGCCCGGCCCGGATTCGCTTTTAGCCCATGCTGGCGGAGACCGCCCGGCGGCTCCGCGCGATTCCTTTGGCCGTCAGCCCTAAAAACGTGCCGTCCGTCTCGCTGGTGGGCGAGATCTTTGTGCGCCGCGACGAATTTTCCCGCAAAAACATTGTCGACTACCTCGAACAGAAAGGTTTCATGGTCCGGGTGGCGCCGGTGGGCGAATACTTCTGCTACAGCAACTACGTCATCCTTTCGGGGCTGGGAGAACGAGCTTTTTCCCTGCAAGACCGGATTAAGATGAAAATGACCGCGCGGGTGCAGCTTTTCTGGGAGCGCCGGATCAAAGCCATTCTGGCGGAGTCGGGGCTGTACCATTTCGAAATGATTGACGTGGCAAAAACAATACGCGGCGTGAGCCATTTGATGAACGAGAATATGCGGGGCGAAACCATTCTTACCCTTGGATTGGCCCTGCGCGAGATCCTGGAGCCCTCCTGCGGCGTCGTATCCATTGGACCGTTTGGCTGCATGCCGTCACGCGTCGCCGAATCCATGCTTAAAAAAGAATTGACCGGACGAGGAAAAGCCAAAGTAAGCGACAAGGCTTCAAGCCCATTTGGAGCCGGCGAAAATTTTCCATTCCTGGCGATTGAGACCGACGGATCGTCGTTTCCGCAGATCATCGAGGCGAATCTGGAGGCGTTTGTCCTCCGGGCCCGTCGATTGCACGAACAATTACAGCACAATGCCCAGCGGCCGGTGAAGCAAAGACGCTGGAGCGCAGTCGCCCTGCGGTCTTTCCTTTTTTCCTGAACGACGAATTGGTTGCATACCGGCGCCCGAAAAGCAACAGAAAAGCCGTAGTAGTCCCTGCCCGAAAGGCCCAATATTGATTCAACAGGTCAGCGGAGTTATATTTTTCTTTCGGGAAAGGAGCCAACTACGAACACCACAAAACAAGACATTGTCAACGATATCTCCAAGGTGACCGGATTGACGCAATCGGACACAAAAATTGCCGTGGAAGGTCTTTTGCAGTCCATTGCCGACGCCTTGTGTCATGGGAAAAGTATCGAGATCCGCGGCTTTGGCACATTCTATCCCAAACGCCGCAAGGCCCGTCCGGCCCGCAATCCAAAAACCGGCGAAGTGATCCAGGTCAACGAACGCTTTGTGCCCCTGTTCAAATTCAGTACCGAGCTAAAAAATCGGGTTGAGGCGATTCGCGCGTCACAGACCTCGGGCGAGGTACGGGCCTCAGGTGCCCAGCCGTTGACGGCCGGCGCCCAGTAGCGCATTTACCTTCACAGGCTGGGCGGCTGAATCCAACTCAGATCGCCAGGACCCAGCACGCGATCCAGAACCCGCTTTGAAGTAGGCAGCTGCTCGACTTGAAAGTGTCCCGGTTCATCGACCCGCAGAGAGAAGAACGTTCTCTCCTTTAGCACAAGCTCGGCCAGCCACAGCCCAATCCCAACCTCGTCCTGATGCAGCGCCCCCGGAACTTCGGTTTTTCGTTTTCCCAAGGCCCCAATCTGCTGTGCAGTGGCATACCGCTTCAGGAAGTGGACCATTCGCAGGATCCGCAAAAACGTGACCAGGTCAAGGCGGTTCAAGGTCTCGGTTTCAATTGGAATGCATGACGAACGCCACAGCTCGGGATGAGCGGCATCGATCCAGCCGCGCTCCATGCAGAGCGAAAAATCCGGCGTCCCTGGGATTGGATAGTAAACGCTGGCTGCCACAAAGGCGGGTTCCGCTGATAATTCACGGATCGCCTCCGCAGCTTCAGGGATGGTCTGTCCCGGCATTCCCAGAATGAAATAGAGGGTGACATCAAAACCCGACATGCGTGCCAGGCGCGCAATCGACAGCACCTGCGGCGTCTTTACCGGCCGCCGTTGCTCGGATTGCGTTTTATCGCCATGCACTCCAAGGCTGATATCCAAACGGGTGAATCCGGCCGACCAGAGAGCAGACAGCCTTTGGGAATCGAGATCGGCGGCGCACAACCCGTTCATTGCGCTCAGACTCAGCTTTCGGCGCCCAAAACTCCGGACGACTTCATCACAGAACCGCAGCGTCCAGGCGCGATCGTAGGTCAGGTTGTCATCTTCGAAATCAATCCCGATCCCCGGCACCTGGCTTTGAATTGTCTGCATTTCCCGTATCACATCGCGAGGGTCACGCTGCCGAACAGGCCCCGGAAAAACAAGCTTCGAGGAGCAGAAACGACAGCCGTGGGGACAGCCCCGGCTGGTCTGTATCATGGCCCATTTGGGGGTATTTGCCATTGACAAACCGGGGTAAAATTTCACGGCGCGCTCGCCAAGGGGCTTGCCGGGCCCGGCCGGCTGGATTACGGGTTTTCCGTTCACTTTGAGTCCCAGACCCTGAATGCCCTGCGGCACTTGTCCGCCTTCCAAAACCGCCAGTAGCGCGCTCAATGGCCCCTCTCCTTCGCCTATGACGATGTAGTCGATCTCCTGATGGGCCAGAGCCGATTCGGGCTCGCAGGTCGGGTATCCCCCGCCCAGCACCACTGGAACCGACGGACAGGTCTGTTTGCAGAGACGCGCGATACTGAGCGCCTCATTTTGATACGCGGTGAAAAGAGCCGAAATGCCGATCGCGTTGGGGTTCGACCGTTTGATCTCCGTTTCAATCGCTTTGTCGTCAAGCCCAAAGTGCTGGAAGTTTCGGAAGAGCGCGAACGGGCTGCGATCATGCGGCGGGTAATGCGGCCGCAGGTACTCCATTGCATCGGGATAGGGCAGAACTTTGGGCCGCTTGCGGCCCGCACAATCCAAAATCTCCGCCGACCAGCCCGCTTCTTCCGCTGCCGTGGCCAGATACTCCAATCCAAGCGGCTCGAGCCGGTGCGGCGTGATGTAGAAATCCCGAATCGGCGGCTGGATCAAAAGAATTTTAGGCATGGGTTTGAATCGCTTTCGCCAAGATGGGTATTTTGGCATGGTCCAGGCGAAGATACCGTAAAAACATGGACCTTAAATAGGTTATTGGAACCGATCACATCAACCGGCCCTCATGAAGACCGTACAGATTACAGCCAACGACGCGGAACAAAGGCTTGATCGCTTCCTGCGAAAGGTTCTTCCCAATGTGCCCCTGTCTCACCTTTACCGGGGCCTGCGCAGCGGGAAGGTGAAACTCAACGGCCGCCGCGCGCACGTCGATACCGTGCTGAAGGAAGGGGATCGCCTGGATCTGTACTATCAGACCGGCGAAATCACGGCCCAGGGCGGCTTGGACACACGCGCCTTGCGGGAAACCCGGTTCTTTCAGGACAATTTCCGGATTTTGCACGAAGACAAAGACCTGCTTTGTCTCAATAAGCCGGCGGGAATTGCCGTGCATCCCGGAACCAAACGAAAGCAGGGCCAGACCCTCATCGACCTGGTGCAGAGCTACTTGAAACCGGGTAAGGACGTCTCGTTTCGGCCTGCGCTTGTGCACCGGCTGGACTTGGAGACTTCGGGCGTAATCCTGGTCGCGAAAACGGGTCTGGCTTTGCGCGAACTGAACCGCCAGATTCGCGAACGGGCCATGCACAAGGTTTATCTGGCCCTGGTTGCGGGCCGGTTGCCGCACGAATTCGGCGAGTTTCGCGAGAGCCTTATTCGGGTTTCGGATTCGGAGCGCGGCGGCAAGGTGCGGATCGCCACGGAATCCGACCGCGGCGAAAGCGCGGTTACACGCTACCGGATACGGGAACGGCTGGGAGACTATACGCTGGTGACCGTATCGATCGAAACAGGGCGGACGCACCAGATCCGGGTTCATTTCGCGTCCAATCACCACCCGGTTGCGGGCGACCGTGACTACGGGGACGCCGAAGTGAACCGCCTTCTGGAAAAAGCAACCGGTCTGCGCCGCCAGTTTTTGCACGCGAGCGAACTGGGCTTTCACCATCCGGCCACGGACCGGCCCGTCTCGATCACGGCTCCCCTGCCCCAGGATCTTTCGCACTGCCTCGATATTCTTCGCGGTAACGCTTCACCACAGAGACAATGAGAACATCGAGAAAAACGATTTAACGGAATTCTTTCCGCAAAGCGGCCCCGCCCAAATGCCTAACAGGATCGATTTGATTTACCAGCCTTCGGATCCCCAAGAACCATCGTTTGTCAGTCAGAATCCTGTCTATCTTGTATATCCTGTCGAAACTTGGAATTTCACTTAGCTTCCATAACGCCGGCCGCCCACGCTTGCGCCCGCGATCTCCTGCCAATCTTTGACCTTGCGGACGCGCAGATTGTAGGCATGCACTTCCTCCAGGAGCCGGCAGTCGAGATTGAGCTCGCGGCAGCAGCCGATGATCGCCCCAAGGTCTTTGGGAAAACACTTGCCGCCAAACCCTCGTTCGGTTGTCACATCCATGTGACTTCCGCCGATGCGCGAATCCATGGCAACAGCCCGCTTCACGTCGTTGTAGCTGACGCCCTCGGATTTGCAGAGGTCATAAAAGATATTAGAGACCGCCACTTTTGTCGCCAGCAGAACATTGCATTGATATTTCACAATCTCGGCTGCCGAGGAACTCATCTTCAGGATCGGCGTCTGGGGAAAACAGCTCCGGTACAGGTCAATAAGGCGCTGGGCAACCCAGTCGTTGTCGGCCCCAATCACCACGCGCTCGGACTTCACGAAATCCTGCAGGTAATTGGCCTCGGTCAGAAACTCCGGATTGAATGCAAACGGCACCTGGGGATAAGACTGGGCGTAGCGCCGGGTTGTGCCGGGGACCACGGTGGATTTGATCACAACCACCTTGCCCTTGCCCGCGATCCGGGGCACAATCTGGCCGATGGTTTCGTCGCAAATAGACAAATCAATCCGCAGCTGGTCTTCGTGAAACGGCGTCGGCAGGCAAATGAACAGCACCTCGCTCTTTTCGAGCACCTCGTCAAGCTCGTGATAAGGCTTGAACTTGTCATAAATTAGAACCTGGTGCTTTGGCTCGCGACCGTTGATCCGGTCGTAGTCGGCAAATCCATATGCCACGGCCTTTCCCACAAATCCGTATCCGATAACGCCTATCGTGCTCATCAATCCTCCCTGTTCCATCCAAACTGGATTTACTTGGAAGCGGCGAAGCGGAGACGCCGCGTTGTCCAACAGATAAAGAATAAACAAAAAAGTCCGTACCGGCAACCAGAACTTTGCGCTGGCTGGGTACGGACCCCGATTTTCGTGAAAGGGATCTAACAGCTATACTTCCGCGCTCACCTGCGGGTTCTTCATGGAATCGGCCCATGCCTGCAGCTTTTCCATGGCCAGATTGTGCGTCTTGGAAATCAGCCCGTTTACGGCTCCCGGCAATTCGTCCATCTCGTCTACAGCCTGACCAAAGCCCTGGTCTATGGCGCCTTTCATCATTTCGACATAGTCGTCCACACTCATTTTGGAAAGCGAGAAGAAGGAGGTGGCGAAATCAACGATTCGCTGCGACGTGTTTTCCGCATTCCAGTATTCGGGCATGGCCGCTTCGAGATCCGCGACTTCCTGGTTATTGAAATCAACTTCTTTGAATTCTCCGCCCTGGGATTCGACAAATCCCTTTAAGATCTCTTGTCGCAGCGAAACCAGACTTTCCTTTATGTACTTGATCAGTTCCTTTTGGTCCTTGTCGTTCCCATTGGATTTCCCTGTTGCAAGGCTGGCATTGCCAAGCCCATGAAGCTGCACCGTATCGCCGTCCTTGGAGGTGAAGGTAATTTTCAGCGAGTCGTATTCGAGGTGCTCCGCAGCCATCAGTGTGCCGATGCCATTGTATAGTTTAAGTTGGTCCATGGCAGACCGGCTCAAATCGCGACCCGCCCCCTTACCGGCATCCGTTCCCAGCGAGGCATCCCTTGAAAGAGGAGGAATTTTCGAGCCTCCGGAAATCAGGGCGGAAGTGTAGCTGAGCTGAGAATACTCAACTGATAAGGCTTGCATCCGAAACCTCCCGGCAATTTGTTTTCCAGAGCCTTTATTAGCATATCGGGAATTCTCATAAATTTCTTTAGCTATTCCTGAAGCTTTAATTTCAACTTTTTTTAGCAAGCCTGGGGAATTCTGGATAAATATCACCACAGAGAGCCTGGCGCGGCAAAGCCGCAACAAAGGGAGAGACATGATTTACCACAGAACAGAGTATATTGGAGTAACTACTCAGGTCTCTCGAAAGAATCATGAAACCACAGAGGAAACACTGAGGCCGGAGAGGAGGACACAGAGTGGGAAAAGATCTATTCCGGCGCGGTGCGCGCCAGAAAGATTTCCCTCTGTGTTCTCCTTCTTAACTCGGATTTCTCTCTGTGGTTTCATGAGAACCTGTGTAGTTACAAGAGGGAAGAAATTTTTAACGGATCTAAACGTCCTCCTTCTCCGCGACTCTGCGATAAACAATTATTAATTTCAGCAAGATTTTCAAGCTGGACGAAATACTTGTTGACAGGCTCCCCAAAATAGCTATTTTACTTTCTACTCTAAAACGAGTGTTGATAAAGTGTTAATATTGGTGTTGCATACATGTCGAAAACAAGTTGAAAACACATACCGTAAATTTTCATTTGATCTATATAACGAATTGAATTAAAACATCTTACACGCATACAATGGGCGAGCTATCTGCTTTGTTAAGAATCTCAGTAACTCACTAATTTAGAACCAATTATGAGTGTTGATAATTTGTTAGTAGATAACGACTTTTCCACTGTATGGCCACGGTGTCTGGACTTCATCAAAGAGCGAATCGGCAGAATCAGTTTCGAAACCTGGTTTCAGACCACGAAATTGTCTTCCATGAACAAGAGCAAGGCCGTTATTGAGGTGCCGAATCGCTTCTTTGCTGACTTCATTGAGGAGCACTATAAGAGCCTTATTCTAACATCCTTCGAGACTGTATATGGCACGAAACCCGAGATAGAATTCACCGCGAATTCCCAGGCCGACTGGAGGATCGCAAATGAAATCGTCGAGAGCCAGTCCGTGGCCCGACCCTTGGTTCGCGAGAACGCCACGATCCAGCAATTCAATCCAAACTATACATTTCAGAGTTTCGTGGTGGGCGACTCAAACCAGTTCGCCAATGCCGCCTCCATGGCCGTGGGCGAAGCGCCCGGCAAAACTTCCTTTAATCCGCTGGTGATCTATGGCGGAACCGGGCTTGGGAAAACGCATCTATTGCAGGCAATCGGAAATTTCGCACTCACAAACGAGACCGCCCAGAAGGTCGTGTATGTGACATCGGAGCAGTTCACCAACCAGTTCATTCAATTTGTTCACATCAACAAAAACTCATCTGAATTTTACAAGAAATACCAGGATGTGGAAATTCTGTTGCTCGATGACGTTCAATTCTTCAGCGGGAAAGAAAGCACACAGGAGGAATTTTTCCGCATCTTCAACACCCTGTATCAGATGCGCTGCCAGATCGTGATCACCAGCGACCGCCCGCCCCAGGAGATTCCCGATATGACCCAGCGGCTCCTAAGCCGCTTCTCAGCCGGACTCATCACGGATATCCAGCCCCCGAATTTCGAGACAAGGATGGCCATTTTGCGGCAGAAGACGGAGAACGATGGTGTGGAGCTTCCGGAGGAAGTCATCACCTATGTGGCCGACCATATCAAGACAAACGTCCGCGAGCTGGAAGGAACGCTTGTCAAGCTCATCGCCTATGGTTCCTTTACCGGAATCAGCGTCACGATCGACACAGCCAAAGAGGTGCTGGGCGATTCCATCGAAAAAGAACCCACCCGCATTACACTTGATAAAATCCAGAAAGTCACGGCCGAAGCCCTTGGGCTTTCCACCAACATCCTGCGCACGCACACGCGGAAGAAAGAAGTGGCCATCGGCCGCCAGGTCGCCATGTACTTCGCCAAGAAGCACACGTCGCACTCCCTCAAAAGCATCGGTCTGGCCCTGGGCGGCCGCGATTACAGCACGGTCATTCACGCCTGCAAGAAGATCGAAGGCATGCTGAAGGAAGATATAGCGTTCGCCGGCAAACTCGACCAGATCGAACAATCCATTCTGGCGCACTGACCTTTCATTGTCAAGAGCTTGCCTCAATCCGCCAATCCGCCCTTTGCAGTGACCAATGGAAGGTTCCGTAATGGGCCAGCCTCCTTCCTCACTGCGGAACCACCCATGAGGGTTGAATCTCGGTTTCTGGCCAAAAGGCCCACAAAGGTTTACAAGCCGTTACGCATTTTCCAGGGTATGCCCATCGCGGGCAGCCGTGTCCTCGTTACGTCAGGAGGCCGGCCCATTACGGAACTTATCTTTGAGAATCGCTCTAGTATTACGCCGGAGGAAGTCTGGTAGGAAGGGATGTGCTGGACGGATTGGATGGGGTAATCACTGCGAGCTTGCGCGAGTTTCGTATCCTTCATCAGCGGGCAGCCCGCTCTGGGCAGCCGCAGCCACCGCAAGCCGGTCACAGCGCTCGTTCTCCGGAGTTCCACTATGGCCCCGGACCCATTCGAACTTGACGGACCGTTTCTCCACCAGGTCCAGAAGCCGTGCCCAAAGATCCGTATTCTCGGCGCGCTCGGTGCGGTTCCGCATCCATCCATTGGCGCGCCACTTGACGGCCCACCCTTCACGAATCCCCCGCACAACATACTGGGAATCGCTATAAAGGACCAGATCCGTTCCCTTTGCCTGCTCAAGAGCCACGATGCAGGCCATTAACTCCATTCGGTTGTTTGTGGTCCTTTTAAATCCTCCGGAAATCTCCCTCCGCTCCCCCTGTTCGGATAAAACAATCCCATAGCCTCCGGGGCCGGGGTTCCCCAAAGCTCCACCATCGGTATAGACGATCGTATCCGCCGAAAATTGAGATGCGGTGGAATTTTTCTTTTCCGGTCTGGGAGTATGATGGGCTTTGGCCGGTCTGGGACCGCCCTGCTCAAGCCATGCCTTGGCCTCGATCAGGCTCTCGAAACCTTTGAAACGAGCTCCGGTGAATCCCCGAACCTGGGCCTCGGCGCCCTCAGGCCCTGTCCATTGCTGGAAAATGCCCGTGCGCCTTCCCCGAAGGACAGCATAGTGTTTCATGCGGAGTTCCTGAAGAGGAGAATTGGGCGATCAAGGATTCGAACCTTGGACCTCCTGCTTGTAAGGCAGGCGCTCTAGACCAGCTGAGCAAATCGCCCTCAGAATCAATCTCATAAACCCTTCCGGTTTCGTTCGGCTGCGAGCGACCCCGCGCAGGTGGATATGAGCAGGTTCTATTTCTGGACCGGCTTCTGAATTTCCCGGGTTGAACGATTGCCCGGCTTAAGGAATAGAGTAATTGGCATCAGAACGCAATAGCCAAGCACAAGAAGAACCGGCGCAACGTTCATCGTCAAAAGACCATCCTTCGGCTTCACCGCCAGGCAAACGTAGCCGACGGCAATCACCAGTAGAGCGGTGAAAAGCAAAAGGTAATTCTTCTGTCCGTAAAGACGTTCGGTAAGAGTCTTTGATGGTTTCATAGTTTGCATAAAATACGATTCCGTTTTTGGAGTTTCAACCTTGGCTCAGAACCCCGGAAGGACCTCATGCTTTGAAATCGGACAGTTTCTTCAGGGCCTCCTCAAAGGCGGCTTTGTCTTCGGCTGCCGGTTTCACTTTCTCCAAGGACAGCCGGATTTCCCTGACGCGTTTTGCCATGAACTCGGCAACCCGGTTCAGATCGTCGGCCATGTCCATCATTTCGTCTCCCTTGCGCAAATGAACCCGTTGCGTCAGATCACCCGAACGGATTCCTTCACAGAATTTTTGAAAGCGATACATGGGACCCGCGATCTTATGGGAAACAAAGACGGTGAGAAGAGCCAATTCCACCAGCACGATAAGCAGCCCGGCCGCGAGGACTTTGTATGTCGAAACGAGCAGCGTCCCTGTGAAGCCGGCCGAATCACCGGCCCGCCAATCCGATGCGAACCGGCGGAGTTGGGCCACGATTTCGGAATTGCAGACGGCCGGCTCGGTCACGTGCATCTCTTTGGACCGGATCATGTTGTGGATTTCCTCCCCGACCAGGCCCAGAGTCGAGTCGATGATGGCCCCGGCCGAAAAGAACATGACCACCCCAATAAAAAGGATAAGGACGACCATGGGAACGACAAAGGAAATCAGAAAACGGGTCTGGAATCGAGGATTGATGAAGTAATGCTTTCGGACGAATTTTTGCGGCATACTCCTCTCCTATTACCTTGAGGGCTCAAGTGTGCTGGCTTTGTAGCCTCGAAGAATCATCACCATGGATTCGATAATGCGTGGGAGTTCCTCCATTTTCAAGGGCGAACGATCGAGCTGCCCGGACGCAAGAAGATCCCGCACGATTGCATTACCCAGCGACAGCCTTTCGGCGGTGGTTTGCGCTCCCGATCGCCGAACCGCCATTTCCAATGAATCGGCCACCATGACAATGGCCGACATTCGTTGCGTGGGTTTGGGCCCGGGATATCGCAGCGCATTTTCTGCGACTGTGCCCGGCCCCTGCAAAACCGGGTTCGTGCCATGGTGCTCAAGAATGGCCTGGGCTACCTCGTCCGGCAAACGATACCCCGAAGCCAGAGCGACCCCCTCCTGGACATGGGAGAGAACGATGGAGCGCAGAATGGACTCAGGAATGGCTTCCCGTTCACGGTTTGCCGGTTCCTGGTTTTCCCAATATTGGGAAGGTCTCGACATTTTGCCGATATCATGATATAGGCCTGCCGTGCGCGCCAGAGCCCGATCATCACCCAATGCTTCCGCTGCTGCCGCGCACATGTTTGCGACATTGAGGCTGTGTTGAAAGGTCCCGGCCGCCTCAATCGAAAGCTTCGCCAGAAGCGGATGGCTCAGACTGCCAAGCGCGGAAAGGCCAATTCGGGTCGGTCGCCCTGTAATAAGCTCAAATGGCCGAACCCCAAGCACAAGCAAAGCGGAGATGAGACCTCCGCCGGCCGCGGAGACAACGTTGCCCGCCCACGCGTCGCGATTGGACAGCAATTGACCAAGTTCACCAAGACCATAAAGGACGGCTGAGCCAAATGCCATGATCAAGGCCAGAAAGGCGTAATCTCTTGACCGCGTTATGCGGGCGCAGGTCCAGGCTGTCAGCGCGCTTCCAAGCAGAACAAAGATGATAAAGGACGCGGGGAGCTCCAAAAATAGGACCAGCGACAGGCCAACGCCCAGTGCCATAACCAGCGCCCCCGGAATTCCCCACAAGAGGGCTGCAATGGCTTGGGCCGCAAAGAAAGGGCACAATGCCGGACAATCCAATCCCGGTCTCAGCGCCTCGAGGATTGTTTGGGTCCCGCGCATCAGGGTAAGTCCGCACACCAGCAGCAACAGGAAGGCAAAGAGGTCCGCATTTCGATTGTAAATTGCGGGCACGAAGGATCGCAAAAGGAAGGCGATTCCAGTCATCAACAAAACCGCCGTCGCTCCAAGGACCAGGAAATCCCATATTGCCGTGGTTTTCACGGTCTGGTTCGAGCGAGCCCACTGAAGGGAGTAGAGCGCATCGAGGATTTCCAATGTCAGACTTTGACCGCGCATGACAACGGTCGCCCCCTGAACAATCCGGCCCCGCGTCGTGGGTACTTTTGCCGCGGCGGCCTCCCTTCGGGCAACGGTCTCGCCCGGGTTGTAGAACACATTTGGCGTCAAATAGTTGAGGAGGATTTCTGAAACCGAGCCGAGGATTTCCGAACTGTTGATGGTTTTCTGCAATCGGTTTAATTCCTTGTCAACGGCCGCCTCACGGGGAGAGATCAGGGATATGGGCAACACCGTCTCGCCGCCTCGCTTGCGGACAAAACAGAAATCCTTATCGTAGAGGAGGTATGGGACCGAGGCAACATGAAACCGCGCTTCATAGGCCCTTACCGCATCGAGATTAGCAGCAACCACAACGGCAATGACACCGCTATCAAGCAATCGGTCCATGCTGAAGCGGATTTCTTCGATAATCCGGGGATTCTGGCGAATGACCTCGAGGGACCGATTTGACAACCCAAGCATCCCCAGGGTGTCAGGGCGTTTACGGCCGGGCCTGTTCTGCGGAAAGAGCAGGTCCTCAAGCTGATCAAGCCGGTCATAAACCTTTTGTGTGGCCGCCTCATCGTGATCGAACACGGCCAGCACCTTTCTTCTTGCTTCTTCCTGATCTCGTTGAATCTCCTCCGGCCGGCGCATGATGTCGAACGTGAAAGGCGCGACCACCGTCTCTTTCGAAATGGTCCCTTCTTTGCGAACCGTGGCAAACATCCCGGTGGGGCCAAAGGAATACAGAAGGCTTAGGGCTATGGAAGCGGCGGAGAAAAGAAGGACTCGTGACATTCGCTTCATGTTCCACCTTTGGGGAAGATATCAAATATATATACTGGACCCCTGAAGCTGGAATTCGAAATCACGGATGGGTCTGATTCGGGCGCGATGGCTCTTCGCGGGCTTCGGCCAGAAAAAATGGGCGATACAGGAGTCGAACCTGTGACCCCCTCCATGTCAAGGAGGTACTCTAACCAAGCTGAGCTAATCGCCCTTGCGGAGTACAAATATAAATTTCCGTAATGCCATTGCAACAAGAGGCATGAATCGATTCTCCATGCAAGGTTGGGAATGGGCCTGGGGGGCGGCCGCATCGCAGCCCATGGATCGCCGGACCGGATCATGAAAAACAAGATTTCGGAAACCGGACGCGCGCTGCAAAAGCTGCTTCGGTCTACGCTGTAAGCGCCAACACGTTCAAATTACTGGACAACGATCGCTCTGTGTTTTCCACGGGCCGCTCTCCAATGACCGGGCACCCAGACCCAGCGGTGCCGAATGCGGCTCCACCTCCAATGCCCGCTCACCCAGACTACCTGTCGCCGGGGCTTCACGATGACCACGTCATTTCGGGGTGGAGGCGGCGGAGTTGTGGCCGCGCAAGAAAACAGGAATCCAATGGAAATCAGAAGGAGCCATTTGGCCAATTTCATATGCATCTCCTGAGCAGGAAATCCGGCCGGCCATGCGTAGCGCCTGCCACGATCCTACTCGCCTTTTGTTTTGATCTCCCCTATTGCAAAGGCGCCGCCGGTCCGGCGGCCCTTTTCGTAACGGTCCTTGCGAAATTGAGCGTAACCTTCCGCTGGGCATCGGCCAGGGTGCCCGACTTCAGGCCAAATGCCATCCGGAGAGCTTCCATACAGGAAAGCGACGAAGTCCCGATCTGTCCATCGCAGGCGGGGCTGGTCATGGAAAGCGACAGTGCGGTGGACGTCACAACATACGCAAAGCGATTCGTGCCCAATAGGGCCCCGCTGGTCCCGGCAAACTCCAGCGAGTCTTCGTCGGCTAGCCACGTTCCCGTTGCGCTCAGCGTATCGCCTCCCAATGCTGAGTTCTCCGAAAACGTGCTGTCGGCATTCAGCGCGAGCGTTGCGCTGCCGGTTAGCGAAAATAGTTCCATGGGGACGCTGACCTCAGATGGAACATTGGCCACAAGCGGGAACGTACGTGCCGTCAACGTCCCCGATATGGTGACGTTGCCGACCGCGGAATTGGTGAGCTGCGACTGGTTCACGACAAGCCGATGCGCTGCGGAATCATATGTGAATGTGACCGCTCCTTCAAACGTGCTCTCGGTCGAGTCGTTCTGCTTGACGCTAAGGCTCCCACCGCCCACATTGAAACCTATGTTCATCAGCGACAGCGTATAGCAGGGATAAGTCTGGTAAAGGTAACCCGCCCCAATTTCATTGGAGACAACGGTCACCGGTATGCTCCCGATCGTGGCCGTCAACAGATACGTTAGTTGCGCATTGACAACCCCGCTCACCGCGATGGCGCCGGCGCCTTCCACACAGGGGTTGACGGCGGTCTGGCTCGCATTCGTCGTGATCGCAATCTTTGGCGAGGCGCTGGAGTAGGCCCACGTGCCCGGCAAGCCCGAAGGCCCCAGAGAGACCGCCGGCGATGTTGGATCGTCGGCGCATCCCAGGTTCAGGGCAAGAATCAAAGCGGTTAGAAATCCAGGAATTCTTAATGCCTTCGTTCGTTTCATTACCCCTCCTTGATTGGGTGCCTCTGTTTTATTTGTTGAACTATGTCCTTTCTCTTTAACCTAAATTCCGCAATTGCCCGCGGCGAATAGCGGCAACCTTTTACCCCATCTTGTCTTTCAGAAAGCCTCGCCATATCTATTGGGTGATATGCCTGCGTTTTCTTTAAGCCAATCTGGGGCAAGATCTTACCGCTCTTCATCCACGGTTCAACTACGGAGTTTAGGTTTAAATCAATGTTATTCCGGATTTCGGAGTCAATGGGGATCAGCGGGAATCGCCGTGCTGTCAGGGGAATCGGGCGAATCCGTTCGAATGCGAACGCATACAAGAAGGGCTGGAGAACCAAAGAGTCCGCCAGCCCTTTCAGACAAAGGCGATCCGTTTACCGGTCCACGCGGGCGGTTCCGCCCTTCATGGCTTTTTCAACGTCCTTGACATTGGCCGTTGTGGTATCGCCCGGCGTGGTCATGGCCAAAGCGCCATGCGCGGCTCCGTAGCCCACTGCCTCGGCCGCGGTCTTGCCTTCCATAAGGCCGTAGATCGTGCCCGAGGCGAAGCTGTCGCCGCCGCCCACGCGGTCGTAGATCTCCAGATTCTCGCGAAGCGGAGCATCCGCGAACTGACCGCCGGCATAGATCACAGCGCCCCAGTCGTTGATCGAAGCGGTTTTCGCGTTTCGAAGCGTGGTCGCCACAACCTTGAAATTGGGATAGGTTTTCACAGCTTCCTGGATCATCTTCTTGAAATTGGTGGGGTCGAGTTTGGAATGATGCTCGTCCAAACCTTCGACCTTGAAACCGAGCGCGGCGGTGAAATCTTCTTCATTGCCGAACATCACGTCAACATACGAGGCAATCTTGCGGTTGATCTCGATCGCCTTTTCCGTTCCGCCAATCTCTTTCCACAATGATGGCCGAAAATTCAGGTCATAGGAAACGATGGTGCCGTGCTTTTTGGCGATTGTCATGGCTTCGATAATCACGTCGCGCGTGGTCTCCGACAGGCCGGCATAGATTCCACCGCAATGGAACCAACGGACGCCGTCTTTGCCAAAGATCTTTTCCCAATCGATGTCGCCCTTTTTGAGTTGCGAAGCGGCCGATAAACCGCGGTCGGAGCAGCCCACGGCCGCGCGGCAGCCAAAACCGCGTTCCGTGAAATTCAATCCAACCCGAACTTTGCGCCCAATTCCGTCATAGGGCGCCCATTTCACGTATTCCATGCTGACGCCGCCTTGAAGGATCAGGTCTTCTAGCAGCCGCCCTACGGGGTTATCGGCAATGGCCGTAACAATGGCGGCCGCTTTGCCGAAACAGCGGCGCAATCCGCGCGCCACGTTGTACTCTCCCCCGCCCTCCCACACCTTGAAGGTGCGCGTGGTGTGGATTCGGTTGTCGCCCGGGTCCAGGCGAATCATCACCTCGCCAAGCGATACGATGTCGTATTTGCACTCCGACTTGGGTCTGACGGTCAATACGGCCATTACTTCTTCCCTCCGCGAATCTGTTGGATGATTTCCAGGGCTTCCTTGACCTTCTTCGTAATTCCGGCATAGTCTTTGGCGGCCAACAGCTCCTTGGTGATCAGGTTCGAACCCATCCCAACACAAGCCACGCCGGCATTAAACCAGGCCGTAAGGCTTTCTTTCGTGGGCGATACACCTCCGGTCGGCATAATGTCGGTCCAAGGGCAGGGCCCCTTGGCATTCTTCACGAACGCCGGGCCGCCGACCTCGGCACCTGGAAAGATCTTGCAGATCTCCACGCCCAGCATCTCGGCGCGATGGATCTCGGTCATGCTGCCGCAGCCCGGGCTGTAGGGGATTTTGCGGCCGTTGCAGGTCCTTGCCGTATCCTCATCCAGCACAGGGCCAACCACGAAATTGGCGCCCGCCGAGATATACATGGCCGCGGTTGCCGCATCCACGATCGAGCCCACGCCGGTGATGATGTCCTTGCGCTCCTTGGCGCAGAATTCCTCGAGCTGGGTAAAAACGTTGATGGCCCGATCACCGCGATTGGTGAATTCCACCACTCGGGCTCCGCCGTCGGCGCAGGCGCAAGCCACGCTTTTGACCACTTCAATATCCGCGTTGTAGAAGACCGGAATGATTCCGATCTCCTTCATGGTCACCAGCGTATCCAGACGACGATAACGGCTCATGCGTACTCCTTTGTAAAATTTCAGCGTAACTGCTTAGGTCTCAATACTTCTTGCATTGTCATTTCGACGAATCTTCGAGGAGAAATCTTTTCTCAGGACGAAGAAAGATTTCTCGCTTCGCTCGAAATGACACTGGGACCAAGTAGTTATACTTTGACAAGGTATTTTGGCTTTCCGGTTGTCAGCGTGTCAACGATATTTTGCGCGGCCTTTGTTTTAAGGTCCACCATGGCTTCCTCGGAATACCAGCCGGCGTGGTCCGTAAGTGTGACATTGTCCAGTTTCCGGAGCTCGCTGTCCATGGACAACGGCTCGGTCGCAAACACATCGAGCCCGGCGCAAGCGATCTTGCCTGCCTTCAGCGCGTCCACAATGGCGGTCTCGTCGATCAACGGACCGCGCGAGGTGTTGACGATTATGGCCGTTTTCTTCATCAGAGAAAACTGCTTTGCCCCGATCATCCCCCGCGTGGAAGGCAGAAGAGGCGCGTGAACCGAAATAAAATCCGCCTGCCGGCATAGCGTTTCCAGGTCCACCAGCTCCACACCCGCCTTCGCGGCGGCATCCGAAGTCACAAAGGGATCGGCAACAAGCACCCGGCCCAGATTGAAACCGGCCAGCTTCCGGTGCACGATGCGGGCGATCATGCCAAAACCC
>CAYVZU010000003.1:0-42955 GCA_964455935.1 uncultured Fibrobacterota bacterium
TCGTTACTACCGTCAATGTCAAAGAGCTTTGTCCACGATGTCGTGGCACTTGTCACCTAACACCTTCTTAATCACGCTGCTTTTATCTCCTCCACTTCCGCGTACACCGGGCTGGGTTGCGATTTTTCCAGGCGTTGGGAGGCCTTGGTGAAATCGATCTGGCCGGGGTTCCAGGCCACATCGCGGACCGTATCGGCTTCCAGCGAGTAGGTCCCCCAGTCCTCAATGACTTTTCCCCAGATCTCGAACGGGCCGGACCCGTGCAGGATCTCGCTGTAGCGCTCGAACACCGTGGGCCAGAGGACAATGTCCATGCACTCGGTCCGGTCTTCCAGGGTCAAGAACTGCATGAATTTCCCGTTGTGGCTGATCAAATACGTCCGCTGGGTAATGGGCCGGCCAAAGACTTTTATCCGCTTTCCTTTGTAGCGATGTAGTTCGGCCGCGGCCACTGTATTGCGCGAGGCCGGATGCAGGTCTAAAATGTCCAGAATGTTCCCGGTGATCATAAAGCCTAGAAGACGGAGTTCGTTCAAGCATTTCTCCACCAGCGGGTAGTCCTTCAGGCCAGGGTGAAACTCGATCCATTCTTTTGGAAACAGGCGAGGGGAGTCGGTCTGTACTCGTCCGTAAATTCCGTCGAGAAGGGCAATCAGTTCGGGCTGGTTGAGGCCAAAGGTGTCAAAGGCGCCCACCTTGATCAGGCTCACGGCTTCCTGCTTGCCGATGGGGACCCGCTCCACAAAATCCACCAGGTTGCGGAACCGGCCGTTTTTTTCCCGCTCTTCGACAACGGCTGTCATACTTCGCTCGCTCATGTTGCGGATGTGCATAAAGCCGAGCCGGATCCAATTGTGCTTGCCCCAGTAACGTGCGCGGGAGGAATTAATATCCATGGGCAGAATGCGCAGGCCCCAGCGCCGGGCTTCATCCAGGTACACGTCGGCCGTGTAGAAGCCATGGCGGTTGCTGACCACGGCCGCCAGAAATTGGCTGGGGTAATGGCATTTCAGGTAGGCGCACTGAAACGAGAGCTGGGCGTAGCTGGCGCTGTGCGACTTGCAGAAACTAAATCCCGAAAAGCTGCTGACGCGCTTCCAAAGTTCCAATGCCTGTCCTGGTTGAGGCCGCTGTTTCGCATGCATCCGTCCAGAAATTCGCGGGCGGTTTTCTCCCATCCATCGGGAATTCCTTCGTAGAGTGAGTTCATCATTTTCCGGATTTTATCTGCCTTTTTAAATGTAAGTCCCGCAACAAGATGGCAAATTTTAATAACGTCCTCCTGAAATGCGCAGACGTCGTGTGTTTCCCTCAGAATCGGCTCCAAAGACGGGTGAATAAACTCCCAATCCAGAATGCCCATTTTGTGCTTGCGGTGACGCTGGATATAAACATCGGCATACGCGGTTCCGGCAGGTCGGACAAGGCTTGATGTGACGGCTACCTCGTCAAAACTCTCGGCCTGGATCTTCTTATTCAGCCGTATCTGGGCCGGGCTTTCGATATAGAAAATCCTGCGCGTGCGGCCATTACGAAGAAGGTGTTTCACCTTGGGATCGTTATAGCATTTTTCGAGGTCCCAGACCTCGGGGTCGGGCAGGCCCTGCTCTTCGAGCTGTTTGAGCGTGTCACGCAAAACCGAGAGCGAGCCGTTGCCCAGCAAATCGAACTTGATCAGGCCCAGGTCGTCGATGCCGTTGTGCATGTCGATTTGGGTGATGATCCGGTTCTTCTCGCCGCCCGAGTATTCGCAGGCCACATGGCGCCAAATGGGGTCGTTGGTCACGACCAGGCCGCCCGGATGCTGTCCCAAAAAGTGCGGTTTGCCTACGATCGCGTCGGAGTATTTCAGGATCTGCCGGATCTCGTCATCGTTGATGGTATGGTTTTGTGGACGCGAAGGCGGAGTAGGGGACCCGCGCTCGAAATCCTCCAAAAACCCATACCGCCAGAACCGGAGTTCGTTGTCGATCAACTCCGAGATCTGCTCTTCGCTGTAGCCGAAGACCTTGGCTGTTTCGCGGAATGCGGCACGCTTGCGAAAGTGGTTGGTGGTGCAGATCACGGCTACACGGTCGCGACCCCATTGCTCTGTCACGTATTCGAAAATCTGGTCGCGCTCGTCCCAGCCAAAGTCCAGATCCGCGTCGGGCGGAGAGGCCCGATCCTCGTTTAAAAAGCGCTGGAAGTACAGGTTGTAGCGGATGGGCTCCAGTCGGCTGACACCCAGATTGTAGAAGGTAATCGAGTTGGCTGCGCTGCCGCGTAAGATCGTGCAACTGACTGGCTTGCGATACTTTGTCTTAAATTTTTCATTAGCCCAGTCTTTGATCTGTTTGACCATTACAAAATACGAGTCGTAGCCCAGCTTGGAGATAACCTCCAGTTCCATTTCCTGGATTTCTTTGGCCTTGGAATAATCAGACGAGTTGGCGTATAGAGACTCCAAGCCTGCCATGGCCTGCTCGCGCAAATAAGTTTTTGGAGTGTGGCCTTGGGGAACCTGAATCTCGGGCATGATCCAGTTTCCCAAACTCAATTCCACGTTACACTGCTGTGCCACCAGGGAGGCATTCTCGATTGCTTCCGGGCAATCCGCGAAAAGAGAACGCATCTGTGCTTCGGGCGCAAGCATGGCGTCTTCGCTGGCGTATTCGTGCGGCTTAAGCCGGGACAGGGTGGAATTGAGTCCAATCGCTCTTAATATGCGGTGCAGTTCCCAATCTTTTTTATCCAGAAAGTACGAATCGTTACTTGCCACAACAGGCTGGCCCAGAGTTTCGGCAATGGCCTTGGTTTCCTTGCTGCGACTGCGCGAAGCCGGTGAATTATGGATCAACTCCGCGTAAACCGAATCGCGGTTTGGGGTGCTGCAGAGGAGCGTAAGTAGATCCGGAAAGTTCGTGAGTAAAAACAGGTTACACCATTGTTTTTCAAAGACTTGGGCGTAAGAGAACAAGTTCTTGTTGAGGTGGCGTTTTGTGGCGATCTCGCAGAGATCTCCATAGCCTTCGGCATTGCGGGCGAGCAACACAATGTTTTTATGAGGTTTGTCAGGTTCGGTGAGTTCAAGGCCCAGAACAGGTTTGATTCCCTGCTCTTTACATTCATTATAAAAGAGAATCAGCCCGCTCATCCGGTCCGTATCGGTGAGCGCCAGGGAATCCATTCCCAGTTCCTTGGCCCTGGACACGAGTTGGCGCACGGAGGGCACTCCGGCAAGCAGGGAAAAGGAGGAATGGGTGTGAAGCATAAGATTTGTAGGGACACGGCATGCCGTGTCCGCGTATTCTGATTATTCCTCATGGGTTTGTTCGAATCACCAAAACAACTTTACCAAGTATCTCGAAGTGGTGTACCCTATCTGGTTGAACCACAATTGGTTCCATTGCGTCATTGGCTGGCACCAAAAGCACATCTTTTTCGGAGTTGCGAACGTATTTAAGTGTGGCTTCCTCGTTCCAAATCACCGCAGCTATATCCGAATCCGACACCATGGGTTGCTTCTGGATCACCACCATGTCTCCGTCCATGATGTGGGCGTTGATCATGCTGTTTCCTTTAACGCGGAGCGCGAAGAATTTGCCCTTGCTGTTATCAATTCCAAGCGGCGAAAGATCCAGCTTGGTCTCGATGTTCTCGATGGCTTCAATGGGGGCGCCGGCGGCGATTCGGCCCACAAGCGGGACCTCGTGCGCGGGCGGACGAAGCGAGTGCAATCCCCGGCTTCCTTTACGTATCTGAAGATAGCCCTTCTTCTCAATGGCCCGGATATGGTCTGCGACTGCCGTGGGGGAAGCAAATCCAAAATGGGTTTGGATCTCCTGATAGCTGGGTGGCCGACCGTGCTTGCGGTCGTATTGCTCGATGTAGTCCAGAATTTTATCCTGGCGCTTGGTTAGTTCCCTCATTGACTCTCCTTGCACATTGCGCGCCATATACTGTTAAAATATACAGTAGTATGGCAGGAATGTCAAATGGTGTGCTTCTGTAATTCTTTTCTGTTGTGTGGCACGCACTTGTGCGTGCAAAGCACAATGAATTTCCACTCGATGAGCTGTTCGGCCGATACAGGACACGCACAAGTGCGTGTCACGCCGGGATCATCTCCTGCGAAATGCATCTGCCGACATGGAGCGGCTATGCAGTTAATCCTGGAATTTCAGTTCCAGGACAAACATGTCTGGTGCTATTGGAACGCAATAAGTATTTTCTATCGGTTTGCCCGGTCGAAAGATAAGGCACGATCAAGAAAACCAAGAACAAAGATTGGAGGAGTCATGGCAGCAAAGGTTCAACACGCAAAGCTCGAGAAATGGGTTCAGGAAGTGGCTGCAATGTGCCAGCCAGATTCGATTGTCTGGTGCGATGGCTCCAAAAAAGAGTACGACACCCTCATGGCGCAGATGGTCAAAAGCGGCAGCGCGACTCCTCTTAAGAAACGGCCTAACAGCTTTCTTTTCCGCTCCGATCCCAGCGATGTGGCTCGCGTGGAAGACCGTACATATATAAGCACTCCCAAGCAGATCGAGGCTGGTCCTACGAATAATTGGATCGATCCCAATCAACTCAAGGAAACCATGAAAGGCCTCTATAAGGGGTGCATGAAAGGCCGGCCGCTGTATGTGATTCCTTTTTCAATGGGTCCCATTGGCTCACCCATAGCCAAGATCGGTATCGAACTGACCGACAGCCCGTATGTGGTCTGCAACATGCAAATCATGACCCGCGTGGGCGACAAGGTCCTGGAACAACTGGGAGCCGACGGTGAGTTCATCCCATGCCTGCATTCCATTGGCGCTCCTTTGGCCCCGGGGGAAAAAGACAGGCCCTGGCCCTGCGCGCCGATTGAGAAGAAGTATATCAGTCACTTCCCGGACGAAAACCAGATCTGGTCATATGGTTCCGGGTACGGCGGCAACGCGCTTCTTGGCAAGAAATGCCTGGCTCTGCGTATCGCTTCCAGCATGGCGCGGCGCGAGGGTTGGATGGCCGAGCATATGCTGATTTTGCGCATGACCAATCCCAAAGGCAATAAATTCCACATCGCGGCGGCGTTCCCGTCGGCCTGCGGCAAGACAAACCTGGCGATGATGCAGCCCACGATTCCCGGATGGAAGTGCGAGTGCATCGGCGACGACATCGCCTGGATGAAGATCAGGCCCGACGGCCGTCTGCATGCCATCAACCCCGAGGCGGGTTTCTTTGGTGTTGCGCCGGGGACATCTTACAAATCCAACCCGATGGCCATGGATACAATCAAAGAGAACGCGATTTTCACGAATTGCGCCCTCACCGATGACGGCGATATCTGGTGGGAAGGCATGGATGGCAACCCGCCCGCTCATGCGATAGATTGGAAAGGTAAAAATTGGACCCCAAGCGGAAGCGATGTGGCCGCTCATGCCAACGCGCGGTTCACGGTTCCGGCCCGGCAATGCCCGGTTATCTGTGAAGACTGGGAGAAGCCGGAAGGCGTACCGATCGATATCTTCGTGTTCGGTGGCCGGCGGGCCGGAGTGGTTCCATTGGTCCATGAGTCTTTCGACTGGGATCATGGCGTGTTTATGGGGGCAACCGCGGCTTCTGAAACAACGGCCGCCAATATTGGCGCTGTGGGAAACCTTCGGCGCGACCCGTTTGCCATGAAGCCGTTTTGCGGCTACAACATGGGCGATTACTTCCAGCACTGGCTTAATATGGGCGACAATCTTGGATCCAAGGCACCCAAAATATTCTATGTCAATTGGTTCCGCAAAGGCCCCAGTGGCAAGTTCCTTTGGCCCGGTTTTGGCGAAAACAGCCGCGTGCTGAAATGGATGTGCGAGCGCGTGGAAGGCGCGGTCCAGGCCGAGAAAACGGCCATCGGTTTCGTTCCGAAGTCGGGCGATCTCGATACCGCGGGCCTTTCAATTGCGGCCGACTCCATGCAGGAGCTTCTGCGCGTGGACGCGGCGGCTTGGAAAAACGAATTGGCCGATATCGAGAAGCATTTCGCGCAGTTCGGCGAGCGAACGCCGGAGCGCTTAATGCGTCAATTAAGCGAGCTGAAGGCCAGGCTCGGATAGCTTTAAAAAAATCACTCAGTAGAACACTGAAAGGGCCGGGAAATCTCCCGACCCTTTCCAGAGCGCATCTCTAAAAGGATTGCGTCGGCCAAAGCCCGAGCGAAAACGGCGCAGACACTCGAAGGCCAGGATGGCCGAAGAGCACTCGCCTTTGGCGAGCCCATGGGGCGCGAGGCGTGATGCCGAGCGTGTACGCGCGCGAAGCAGGCGTATCAGAGGGAGATACGCCGATGGAGCGCAACGCAGCATGCGACGTTTGCAGCCGGGCGACGCCAGAAAGCCTTTTAGAGATGCGCTCTAAACGATCCGGGAGAGCAGGAATGGCAAGCGAAACAATTTCGGCCATCGCTGAAGAACTTAATCAGTCTATTCGGTCGGGAAACACCGGCGTATTCGAAATGCTTTCGGTGCTTGGACGGCGCGCCTTTTTGCCCAAAGGAATTCTGGTACAGGGCGCCGAGGCAGGGGAGAAGGCCAAGAAGTACAATGCCACCATTGGGATCGCTACGGAAAACCGGACTCCCATGGGGCTTGCTTCGGTCACAAAGCATTTCAGCGGGATTACAAGTTCGGAGTCGCTGACCTATGCTCCTCCAACAGGCCGCATGGATTTGCGGATGAAATGGAAAGAGGGCTTAGCAGCCAAGAACCCTTTGCTAGGCGGGAAGCGATATTCGCTGCCCATTGTGACAAACGGCGTAACGCATGCCCTTAGTCTGTTGGGCGATCTTTTCGTTGATCGGGGCGATACCGTGATCGTTACCGATAAATACTGGGAGAATTACAACCTGGTTTTCAATGTCTGCCGCGGCGCAAAAATCAGAACATTTCCTACGTTCACCAAAACCGGCGGCTTTAATGTGGCAGGCTTGGAGAAAGCGCTGGAGCGGGCATCCTTAAAAGGGAAAGCATTTGTTATCCTGAATTTCCCCAACAATCCCACTGGCTATGCTCCAACGAAGGACGAAGCCCAGGCGATCGGTAGAATTCTGATCGCGGCCGCGGAAAATGGAACCAAAGTTATTTCAGTATGCGATGACGCGTATTTTGGCCTTTTCTACGAGCCCGACGTATTCGAGCAGTCTCTCTTTGCCCTGGTTGCGGATGCGCATCCCAACCTGCTGGCCGTGAAAGTGGACGGGCCCACAAAGGAGCTCTACGTCTGGGGTTTCCGCACGGGATTTGTAACGTTCTCCACTAAGGTCGCCGCAGACGGCAATGCATTTTATGCTGCCATGGAGAAGAAATTCGCGGGCCAGATTCGGGCCAATATCTCCAATTGCTCGCATCCATCTCAGTCGATTGTCCTCAAGGCAATGCAGGACCCCAATTTCGGAGCCGAATGCGCTCAGAAAAAGGAAATCCTCAAAGCCCGCGCGCTCAAGGTCAAAGAGATTCTAGGCCGGGGTGTGGGAAAGCGCTTTTGGGTGCCATACCCGTTCAATTCCGGGTACTTCATGTGCGTGCGGCTCAAGAAAATCGAAGGGGAGAAATTCCGAAAGCATCTCCTGGATCAGCATGGCGTCGGCGTGATCGCCGATGGAACAAGCGATATCCGGATTGCGTTCTCGTCCGTTGAACTGGAAAACCTGGAAGACCTGTTTGGGATTCTGGAGAAAGCGGCCGGAGAGCTGAGTTAGTCGGTGACTACTCAGCGCGCCCCATCAATCCCCGAAGGGGGACTTCCAAGACACCTTCCTCCCTGCGGGGGAAGGATGGGATGGGGGCGTCAGGCTACGTGAGCAATTATAACTAACCTTTGGATTTCTGAAATGATCATCCATTCCGCCGAATTTCTGATCAGCGCAGCCGGCGCGGCGCAGTTTCCGTTGGACGATCTGCCCGAAATCGCTTTTGCCGGCCGGTCGAATGTCGGCAAGTCGTCCTTGATCAACAAGCTTCTGGGGCGCAGGAGCCTTGCGCGCACCAGCAATAAACCAGGCAAGACGCGGCAAATTAATTTTTATCTAATCAATGAAAATCTCCGGTTTGCCGATCTGCCCGGGTACGGTTACGCCAAAGTATCCCATGACGAGCGGGAATCGTGGCGCCGGCTTATCGAAGCATATTTGAACTCCAGGCCAAACCTGCGAGGCGTCATTCAGATCGTCGATGCGCGGCACCCGGACCAGCAAAATGACGTGGTCCTTTCAAAGTTTCTTTTCTCCCTTGGTGTCCGAAGCTGGATTGCGGCCAACAAAACCGACAAGCTGAAAAGGACCGAGCTTGCCAATTCACTGAAGATCATCAAAGAGTCTTATGGCAAGGGTGCGCTTCCGGTTTCGGCCGAAACAGGCGAAGGGGTGGAGGAGCTTTGGACTCTAATTGAGAGTTGGACTAATCCAGGAGAGGCCCTTTGAAAAAGACGCTGATTCTGCGGATTCTGAATCCTCTATTGTTTGTCGCGCTTATTTTGCAGGCCGCGGCGATCCTCTGTTTCAAAGCCGGAATTGCGGCGAATATCATGTTTCAGGTTCACCAAGCAAACGGGCTTGTGCTGATTGGTCTTGCGCTGCTGCATTTCGGCCTCAATTGGGCTTGGGTTAGGGCCACATACTTCACCGCTGCCCGCAAAATGTCCGCTAAGCCCGCCGGGGTTGTTGAGAATACGAAAGCACAAAAATAGGCCAACTTCAGAACTTTTCTTATACCAGCGTCCTGGTTCGATTCGCGGCCTACCAAGCTTCCCCAATTCCCGTATTTCGGTTGAGGTCTTCCCATGCAGAATTCTAAATTAGGAATTCTCATCGGTCTGGTTCTGGACTGACATACCCACCCAAGGAGGACCCTGATGCTTAAGAAACGGCTCTACACTCCCGGGCCCACAATGGTTCCCGAGCAAGTTCTTCTTTCCATGGCGCAGCCGGTCATTCACCACAGGGCGCCTGAGTTTATCGAGATCTTCAAATCGGTCAACGAGAACCTCCAATATCTCTTTCAGACAAAACAGCCCGTACTGACGCTGACATGCTCCGGGACAGGGGCCATGGAAGGCGCGGTGACAAGCATTATGTCCCGCAGCGGCAAGGCCCTTACGGTCAATGGCGGGAAATTCGGCGAACGCTGGGGCACTCTGTGCAAGGCTTTTGGGATTCCTTACGAAGAGATCCAAGTCGAGTGGGGTGACGCCGTTACATCCGAGATGATCGAGAAGAAGATTAAGACCGATCCGGCCATTACCGCGGTTTTTGTGACGTATACCGAAACATCGACCGGCTCGCTTACGGATGTGAAGGCCATTGCGCATGTGACGCGGAATACCCCCGTGGTGCTTGTGGTGGATGCGATCACCGCTTGCGGCAGTCACGAACTGCGATTTGATGATTGGGGGGTGGATATCGCCATTACCGGGTCGCAGAAAGGTCTGATGTTGCCGCCGGGACTGGCCTTTGCGGCTTGCAGCAAAAAAGCGATTGACGCCATGAACAAAGCGGATATTCCACAATTCTATTTCAGTTTCAAAAAGGCCCTGAAAACATATGCCGAGCAGCAGACCCCCTGGACTCCCGCCGTATCACTGATCGTGGGCCTTAAGACCGCGCTGGATATGATCAAGGCCGAAGGCGTCGAGAACATTTGGAAACGCCACGAGCGCAACGCGAACGCCTGCCGCGCCGCGGTTCTGGCCATGAATCTGAAGCTCTTCACGAAGAAGCCGTCCAATGTTTTGACCGTAGCGGAAATCCCGGAGTCCATCGGCGGATCGGGCAAAGTGATCAAGAAAATGATGGCCGACAGCGGCATGCGCGTGACCGACGGCCAGGACCAGATCAAGGGCAAGGTGGTCCGGATTTCGCACCTGGGCTTCGTTGATGAGTTTGATATCATCTCCTGCATCGCCGGGATGGAATCGGCCTTGGCCGGACTGGGTCATAAGTTCGAGCGCGGCGCCGGCGTTGCCGCCGCGGCGAAGAGTTTCGCCTGACGCAAGACGGGGGCCGGGAGAGTGGAGATGGGAGTCACGGGCAAAAGGCAAAAGCCGGGCAGAACCCGGAACACGGATAGACGAACGGATCCGGCTTTGCCTTTTGTGTCCCTGCCTCCCAACTCCAGATCCACGGCCCTGCGTCTTCTTTTGACTCCCATCGTCCTACTCCAAACTCCCGTCTGATTCGCATGCTTCGCCTTGGCAGTTCCAGCGCATTCTTCAAGCCGTTCGAGCCCCAAAAGCACATTTCTCTTTTTGCCGGCGCGGGAATCCGATTTCTGGAACTGGCCGGAAATCTGGCGCCGCTCCTGAGCAAACCGGATTGGTTCCGCAATGTGGGCGCAATCGCTGCGCAATGCGGTGTGAGGATCAATTCGATTCATGTGCCGTTCTATGAAGGCGAAGATCTGTCAAGCGCCAATGCCGATGTTGCGGCCATGACCGTGGACCGGGCGCTTGATTGTCTCCACATTGCGGAAGAACTGGGCGCGCAATGCATCGTTTTGCACCCCAGCGCGGAGCCCATTTCGGAATCCGAAAGGCCCTCGCGGCTTCGATCAGCGCAAAATGGTTTGGAACGGTTGCTCTTGGGAATTCCGGTTGGCTCGAAAGTTCGCGTGGCGATTGAAGGCCTTCCCCGGACCTGCCTCTGCAATACCGTGTTCGAGCACCTGAAATTTGTGGATCCTTTTCCGCCCGATCGGGTTGGGGTTTGTCTCGATACAAACCATACGAATCTGGGGCAGGACCTCCTATGGGCTACCCGTACCTATGCGGCTCGGATCTTCACTCTGCATATCTCGGACAACGACGGCTCAAACGAGCGGCATTGGGTTCCCGGCGATGGCGTGATTCCCTGGAAGAAATGGGCCGAAACGCTGCGGGAAACGGGCTACAACGGTCCCCTCGTGCATGAATTTATTCCGTGGTTCGGGGATCGGCAGTTCGATGCGGAAACGGAACTGAACCGGATGGTCTCAAGAGCCCGCGAACTTTTCAGCTAAGTCTTTTTTGAGGTTTGCCCTTGCTTTGGGCCAGCGATTTTCGGATTTGATGGAAGCGGTAGATTCCAAACGCCAAAATGCCTGCGGCGCAGAGAATGAACGCCCATCCTCCCCAAAATGCCGTTGCGGAATCAATGAACTTGATCAGACCCGCGCCGGTGATCAGAAATGCAAGCGCGGTTCGGATATAGGCCAGAAAGGTCCGCTCGTTGGCCAGAATCGTCCGGTCCACGGCCAGCAGGTCTCGCAAAATCAGTTCGTCTTCGCAGAATTTTTCGTATTGTGAGTTCATTTCTTAAAAAAAATAACTACTCACTACAGAGGCGCAGAGGTCACAGAGAAAGAAGGATATTTGAGTAAGAATTTTTCTTTGAAAAACCCTCTTCCCTGTGACAATCTCTGTGTGCTCCGTGACTCTGTGGTTATGCTTTCCTTCCAAGACCTTGAATAGTAACTCTGGAAAAAATATCGGGTGAGCCAGGCAAAAGCAAACACGGTGGTGGATACCGAGCGATGGCAATTGCCGTCTGTTCCGCGGACAGGGGTCGCCGTTACCTTTGTACCACTGTAATCCGCCGGGCCATATTTCGTATTTTCAACGACGTTGGGCGGAGTCGCCCCGGCACCGGCATCGGCAGTTCTCGAAAGGAATAACAATGGCGCAGAAGGCAAAGACGGCGATTACGCCCACACGATCCGATGATTATCCCGAATGGTACCAGCAGGTCATTAAGGCAGCGGACCTGGCCGAGAATTCGCCGGTGCGCGGCTGCATGGTGATCAAACCGTGGGGTTACAGCCTCTGGGAAAATATGCAGCGCGTATTGGATGATAAATTCAAAGAGACCGGGCACCAGAACGCCTACTTTCCTATTTTTATCCCCAAGAGCTTCCTCGAAAAGGAGGCGCAGCACGTCGAAGGTTTTGCCAAGGAGTGCGCCGTTGTCACCCACCACCGGTTGCAGGTTGGCCCTGATGGAAAATTGGTCCCGGCGGGCGAGCTGGAAGAGCCGCTGATTGTCCGACCCACGTCCGAAACGATTATCGGTGCCATGTACGCCAAGTGGGTTCAGTCATACCGCGATCTTCCTGTGCTGATCAACCAATGGGCCAATGTTGTGCGTTGGGAAATGCGCACGCGCCTGTTTCTGCGCACCACCGAATTTCTGTGGCAGGAAGGCCACACGGCGCATGCCACTTCGCAGGAAGCCATGGAAGAAACCCGGCGGATGCTGGACGTCTATGAGGACTTCGCGCAGAACTATATGGCCATGCCGGTGATCAAGGGCGAAAAGACCGCGACCGAGCGATTTCCGGGCGCTGTTTCCACCTATTCAATTGAAGCCATGATGCAGGATCGCAAGGCTCTTCAGTCCGGCACGTCGCACTTCCTGGGCCAGAACTTCTCAAGAGCAGCCGGGATCAAGTTCCTCGACCAGACCGGCAAGGAAGAGCTGGCATGGACGACGTCGTGGGGCGTATCCACGCGTCTCATCGGCGGCCTTATTATGACACACGGCGATGATGACGGATTGATCCTGCCGCCCCGAATTGCCCCTTCTCACATTGTGATTTTGCCCGTCATTCACAAAGAGGAAACCAAGGCCCAGGTGCTGGAATATTGCTCCAAACTGGCCGCTGAATTGCGGGCGATCCGCTATTGCGACCGGCCGCTGCGCGTCGAACTCGATACACGGGAGGGGAGGGGCGGCGAAAAGACCTGGTCGTGGATCAAGAAGGGAATTCCGCTGTGGCTGGAAGTCGGGCCGCGCGATATCGCTTCGGATTCGGTTTTTGTGGGCCGCAGGGATAAACTCAGCGAGAAGCGCTACAGCCAGAATCGCGGTGAATTTGTCGGCACTGTTACCAAGCTCCTGGACGAAATCCAAGACGGGCTCTTCGATCGCGCCCTGGCCTGCCGTCAGCAAAACACGCGCATCATCGACGACAAGAAGGAGTTCTATGAATTCTTCACACCGGCCAATTTGGACAAACCGGAGATCCATGGCGGGTTTGCCCTGGCACATTGGAGCGGCGATCCGGCCGTGGAAGAGACCGTTCGAAACGATCTGGCCGTTACCATCCGCTGCATTCCGTTCGACTTAGCCCCAGAAGAAGGTTCCTGCGTTATCACCGGAAAACCGAGCAAGCAAAGGGTGATTTTTGGCAAAGCCTATTAGTGCACGCTCTCAATCGAGAGGATCCCATCATGAGTGACGAAAAAGATATTGAATCCTTCGAAGAGGCGGTCGTCGACAATTCGGCGCCATCCACGCCTGTATCGAAGCCGGAAGGCGACCAGAATAATATTGTGGTGGCCAGCCGTATTCTGCCCGGGACGCTGTTTATTGTTCCCATTCTGCAGCGCCCCTTGTTTCCAGGCATGATTGGTCCCCCCATCTACTTTCCGGACGGAAAATACGCCCGCGGTGTTGCTCATGTTGCGCATAACATTCCGGGCAAGGACATTGGAATCGTTCTGTCCCGTGACGTCGAGGTGGGCGAACCTCAGAAGGAACATCTGTATTCCGTGGGGGTTGCGGCCAAGATTCTCAAGGTCACATCGCAGGAAGAGGGCGGGGTTCATGTTCTTGTCAATACCCTCAAACGGTTCCGGATCGAGCGGTTTGTGCGGGAAGACCCGTTCCTGATCGCCAAAGTGGTCTATCAGGAAGACGAGTGGGATAAGGATTCCATCGAAATCAAGGCCATGTCTGCCTCCATCATTGCCGTGCTGCGGAATCTTCTGAAACTGAACCCTCTCTTTTCCGAGCAGGTAAAGTTGCTCCTTTCGGAGATCAACATCAACGATCCGGGCAAGCTGGCCGATTTTGCCTGTCTCATGACCACGGCCGAGAAAGAGAAGCTGCAAGAGGTATTGGAAGCGTTCGATGTCAAGGAGCGTCTGGCCAAAGTCATTCTCCTGCTCAAACAGGAAGAGCAGTTGCTGGCGGTGAAGGAAAAGATCAATCACGAAATCGAGGGCAAGGTCAACAAGAACCAGCGCGAGTTTTTTCTGCGTGAACAACTCAAGGCGATTCAAAAAGAACTTGGCATGCAAATGGACCCGCGCGCGGCGGAAATCGACAAGCTAAAGAAAAAGGCCTCGCGACTCAAGTTTTCCCCGGAAGCGGCGGACCGGTTCAACGAGGAAATGGAAAAGCTGGAGCTTATCGACACCCACAGTCCCGAGTTTGCGGTCGGCCTTAATTACCTGGATTGGATAGTGTCCCTGCCTTGGGGGCTTTTCACCAGCGATAGCTTTGATCTGCGCCGGGCCCAAGCTGTTTTGGACCGCGAGCACTACGGTCTTCCCGACATAAAGACGCGCATTCTGGAGTTCATCAGTGTCAGCAAGCTAAAAGGGGCCGTCAGCGGGTCGATTCTCTGCTTCGTGGGCCCGCCCGGGGTTGGCAAAACCTCTTTGGGCAAGGCCATTGCCAAGACGCTGCGCAGGGATTTCTTTCGTTTCAGTCTGGGGGGTATGCGAGATGAAGCCGAGATCAAAGGCCATCGCCGAACCTATATCGGGGCCATGCCCGGCAAGATTATCCAGGGCCTGCGGCGGTGCAAGGGCGCCAATGCCGTGATTATGCTCGACGAAGTCGACAAGATCGGGAGCTCTTTCCAGGGCGACCCGGCTTCGGCTCTTCTGGAGGTTCTTGATCCCGAGCAGAACATCGCTTTTCTGGACCACTACCTGGATGTCCACTTCGATCTTTCCAAGGTGCTGTTTATCGTGACCGCAAACGTTACGGATACCATACCGGCACCGCTTCTGGATCGCATGGAACTGCTCCGCCTTCCCGGATACATCCTAGACGAGAAGCTGCATATTGCACGCCGCCATATTGTGCCGCGCCAGCTCCGTGAACACGGCCTGGGCAAGGACCAGGTCAAATTCATGCCTCCGGCGCTCCGCGCCATTGTCTCGGATTATGCGCGCGAATCGGGCGTGCGCAACATGGAGCGCGAGATCGCAAATATCCTGCGCAAATGCGCCCGCCGGGCGGGCGAGTCCCCAAAAAAGAAGTTCGTAATCGGACCCAAAGAGGTGCGGCGATTGCTGGGGCAACCCAAATTCACGGATGACTCGTTAATGAAAAGGCCGGTGCCCGGCGTGGTTATGGGGCTTGCCTGGACATCAAACGGGGGCGCGGTTCTCTATGTTGAGGCCATTGGAATTCAATCCAAAGAGAAGGGATTCAAGCAGACCGGGCAGTTGGGCGAGGTGATGATCGAGTCGTCCACAATTGCTTATAGTTACATTGCCTCCGCGGGCCCTGCCCGGTATGGCGTTCCTGCCGATTTCTTCGCGAATAATTTCATACACCTGCACGTGCCCGCCGGGGCCACTCCCAAGGACGGGCCCTCGGCCGGCGTAACCATGGCCACAAGCCTGTTGTCGCTGGCAACCGGCCGCGTTCCCCGTAGAAACGTGGCGATGACAGGGGAGCTTACCCTTACCGGCCGCGTGTTGCGCATTGGCGGGATCAAAGAAAAAACAATTGCCGCCAAACGCGCCGGGGTCAAGACGCTTGTACTTCCGCTGGAAAACCGCGGAGACTTCGAAGAAATTCCTGCGCGCGTCCGCATTGGCATCAAGCCTGTGTTTGTCGAAGAGTTTTCGGAAGTCGCAAAAGCTGCGCTGGGCTTGTGATCATGCCCGGCTTCCGGTTTCCTGGCTCTCTCCTTCAGGCGAGGTGAATGTGGTTCGCGAAACGGGTTCCAACGAGAGGACGTTCTGCCGGGCTCTGGGGTTGCTGCTCCCGCGGCTGGACGGCCAATATGCTCTGGAAATATGGAAGGGGTTCGCCGAAGGAGCCCGCGAGCTCGGCTATCGCAGCATCGCGTTTCCGTGCGGGAATCTGGAGGATTTCCGATATCAGCGTCCGGGCCCAGGTTTGGTCTACAACTTCGCCAATCGCCCGGAGATCAACGGCATTGCCGCGCTCACGCAAGTGTATGGCCAATATTTGAATGAGGAACAGCTGTGCTCCTTCTGCCGCCGATTTGGCACGAAGCCGCTTGTCGGAATTGGACGGAGTGTGGCTGGGTGTCCGGTTGTCAGCTTCGACAATTATGCCGGCATTCGGGGCTGCCTCGATCATCTTTTCAACAATCATGCGTGCAGGCGTTTCGCGTTCATCTCCGGCCCGAGATCGAATTCGGAAGCGTTCGATCGGTACCGCGCCTATGTCGATTTCCTTCGCGACCGCGGATTGGAGTTTGACCCCGGCCTGTTTCATGAAGGGGAGTTTGAGCTGACGTCCGGATACCGGGGCCTTTTGGAGCTTCGTCGCCGCGGACAAAAGTTCGACGCTTTGGTTTGCTGCAATGATGACATGGCTATGGGCGCTCTTCAAGCCGCCCTGGAAGCAGGCGATCGCGTTCCCCGGGATTTCGCGCTGACAGGCTTTGATGATTTGGAGCTGGCCCGGAGAAGTGAACCATCTCTGACGACTGTGGCCCAACCTATCAGAACCATGGGGAGGACCGCGGCCGAAATCCTGGACCACATGCTTAACGGACGCCCGGCGGAATCCACTGTTTTGCGGCCGGTCCTTCGAATCAGGCAATCCTGCGGGTGCGATCTGGAGAACAATCTCCTTTGCAACCAAAAGCCAGGCGTTTCATCCCAGGCCGATATCTTTGGGGAGGCCAGGCGGCGCTTGACTGTGGAGGTCATCAACCGGATCGAAGACTTTGCGGCTGTGGACAAGCTGCCGGAATTGCTTGCCTCCCGGTTTGAGTCGATGGGGATTAAGGCCTACATCCTAGCGGAGGCATCCCCATCCGATCCAGCGGCCTCCGTGGTGGTTAAAATGGCTATGGCCGCCGGGACGGTTTTGTCCGTTTCCGACGCCATTGCCTTTGGGTCCGGCGATCTGGCGCCCGAGGACCTGCTTCCGCCCGCCAGCCACGGAAACCTGGTTGTCTTTCCGGGCTTGATCACCGAAAGCCTGACCGAGTATGCCATATTTTCACTCGATTGGAAAAGCGAGGCCGATTGCGGCCGGATACAACAGGAAGTGAATTTGTTGCTCAGCCGAATGCATCTTCTCCGGCAGAAGCAGGAGGCGGAGGAAGCTTTTGTCAGGGGGCAGCGCCTTCTTCGTTCCATTATCGACCAGATACCCGACACCATTTTCGTCAAGGATCTTGCGGGCCGGTACCTGCTTAACAACAAAGCACATCTCGCCTCAATGGGGGCGGGTACACAGGAGAATGCGCTTGGGAAAACCGCCCATGATTTCTTCCCTCCCGATATGGCGGGCATGTTTGAAGAAATCGATGCCCAGGTAATCCGGACTGGAAAGGTTGCGCGGGATTATTCGGGGAGAATCACTCCCGACTCCAACGGAGAAATTAGGCACTACCAAATGGTGCGGGCACCCTACCAAGATGAATTCGGCAAAACGGTTGGGGTGGTCGTGGTCGGCCGGGATATCAGCGCGCTGGAGCACAAGGAGCAGCAACTGCGGAACGAAAGGGACCTGCTGCAAGCCCTGATGGATAATATCCCCGACCTGATCTATTTCAAGGACATGCAGTCGCGGTTCATTCGCGTCAACCGGGCCATGGCTGCGCGCTTGCATCTCGATGATCCGATCCAGGCGCAGGGCAAGACCGATTTCGATTACTTGACTCGTGAGCATGCCGAGCAGGCATTGGCGGACGAGCAGGGGATCTTACGCACGGGCACCGCCCTGATTGGCAAGGTGGAGCGCGCCGAGCAAATCGACGGGAGCTATCATTGGTTTTCGACCACGAAGGTGCCCACGCGCGATAGCGCCGGCCACATCCAGGGCTTGGTGGGCATTTCGCGCGACATTACCAAGTCCAAGGAGAATCAGGACCGGCTGAACGAATATTCGCGCAAGCTCGAGCAGAGCAATCGCGAACTCCAGGATTTCGCCTATGTGGCCTCGCACGATCTGCAGGAGCCGCTGCGCAAAATCCTGGCTTTCGAAGACCGTCTTCAGGTTCTTATGCCGGACATGCAAGGCCAGGCAAAAGACTATTTCAACCGAATGCAGAGTGCCGCTTTGCGGATGCGCTCGCTGATTCAAGGCCTTCTGACTCTTTCACGCGTGATAGCCAGCAAACAGCCGCCGGTCGCGACGGACTTAAACCGGGTTCTTAACGAAGTGCTGGCCGATCTTGAAATTCGAATCGAAGAGGCCGGGGCACAAGTTGAAGCGGGTGATCTGCCCACACTAATGGCGGATCCCATGCAAATGCGCCAGCTTTTCTTGAACCTGCTTGGCAATGCTCTCAAGTTTGCGCGCCCGGACGTCGCGCCCGTGCTGCGGATCGTGGCTGAAATTTGGCGGGACCGTATGCCGCCGGCGGCGGAGCTCCGTTTCGAGGATAACGGTATCGGCTTTGATCCGCAGCATTCCGAGCGTATTTTTCAGGTATTTCAGCGACTGCATGGTCGTGACGAATACGAGGGTACGGGGATTGGGCTTGCCATCTGCCGCAAAATTGTGGAGCGTCACGGCGGGACAATTCAGGCCATGGGGCGACCGGGACAGGGGGCGGTATTCCTTGTCCGTTTGCCGCTTGAAACAAATGGGGAGGTCGATAATGGAACCGCAGCCCATCACAATTCTGATGGCGGATGACGATCCCGATGACCGGCTCATGACCCGCGAAGCCTTTGAAGAAGCCCACCTGGGCAATCCTCTTGAATTCGTCAAAGACGGGGAGGAACTGCTCGATTATCTTCTGCGTCGCGGTTCCTTTGAAAATCTGAAAGGCCGGCCCCTTCCGGGCTTGATTCTCCTGGACCTTAATATGCCGCGCAAAGACGGCCGCGAAGCCCTTCAGGAGATCAAGGCGCATCCTGCTCTACGGCGCATTCCGGTTGTCGTTTTGACCACATCCAAGGCGGATGAAGACATCCTGCGCAGTTATGACATGGGCGTTAACTCGTTTATCTCCAAGCCGGTTTCTTTTGAATCCTTGGTGGAGACGGTGAAAATGCTTGGCAAATACTGGTTCGAGATCGTGATCCTGCCGAGCCGGGCGGGAGCTGCGGGTGAATAAGGCCGGAATCCGCATTCTCCTCATCGAGGATGATGAGGACGATTACATCCTTACACGCGACTTGCTTCATGAAATCCGGGGCAGCGCGATCTCCCTGCAATGGGTATCGGACTATGAGGTGGCTCTGCAATTGGCGCTGAGCAATGAGCACGATATCGTTCTGATCGACTACCGCCTGGGCGAGCGGACAGGGCTTGACCTGTTGCGGGACGCGACGGCCAAAGGGTGCAATGCTCCTTTCATCATTCTCACCGGCCAAGGCGACCGCGAAGTCGATATGGAGGCTATGAAGGCGGGGGCTGCCGACTACCTGGTCAAAGGCAAATTCGATGCCTCCACGCTGGAGAGGGTGATCCGATACGCCATGGAACGGGCCATCACGCTGCGGGAATTGCGCGCCGCCAACGAGAAACTGGAGGAAGCCATGCAAGCGGTGCAGGAAGAGATGGCCATGGCCGAGATGATCCAGCGCTCCATGCTGCCCGACGATTTGCGGCGGTTTAAAGGCGTTTCCATCGCGGCCCGCTATCTTCCCTGCGGGACAATTGGCGGAGATTTATACGATGTAATCGGTCTGGGCCCCGACCGAATTGCATTTCTGATGGCCGATGTGGTAGGTCATGGGGTACCGGCCGCGCTGGTCACGGCCATGGCTAAAATTGTGTTCTCGCGCAACATTCTCGACGGCCATGACCCACGGACTACGCTGATCAATGTCAATGGCGAGATCACGCGGTTCAAGGGCGAACCAAGCCTTACGGCGGTCCTGGGAATTCTCGATCTGGAGCAACGGACATTCACCTTTGCGAGGGCTGGACATCCTCCACCGCTTCTGGTGCGCACACGCCGGCAGGAAACCGAGATTCTTGGCGCCGAAGGAATCACGATTGGATTTATTTCTCAACCCGAATACGATCAGCGCACCATTTCCATGGAGCCTGGGGACAAGCTTGTCTTTTACACCGATGGCTTGACCGAGAGCCCAAACCAGGAAAAGGAGCGCTTCCGACTGTGGCGGCTTCAGCAGCTTCTGGTATCCCATGCCGAAAAAGATTCCGAAGAGACGGCATCAATCATCGAGCGGGCCCACATACGGTTTCGCGGCAACGCCCAGCAACTCGACGATATTGCCTTCATGATCGTCGAGCTTCTTGAATAGGACCACGTAGCCTATCCGTAGATTTCTCGAACAGCGTTGATAATCCTGCGGAACTCGGATCCCCTAAGGGCTGGATAAATCGGGATCGACACGGCGGAACGGAAAATTGCATCGGCTCCCGGGAAACCGCGTTGTCCATGGTATTGGTGGAGAGGCCTAAAGATCGGCCGGGCCAAAACGACCCCGCAAAGCCCGGCCTGTCGGATCGCCGAATCGGGGTCCACTTTGCCGAACAAAACGAAACGGAAATGTGCCGGGGAGGCTCCCTCTATCAGGGCGGGGTACTGCACCGGCAGCGATTTAAAAGCGACCCGATAGGCGCGGGCAATTTCCCGGCGCCGGCCCATCATCCATTGCAGGCGCGTGAGTTGCGCACTGGCAATGGCGGCCTGAATATCCGTTAACTTGAAATTAAAAGCGGGCCGGAGTGAACGAGGGTTGTCATATTCCCGCCAGTCGCGGAGAAAATGGGCGCAAGCCGTGTTGGAGGTGCAGACAATGCCGCCTTCCCCTGCCGCAATAACCTTCGTGGTATAAAGAGAAAAAAGCGATAGGCTGGTTTGCCTGCCTACCGGTTTTCGGCCAACCTCCGCGCCCAGCGCTTGCGCGCAGTCCTCAATCACCGGAACACCGCAGGTCCTCTCAATTTCGTCCGCCCGGATCGGATTTCCCCACAGGTGAACCGCGATGGCGGCCTTGGTTTTCCTGGTCAAGGCTTTGCGCGCGGTCGCAGCGGTCACATTCCCGCTTTCCGGGTCAACGTCAGCAAAAACCGGCCGGGCGCCCGCTAATGAAACCGCGTTGTAGAGTGCCGAACAGGCAAAGGTGGGAATGATCACATCGTTGCCCGGCTTCACATCCAGGCTTTTCAAAGCCAGGAAGAGCCCTGCGCTGCCCGAAGACACGGCAATGGCATGGCGGTGTCCGGACGCTTTCGAAAATTCTTTCTCAAGGCTGCCGACCGCCCTGCCTTGCGAAAGATGGCCGGAGCGTATTATGGCCGAAACGGCGGCAAGTTCTCCCCTGCCCAGGCAGGGCTTGGAATGAGGGATCAAATCCGGCATTATGCTTCCTTTCCCAACAAGACCGAGAGACTGGCGGGACCTGCATTAAAGACAAGGTCCAATGCGGAGAGATTCGGGACAAAGTTCTCCGGCGTTCTGGCCCAATGCTGGGCATAGCAGGGACAGGCAAACTCCTGGAAAAGGACCTTGATTCCCGCCTGCTCAAACAGACCAAGATCCATATAGTCCTTGCCTCCGGCGCCTGCCAAATACGTATCGGCGCCAAAATGGCGGCAGATATTGATGAGCCGAACCGTGGATTCGCCGTGTAAAACATGATTCGAGGATATCTTAATGGGGGTCTTGATCCCCATCCAGCCGGTGATCAACTTAATCGAATCCGCATTCAACTTGTCGATGGTCTCCCAGTTGTTCTCGAAGAAATGGCTCAGGTCCGCCGCATATTTCTCAAAAAAGGGCGTACGCCCATAGCACGACCGAATGGCGCTCAAGTGATCCTTTTTCCAGTCCCGCTCGTTAAGAACGCGGACCTCGGTTATTTTTTGCGGGAAATGATAGTGGTTTGGCACACTGAGCCATTGCGGCCCCTGCGCTCCGCGAATGCGGTTGCGGTGCTGCCACTCATTCTTCTTGAACTGCACATCGTCGAGCAGCACAAACAGATCGCACGAAGCCAGCTTGTGAAAATACCCAAGCCAGGGCATGTATTGGGGCTGGTGAATGGCGAGGATCATCGTTTTGACTCCGCTCAACGATCGTGGTTTCGACGCGTGTCACGGCTTTGCTCATGTTCTGTGGCCCAAAGGCCGAGCGGAGCCGAAGCCACCTCGAGCAATGATCTGTAAAGCCCGTCGATTCTTTCCACCATGCGTTCAGCGCTGAAGCGTGGTGCCACCCAGTCCCGACAGGTGCGCGACATAACCGTTCTGCGCTGGGCGTCCCCATAAAGGCCAAGAATTGCGGTCGAAAGCTCTTCCGATTTTGCGGGATCGACCAAAAGGCCGGTTTCGCCTTCACGGATCACATCGGGCACACCTCCCACTCGCGAACCGATCACTGGAATGCCACATGCCTGCGCTTCCACGAAGGCGCGGCCCATGCCCTCGTTCAGCGAGGGCATGGCAAAGACATCGAAGGCAGGGAGGATCGCCTCGACGTCATTGCGCCAACCCTGGAATTTGAAGAACCGCTGAAGACAAAGCTGCGCGACTCTGCGTTCGAGTTCTGCGCGCCGAGGTCCGTCTCCGACAAAGACAAAAAGAATATCGGGAGCCTGCGTGACACAGGCCGGCGCCGCTTCCACGATAACCCGGTGATTCTTGATTGAGACAAGTCGGGCGATGCTCCCCACAACAAAGCGGCTCTCATTAATGCCCAACCGTTGTCGGGCTTCGGACTTGGATGTCTGGTTGTTGAGAAACGGCTTCAGCTCGATTCCACTGGCGATCGCTGTAATGCGTGTGCCCGGACCAATGCCCACGGCAAGATGCTCCCGTTTTCCGGACTCGGTCAGGGTGATCAGCATAGAGGTGAACCGCATACAGAATCGCTCGATCCAAATGAAAATCCGGGTCTTGAAAGGAGAGAAGTATCCATGAAACACATGGCCGTGAGGCGTGTGCACTATAATGCGCACTCCGGCAAGCCGCGCGGCGATGCGGCCCAGAAAACCGGCCTTGGACGTGTGGGTATGGACCAGATCGTAGCGGCCCTTTCTGATTGCTCGGATCATTTGCCAAAGCGCACGCGCATCGTTCTGAGGCGAAACGCTGCGGATCAGGTGCGGAGAGCGAAAGATTCCGATTCCCAAGCCAAGGGCATTGGTTTCATTGTCGCTGGCCGGATTATTGCTTTGACCCGCCAAAATGTCCACCGCGTATCCTGCCTGCCGAAGACCGATAGCGGTTAGCAGAGTGTTTTCGGCCGACCCACCTTTGTCCAGGCGCGTAATAATATGGAGAACTCTGTGACCTGTCGGCGAACTGCTGTGCGGCATCATAACAGCTTGCCTTCCCTAAGGCCCGATTCAAGCGTCTTTGCGGAGCGAGTCCAGGCAAACTCGTTGCGGGTCCGCCGTTGGCCTTGTTCGCCCATTGCGTCGCGAAGCTTCCGGTCCCGAAGAAGGATTTCCAGGGCGGAAGTCAGGTCCCTGGGATCCTGGGGAGAAACCAGCAGGCCGGAAACATGATCTTCGACCGCATCGGGTATCCCGCCGGAGCGCGATGCCACAACCGGCCTTCCGGCCGCATTGGCCTCCAGATAAACGATCCCAAAACCCTCCACTTCCTCGGTATCTGAATCCTCAAAAGGTGTGAGTACGAAAACATCGCTCAACTCATGAAGGGCCGGCAGTTCGTCATCCGGTACATGCCGGCAAAGAAAAACTCTGTCCCCAAAACCAAAATCGTCAACAGCGTCCTCGATCGCGCTGCGATAGGGTCCATCCCCGCATATGATGTAAAGCAGGTTGGGGTACCGGGGCAGGAGAGAGGCAATGGCATTGAGCACATTAAGGTGTCCTTTGCGTTTCACCAACCGGGCCACAGAAAGTAAAATGGGGCCTGAGGCCGGGGGAATGGCCTGCCGCCATTTTTCCAGGCTTTGGGCGTCCGCTCGTTGGGCTGGTTCCACACCGGGCATTACCAGAAGAATTTTCCGGGCCGGGCAGCCAGCTTCCAGCAGAAGATCTTCCGTGTAATGGCTAATGGCCACCACCTTCGATGCCCTGGTCAGAATTGCCCGCATCAGCCGGTTTCTTAGAGGCCTTTGAAGCGCGGAATAGACCTCAGCGCCATAAACGTAAACGACATAGGGTATGCCCCGAATTCTGTTGAGGAGCATCGAGGCCAAGCCAACCGCGATAACCTGGCCGCAATGAATCACCGTATCTCTGTCCCGAAAGCGAAAAAGCATCAAGGGAATCATCAGAAACGTCCGTAGATGGCGGCGAATCCAACTGGAACCGGCGGGAAGATTGGCATGCGCAATTTGAAACGGAACGGTCTGATCCAGTTTCTCCCCGCCGCACATGAGAACGGATCGGTCCAGGTCCGCGTGTTTCCACAGGTGGAAAAGGTAATTGGATATACCGCCTGGGATCGGCGGGAAGTCCATGGTGACAAGGATATGTTTCATCGAGCTACAATTCCGGCTTTGCCGCTATTCATTAACGGATTACTCAGGCGGCTTTCTTGTAGTGCGATGCATATTCGACGAGGAGTTCGCGGATAATCTTTTGATACTTTGTCCTGTGTTTTCGGGCGACCTTCTTGAAGAATTCAATACTGCTCTTGTTTTGAGGTTAATCGTGATCTTCACGTTGTCTTCCTTGAAGACCAGGGCATCGGGTGGCGGGAGAAAATCTTTCACAATCTTAATTTTCCCTATGGGCTCATTTGTGTATCTTGTTTTCTTCTTCATAGATCTTCCGTAAACACTCAGCAGCCCATGAGAAAGACCAACGACAGTGGTTAGGCCAGAGGCCGGATGGAGAGCACACGAGAACCGGTTTTCGGCGCAAGATCTTGCGCCGAAAAATCATTCCTTGTGTTTTCTCTTGTTTTCCCACTGTGAACTCAGTGGTTTCAAGGTCCTTCCGAGAAACGTGAGTGGTTACGATCTTCCTTCCTCTTCTCCAGAAACGTGCGCCAATAATTCGTATTCTGCCCTCTCGATAGGTAAACCGGTCGGTCAGGACTTCACGTTTCCGAATATTTTCCAGATTTTTGCGCGCGTGCCATTCAAACGCGCGTATTTCCGTTCAGCTTTTATTCCATATTGAAATACATGCAATCATAAGGATTTGACAAGTTTTTTTGAACGCATGGGACGCAGAATATGGTTTGCAGGCGAAATCGGGCAGCCCTTAAATTAATCCATGGTGTTTTTATTTGGATCTGTTAAGTCCAGCGGATCGTGATAGTTGAAAAAGGGGAAAATAGGGTGACACTCCAAAAGTGAGGAACTGAGGAGTGTTACCATGGAAAAACAAGAGTCAGATGGTTCGAAAAAGGTAAGGAGAAAGCGGAGAAAGGGCAAAAAGTTCATTCCGTTCGAGATCAAGCTCCGGGTCGTGAAGCTCTTTTTGGAAGAGAAGGTCCCGAAGTCCATTATCATCCAGGAGAGCGGGATCAGCCCGATCAGCCTTGATCGTTGGATCAAGCAATACCGCAAGCAGGGCGAGAAGGGGCTGGTCAGCCGGCATCCAGAGCGGCCGGGAAAAGCCATCCCTGCCCCGGTGCGAGCGCGCATCATCGAACTGAAGCAGGCGGACGAGCGCCGCGGCGTCCGGTTCATCTCGTCCCTTCTACAGCGGTTTTCCTTCCTCAAGGCGAGCCCGGAGACGGTTCGCAAGACCCTCCACCAGGAAAAGCTCATCAAGCCGGCCCCGCGAAAGAGCCCCAAGCGGAACATGCGGCGTCCGCGCTTCTTCGAGCGGGCCACGCCGAACCAGATGTGGCAAAGCGACATCTTCACGTTCCGGCTGGGCGGTAAATTCGCCTACCTGATCGGCTTTATCGATGACAACTCGCGCTACATGACGGGCCTGGAGCTATACCGGAGCCAGACGGCGGATCATGTCATCGAGACCTATCGGAAGGCCACAGGCGAATACGGTCCTCCCAAGGAGATGCTGACGGACAATGGCCGGCAGTATACGACCTGGCGGGGGACCGGGAAGTTCCCCAGGGAACTGCGCAAAGACGGCATACACCATATCCGCAGCCGGCCACACCACCCCATGACCTTGGGCAAAATCGAACGGTTCTGGAAGACGATCTACGATGACTTCCTGAGCCGCGTGCAGTTTGCAAGCTTCGAGGAGGCCCAGGAGCGCATCCGCTGGTGGGTCCAGTACTATAACCACAAGAGGCCGCACCAATCGCTGGAAGGCCTGTGCCCTGCGGACCGCTACTTCAAAGTGGCCACGGAACTGCGCAAAACCATCGAGGCCGGCATCCAGGAGAACCTGCTGGAGCTGGCCCTGCGTGGCAAGCCCAAGGAGCCCTTCTACATGGTGGGCCGCATGGACGGCCGCTCTGTGGTCATGCGCGCTGAAAAGGGTACATTCAAGGTATCGGTTGACGGCCAGGAATCGACTGGCGTGAAGGAAGTCGAATATCGCCTTCCCCGGCAGGACAAAACGGAGGAAAATCATGGAGAAGCAAGCCAAGCTGGAAAAGCCGGAGAAAGCGCCGGGCAAACCACCCAAAGTGCCTGTCACAGCGTGCCATCAGCGAGCTGGTACGCCAGGCACGGATCGAGAGCAATCGCGCGATACGACAGAACATGCGCCGGATCGAGTGGTTGGTGCCAAACCTGGCCTGGTCCATGGACGGCTGCGAGATCGCCCATGAAAACATCGTGGGCGGGCCGAAGGCGTACTTTCAACTCGTGATCGACCTGGCCTCGCGTTACAAGATGGACCCCATTGGCGGCAGTGAGGTGCCCTGTGGGGAAGAACTCTCCGGCCACATGGCCCGGTTGTTCGACCTGCACGGTGTCCCGTTGTTCGTGAAACGCGACAGCGGCTCGAACCAGAACCATTTTGGGGTCAACGCAGTCTTTTCCGAATCCCTGGTGATCCCGCTCAATAGCCCGGCGCAATATCCGCCGTATAACGGGGCTGTGGAGGAGTCGCAGGGGGAACTTAAAAAGGGGCTTGGCCAAAGGCTTTCACTGGCAAAATGCCCTGTCGATCAGTTGGAGACCAACCCCAGGCGGTGGTCAATGAACTGAACCATCGCCTGCGGCCTTGCCTCAACGGCCGGAACTCCTGCCAGGTATTTTTCGACCAGAGCCGGCGAATAAGCTTCACAAAAAGAGAGAGGAGGGATATCTATGACTGGCTGAGAAAAACCGAAAATGATATTTTGGACTCTATGGAACGATGCGGCTACAGAGCTTCCAGCGGCGCAGCTTGGCGACTGGCTGCAGAGGCGTGGCTGCAAATGAAGGGGTATATTCGAACCACGTTAAACGGTGAAGTGTCACCCTCTTTTTTCCCTGGGAATTATCATAATTAGCTGGCCGCCACATTCTTGAAGTTATTGATTTGCTGAATTGAATGCAACCATTCGCGGCAAGGCCACCCCTCTTTCCAGGAGGGGTGCTTGCGGCGCACCGGACAGGAACGACTGGTAATCGATTGCACCAAACAAATAGGGGTTTCTTAAGGCCATTGATTTGCTGTATTGATGCGGCCGTATCTTGCCAGGCATGGAATGAAATAGAGAGTTGCGAGCCAATCTTCTTTGAGTGTTTATTTAGTTCTCCTCAAAGCACAAGTTGTTTTATCGAAGAGAAGGAAGTTGTGGGGGACATGGGGGTAAGAAAATAGAATTTCCTATTCCGCGCATTCATTTGTCCGCATGCCATTTGACCGGCTGCAGTTGGAAATTGTTGTTCGAGTGAGAATATAGAATTTACATTAATTTCCATGTGCCCCATATCCCCTAGCGAAAATGTCATTCGTATCCAGCATCGGAAGGGGTTGTCTCCAATAAATTTTCGGGAACTTTGGGGATTTCGCGAGCTCCTGTATTTCCTTACCAAGCGTGACATTCAAGTGCGCTACCGCCAGACCCTGCTGGGTGGGATATGGGCCGTGCTACAACCTTTTGTTACCATGATCGTATTTAGTTTTTTTTTCGGCCGCCTGGCCCAAATGCCCTCGGATGGAATTCCTTATCCCATTTTCGTCTACGCCGGGCTTCTTCCGTGGATCTATTTTGCCAATGCAATTGCCTTTGCCGGTAACAGCCTCGTGCAAAACTCAAATTTGGTTCGCAAAGTCTATTTCCCACGGCTCCTGGTCCCATTTGGAACTATTCTATCAGGCCTGTTGGATTTTCTGATTGCCTTTGGCATTCTCGGACTCATGATGCTCTACTACCGGATTATGCCCGGTTGGCAGATCCTTCTCGTTCCGCTTCTGATGCTTACGCTTGTGCTTTGTGCAGTGGGAATTGGGTTGTGGCTTTCTGCCCTTAACGTATTCTATAGGGATATCAGATACGCAATTCCATTCGTAATCCAGGTGTGGCTATTCGTTTCGCCCATCATCTATCCTGCGAGTATGGTAGGTGCAAAGGGGAAATACCTACTGGCCTTGAATCCGGTTTCCGGGGTCATCCAGGCATTTCGCTCCTGTCTTCTTGGAAAGCCTGAATTGGATCTGATTGCATTGGGAATTTCAATAATCATGACTGGTATCTTTCTGCTTAGCGGATTGCTGTATTTTCAAAAGGCGGAGCGCTTGTTCGCCGATCTCATTTAGCCGGAGAAACCGATGGGCTTTCCCGCAATCCGGGCAACAAACCTGAAAAAGGGTTACCGGCTTAACCGTCGCGATCCGCAGCGTACGATCCGTGAAGCTTTGGTGGACCTTGTGCGCAAGTCAGCCGGTCGATTGCGAGTTCGCAATGAAGACAGCCCTAAACGGCAACCGGAGAGCCATATCTGGGCTCTTCAGGACTTGAATTTTGAAATTCCACAAGGTGAAATCGTCGGAATCATAGGCGCCAATGGCGCTGGGAAGAGCACACTTCTAAAAATATTGGCGAGAATTACGGAACCCTCGGATGGTACGGTTGACCTTCGCGGAAAGGTCGCTTCACTGTTGGAGGTGGGCGTTGGTTTTCACCACGAGCTGACCGGACAGGAGAATGTTTACCTTTATGGCGCCATTCTTGGAATGGACCGTTACGAGATAACAAAAAAATTCGATGAAATCGTGGCCTTTGCCGAATTGGAGAAGTTCATTCATATGCCCGTGAAGCACTTCTCGAGCGGAATGTACATGCGGCTGGCCTTTTCGGTCGCCGCTCATTTGGAACCCGATATTCTGCTTGTTGACGAGGTGCTGGCTGTTGGAGATCGGGCATTTCAGCAGAAGTGCCTTGGAAAAATGGACCAAATTTCCAAACAAGAGAACCGAACGGTGCTCTTCGTCAGTCACAATACGGCCGCGATACAAAGTTTGTGCAGGAAGGCCATGCTGCTCGAAAAAGGTCGGTTGGTTTCGATGGGGCCAACGCGTGAGGTAATGGAAGAGTATATCCTGCAGGGAGAAAGACACGCTCTGCTTTGGGAGCGATCAGATTCTCCACATCCGGACTTAATTGCTTGCTTCAAGAAAGCACAGTTAACCAATATGCAGGGAATCCCACTTGAGTATGTGACGACGAACCAGGCGGTTAGAGTGATTGTTGAACTTGAAATGTTAAAACCGTGCTGGAATCTTCGCATAAGCGTTAACATTCACGATAGCGCAGGGGGTGTGATCTTTGCCTCCGGCCCGCACGATGCGGGGGTCGACATGCCGACAAAGCCCGGTCGGTATCTGGCCACAATGGAGATCCCGGCTGGGCTTCTATTGCCAAAATTATACAGTCTCAGCGCTTCGGCATGGGCCACTTCAGCCGGAATGTTTGAGGATATTCATTGCTTCTATCTTGCCGTGCAGGAAGGCGCCATTGAGAACCAAACACCGGAATGGCGGACCGGCGTCGTGCATGTTCCTTGCCGGTGGATGGTCCAAGATTGCTGAAAGCAATGCTCTTCGAAAGCATTACATAATGCATTGCTCCTCCATTCATGCAATGACAGAATATGAATCTGGAGTCTTCAATCCAGAAAACCATTAGAAACCGGCCCGCTCCAAATTTCCCTCGGGTTTCAGTACATACATATGAAACCTGATTTTGAATCATGGGTTTGGGCTATCTCAGCTTGATGGCGGATTTATGAAAATAGCGGGCTTGCTCCAGATTTGCCCAATACTGTGCGTCCGGATTTGCTCCAATGTGAAACAGTGTGGCCGGTTTTGTTCTTAAGCTGTCGACCACGCATGTGTCCAGCGGGCAGTCTCGCATGGCCTTAAGCATTTGAGCCATTTCTTGGTTGTATTTGCGCGCTGCGCCAGAAAACAGATCCTCATACGCGGTTCTGATGTTGTTATGTGTTGAAATATCCAGCACCAAAACCAGTCCCAATAAAATCCTTGCGCGCTGCGAGAAGGGCCCGAAGGCAATTCCTTTCTCCTCCATTCTGTTGAGAAAGGACAATGCGGTCATAAGGAATGCGACCAGGAAAAACAAATAAAGGTTATTCATGGCTCTCTGTGGCGGCTCAGAATGGCTGATCCATGCCGTGGGGAAGAAGCAAAGAAACAGGATTACTAACGTGGCGCTGACCAGAACATAAGGATTGACGGAAAGCCACCCCGGGGTTGTCCCATCTTGCCTGAAACGTCTCAGGGCTCTGCCCGCAAGGGAAAAGTAAAACAGCGCAAGCACCCAGAAGCAGGTGCTTGTAAGAAAGGTTTGAAGCATGTGGTAGAGAGCCTTTCCGGATAGGAGCAATGAAATGGCAAATTGATGTTGGCCGTGGTGTATGGGCAAAGGCATCTGCGAAGCCCTGACAAAATTACCAGGCGCAAACAGTGAAATTAAGCTTGCGATCGTTGAGATGCATAATACGCCGGCAAACGCGCCATTAACCGAGCGGTTCTTTAAAAGCGTAACAGTTGAAACCAGAATAATTATGCAAAGGAATTTTAGTAATGAGAACTCGTTTGATCCTGGAATCAATGCGGCACAAATGCATCCAGTGGCTATGAATGCAGTTCGTCTGAAAGGCGTTGACTCTCGCGCAATATGAAGAAGAGAGCAACCGGCAATTAGCAGCAGAACACTTCCCAGTTGGTATTCTATCGCCCCTGGACTCCAATAGAATCCTTGGGCGGGACTTGCCATTGTACGCAAGTATGCAAACATGAAGCAAAGGGAAAAAGTAAATCTGCTATGGAGACCGATGCTTTTCCCGAACAACTCCTTTATGAACATATGAATTGTGCCCCAAAGGAGGGTTAGGATGAAGAGTGGAAGGACTCTTAATCCTTCCATCCAATAGTTTGAGAAATGTGCCGCTGCCACCAAAGGCGTGGAAATATAGCGACCACCATCTCGCTCATACTCGTGGCCCGCGCCAGGAAAGATTCCACTTTCTCTAGCGGTTGCGGCGTAAAGATAATCATCCGTGCCCGATGGGTTGTTGTAAAAGGACAACACCGCAAAGGGCAATATCGCAATTATAGAAATAAATATGAGCCCATGCTTGGCAAAAAAGCGGCCCAAGGTTTCAGACCAAATTCCGACAGGAATCTTCATTTGTCTGGCCCGCATCCTTTGTAGGAATACCCTGTGCAAGTTTGATCGAAAATACGTATTTTGCCCAGATAGAGCAATTTCCATATGTAAGCAGGACAAGGTTTGTAGCAGGAACCATCGGGCGAATTCAAGCGTAATCGCCATAGCGAAACTTATTGCCAAAATGCATTTAAAATCGCCCCCGCACCCAGTTGGCTCTATAGGATAGCAGGTCACGGCAGTGGTCTTGCGCGCTGTGATATAAATATTTTTTAACCCGACGAAGAGAAAATGTGAAGTGATGGAAGCACTGCGTGAGGCATACTATCAAAGAAGAATGGATAACCCTATGGGCTCCAGATGGAATTTGGTAGCCGGCCAATAGGGAGAGTAGCGTGAGGGGATCGGTGTCCGTCATTGTCTGCACACGAAACCGTCCAGCCGATTTCGCAAGACTTCTATGGTCCTTACGTGAACAAACGTTATTGCCAATCGAGCTGATTGTTGTTGATGCAAGCGATAGCTGCGCCACGTGCGATTTCATTGATGCAGAAAAGAAAAACATCTCTTTCTCAATAAAATACATTCAATCAGCGCCGTGCCTTACACAGCAACGTAATGCAGGGGCTCGTCAGGCGACAGGGGACTACATTTGCTTTCTGGACGACGACGTTGTGCTCGATAAAGAATATCTATCCAAAGCAAGCGAGGCGTTTCGCATCCAGGGACCCGTCGAGGTCGGCGGGATTACGGGTAAAATCACCAATGCGCATTCCCACAGGAAATGGCCGGACCGCCTTTTTTCACGCATTTTCTTTCTAACGGAATCCGGAAGCGGCAGAATGAAGCCGTCGGGTTTTCCAACATACAGGAATGGTGATGCTCAAGCAGAAGTGGAGGTTCTCTCGGGCTGCAACATGATGTATTCCAGAGAAGTGCTTTACCGGTTCTCCTTTGACGAGAAGCTTCATGGGTACTGTTACATGGAAGATGTGGATTTTTCATATCGCGTCGGGAGATACTACCGTCTTATTTATCAGCCTAAGGCCCGCCTGGAACATTTCCCTTCCACTTATCGAACTGCGGACAGCCGTTTACTGAAGCGAATGTTGGTGCGCAATCAGCTCTACTTGGCTCGAAAGAATCTGCCCAGAGGAGTTCGCCATCGTTATGCTCTCGCAATGTCCATTGCAGGACAAATGGTTTACAACCTGATTGTGTCCAAAAATATCGCGGCGTGCCGTGGAATTGCCGAGGGTATTCTAGGGATTGGGGCTGTGTGATGAGGGTCTGTTTTATTTCGGAAGCTCGAATGCTTCATGCCCGCAGGTGGGCGGAGGGTTTGGCAAAAACCGGCTGCGAAGTGCATTTCATTAGCGCTGCTAGCGCTGATATGCAAGGCGTGACCATGCACACTATGCCAATCTATAGCTCAAGGCCTGTCCGGCAGTTGGCCAATGTTCTTGGTGTCCGCAGAGAAATCCGCAGAATTCAGCCCGATGTCCTGCACGTATTTGGCCTTTTTGCCCTGTCGAGTCTCGGGAGTATGCTGATTGCCCTGGGGCTACGCCCCATTGTTTCGGTCATGGGGTCGGATATCGTGCAGGGCGAGGGTACAGGAAACCGGCAGGAACGTTTCATAAAGAAATTCCTGCTTGCCCGGGCTTGCCGGCTTGTCTCACCAACCCGATACCTGGCCTGCGAAACAGCCAAGTTCGCCCCAAAATCAACGCCCATCGATTTGATTGCCTCGGGGGTTGACCTGAACCTGTTTACCATGCCGAAAGCTTACCCATTGCGAGATGAAGTCCAAATCGGGTTTGCAAAAAGACTGACTTCTGCTTCAGGTCCAGATGTTCTCCTGAAGGCTTTCGCTTTAATATGTGAGCAGACGAACAAACCAGTCAAGTTGTTGATTGCCGGAAATGGTCCGTTGGAACAGGAGTTGCGTAACCTGGCTTATCATTTGGGAATTCAGGATAGGATCCAATGGATCGGTTGGATCGAGGGCCAGGAGAAACTCCGGGACTTTTTTCATTCCATTGACATCTTTGTCCAGCCTTCGCGGCGCGAATCGTTCGGGGTTTCGGCGGCCCAGGCGTCTGCATGCGGACTGCCGGTTGTGGCCTCGCGCTTTGGCGGAATTCCAGAGGTTGTCATCGACCGGAAAACCGGCCTTCTTACCGCGGCGGAAAATGTCGAGGAATTGGCCCAGGCGATTCTCTCTCTGATCCACGGCCCAGGGCTGCGCTCATCCATGGGGCAGGAGGGGCGACAATGGATCGAGGCAAGCTATGATTGGAACCAGTGCGTTGCTAAGATGATCAAGATCTATCATGAATGCGGCGAATTGGTGGGGAGCGCGGGACAACATTGAGGAGCAAAATGCAAAATATTGTGGCTTCCAATGATTGAAAAAGCAAGTGATAAATATAGGCCTGATGGCGTGAAAAAGATTTTCTATCTGTCCTTTGATTCTGGTTCGCTATCCATTCACAGCTATGAAATCATTTCGAATCTTGGCTCTTTGGGCCTTGAAGTAGGACTCTTTGTTCCTTCACGGATTCTCCTTTATTTCGCGCTGAATCCCTTCTGCAAGATTACCCGGATTCGCCATTATGGTGCATTCAGCTACCAGATCTTGCTTGTCCTGGCAATGGCCATGCGGATTCTGCGCGCGGGGAAACCAGATGTGATCTATGCGCGCCAGCAGGCTTTGGGAATACTGCCGGTTCTTTTTGCCCAAATCCTGCGCGTGCCCTATGTGTCCGAAATCAATGGCATACGGAAAAAGGGGAAAAAAGAACTGAAACTCAGAATTAAAGATCTTCTGGAATTTTTCTGTTTGCAGCTTTCAAGCCACCTTATTACGCCTTCGCATTATCTGGCGCTAAGAATCGCGGAACGCTATCGGATCGCGCTAAACCGAATTACCGTCATACGCAATGGCGTAAACGAGAACGTATTCCGGCCCGGGATTGGTGGGACCGCAAGGCGGATGGCGGGCTTTTCGGAGCAGGATGTTGTTGTTGGGTTCGTCGGGAGCATGGGCACTTGGCAGGGAATCGAGGTCCTGAAAGACGCCATTCTGATGCTGAAAGAAACGGTAGCCAAGTTTCTGATCGTGGGAGACTACGTGGTGACATCTTCCCTGACCAAGATCTATCAAGGGACGGGCAAGCGCAATCTTGAGAAATTCATCAATGAAAATGGGCTGACCGGCCATGTCGTTTACAAGGGATTCGTACATTATGAGGAGTCAGCGCAGTATATGAACGCCTGCGACATACTAGTCGCGCCCTACAGCCGGGCGGCGCTTGAGTACGCGGGCGGTTCTCCCATGAAGCTCTACTCGTACCTGGGGTGCGAAAAAGCAGTCATCATTACTGACTTGGGGGAATTCCATGATGCAAACGCCATTCGCGAAAACAAAGCCGCCATGCTTATCGAGCCCGATTCACCAAAGGCGCTTGCGGATGCCATTCTGCTGTTGGTTTCCGATGCAGGGTTGAGGCGTGCGTTGGCGCGGAATGGTCGCAAATGGGTTGTTAGCAATCGAAAATGGAGCGATTCCGCCCGAGAAACTCATGTGCTACTTCAAAGCACAATTTCGATGGGCGGGATGTGACTCGCCGGTCGGTCCATTTCGTCGAGGATGCGGTGGGGTTGGGTAGCAGAAGGCTTCAATTATCGGATATTCGGCTTCCCTGCTGGGTAACAGAGCTTCGGCATGCCGAGGGCCGGTGGGAATGGGTTTCCCATTCCATGCCACCGATGCGGAACTCGATCCGCCAAGCCGGTGCATTGACGATACCATCGAGCTTGAGCCTAAATTGCAGGAAGTTCTACTGAGTCGTGGAATCCCAAATGGATCACGGCGCTCTATGACGCAAGGAGGAGAAATGAAACTTTCAATTTCGCGTGGAAAGAGAAGTTACGCTATTAACCTGTTGCTCCTATGCGGTGGCCTTCTTTTTGGCGCCCTGGTTACCATGGATCTGATATTGATCGCCCGGAGCGGAAACATTGGCGACGAAGACGCGGCGGCCTATGCGCTTCAAGGTGTAAGTATTAGAAATGGTCAAGGACTTATTAGCAAAACAATCTGGACGCACATAATTCAGTATGAACAAATTGAACACGCGGAGGATTACTGGTCACCTCTCCAGTCGTTCTTTGTTGCGGGGTCGATCTTCGCTTTTGGGAACAGCCTGTTTGCGATTAAGCTTCCAAATATTATTGGCTTCGTCGCCCTTATCTTCCTGATTTACTACATCGCTTCGAGATTCTTCACAAAGCGGATTGGGATGATTGCCGCTTTTATGTCCGTCTGTACTGCGGAACTTGCGCTATATGCAGTTGGCTGCAGGAGTGAGACTTTCTACTTTCTTTTCTTACTCTTGGCAATTTTCTTCCTTTCCATATCGCCTTCGGAGAATGGGTGGAATTGGAAAAGCATCATTTTGGCTGGCCTTTTTTCCGGGCTATGTATGCTTCAACGATCCATTGCGCTCGTACTCCTTCCGTCAGCACTCATTTTCCTTTTGGCAAGCTCGGTAATAAATAACGGAAAAGTCCTTCCTGGCAAAGTTCGAAACATTCTTTTGCCACTCCTTGCCTTTACAATTCCCTTTCTGGCTATTTTAACTCCCTACTTTGCACGGAATCTCGAAATACATGGAAGACCTTTGCCTCCACTTGCCTTCAAAGTGGCCGGCCTTAGCCTTGATTCGTTTATTTCCAATCCGGACCAAAGGCGCAATGCCGACGGTGATCTCTCACATTATAGCGAACTCAATGCGGTGCCGGGGAATAAGGACTTTCGCTTGAACTTGGGGGCACCGGGAAGATTGGAGGAATTCATAAAGAAAGGGTTGCATGAAACAAAGATCTTCGCTGAGGAGATCAAACGTGGTTATATTGTGTCACTTGTTCTTCTATTTCTAACGGTCTTGGCTGCCTTTTTTGTTACAGGGCCAGCGGGAAGCTTTCTTGGAATCTGTGGGCTCTATTTGGTGGGGAATGTGCTGCTCATTTCTTTTCATCAACACACGGAGCAGCGCTATTATATATTTCTGGTGCCAATTGTCTGTATTTACTCGGCCTTCCTGTTCTCGGTTCTGGAAAAGGCGATCGCGGACTGGTGGCGCGATAGCTGGAGATCCTTGAAATTATTGGCTTACAGGGTGCTTATAGCTTGTTTTTTATGTGTAACACTTGGTATCCCTCTGACCGTATTCTACGCCAAGCAGGTGAAGGATGTGAAAAAGCCTGCACCCAACCAGCTAATTGGGGAATGGCTGAAGAGGAAGACGTCCCAGGACGAAACGATTATGTGCGTGTCACCATACAAAATGAGCTTCTACTCCGGTCGAGGCGCGGTCTTGCTGCCCAGGGGGCCGGTGATTGATATACTCGGGCTTTGCGAGCATTATGGAATCGATTACGTTATCCTTCCGTCTGATCTGGAAACACGTGTTGAGTGGGAAAATCAAAAGAACGTCCATTTGCGGAAAATGATAAGTATTGACTCGGATGTCGTTTTTCGGATCGAATACAGCCCCCACGAAGCCAGGGAATCTTTGACAGGAGCATGAGATGGATCTGGAATCCAAAAAGAAACTTGCCGTTATCATCCCGATCTTCAGTGAGAGCGAGAGTATCGAGGAATTATTACGACGGCTTCGCACGGTTATGGATGGTCTTAAAATCCCAAGCATTGTTTGCTTTGTTGATGACGGAAGCACAGATGACAGCCTGGCCAAAATCAAGGCGGCGGCGGTAACTGATAAGCGGATAAAATACCTTAGCTTCTCAAGAAATTTCGGCCACCAAACGGCAATTTTTGCGGGTTTAAAAGAAATAAATGCCGACGTATATGTTGTGATGGACGGGGATCTACAAGACCCGCCGGAAATGATTCCACGACTTTTGGCGAAATGGCAGGAAGGATTTGAGGTTGTTTATTGTATACGAAACAAGCGGCAAGAAGGCTTTCTCAAGCGGGCAGCCTACTCGGCTTTTTACAAATTTCTACACCTGGTTTCCTATTTGGACATTCCGCTCGATACAGGGGACTTCTGCTTGATGGGAAGTAGAGTGGTGGACCAGTTGAAGAAAATGGATGAGCATAATCATTTCGTGAGAGGCCTGCGTACGTGGATCGGGTACAGGCAAATTGGCATAAATTACGAACGTGATGGCCGATTTGCGGGCAAGTCAAAATATAGCTTTTGGAAACTGCTGAAGCTGGCTTACGATGGAATCATCTCATTCTCCTTTGCGCCCCTAAAGGCAACGGTAAACCTTGGCTTTATGATCTCATTCTTGTCCTTCGTTTCTGCCGGCTACCTTATTATTCGCAAGATATTATATGACATTCCGCTGGTGGGATGGACCTCAATCTTTGTCCTGGTCCTGTTTATTGGCGGGATTCAAATGCTGACCATTGGGATTCTGGGGGAATACATTGGACGAATTTTCGATGAAGTAAAGAAAAGGCCGCTCTACCTTTTAAAGGAAAAGAGCGAGTAGGTTTCGCGCAAAAGCATACCGAATACAAGGGAAGTCACATTATTGGGCTGTTTCCCAAACTCGTTTTGAGCAGAGGGAAGTAAGATAGTCGATCCTTAATAACTCTGTAACCTATTGAGAGATAAGGGAAACATCTCAAGAACTCCCCGAGAGGGACTTGCAAGGCAATGTATATTTTGGGTGAAAACCTTGCAGATTTCATAGGGAGAATCGAGATGAAAGGCGAAGGACCGAGGCGCGATCAGCAGCAGTTTTTGTTTCAAGGCTTGGAAGGGATGCTCAACCCCCAACACCCGCTTTTCAAGTTGGCAAACACGTATCCGTGGACCAAACTGGAAGCGGATTTTGCGCAGTACTACTCGGAGATGGGCCGTCCGGCGAAGACGGTACGGCGGATGTGCGCGCTGCTGCTCTTGAAACAGATGTACGGGTTGGGCGATGAGACGATTGTAGAGGAGTGGATTGCGAACCCGTACTACCAATACTTCAGTGGGGAGACCGAGTTTCAGTGGGAGTTTCCCTGCGATCCGTCGGACTTGGTGCATTTTCGCAAGCGGATTGGCGAAGAAGGCGTCAAGAAGGTTTTTGCCTATTCGGTGGCGATTCACGGGAAAGCAGCTCAAGAGGCGGTGGTGATTGCGGACACGACGGTACAGGAGAAGAACATTACCTTCCCCACGGACGTGAAGCTGTATCGCCGGATTGTAGAGCACTGTTGGCGGATTGCCGACCGGGAAGGACTCGTCTTACGTCAGCGCTACAGTCGGAAAGTGAAGGAGTGGATGTATGCGCAGCGGTTTCGCAATCATACCCGTAACTACCGGAAAGCTCTGAAAGCGCAGCGTAAACTCAAGACCATTGCCGGCCGCCTTACGCGGGATGTGTTTCGAAAACTGCCGGCGAAGCGCAGGTCCCTGTATGCATCGGAGCTGGAGATCTGCTTTGCGATTCTGCGTCAGAAGAAGAGTGATACGGACAAGATCTACAGTGTTCATGAGCCGGACGTCTACTGCATGAGCAAGGGCAAGGAGCACAAGAAATACGAATTTGGCAATAAGGTTTCGTTCTTGAAGACCCAGAAGAGCGGCATCATTGTTGGTGCGTTATCTTTAGCCGAGAATGACTATGATGGTCATACCCTGGAACCGGCGCTGGCCCAATACGCGGAGTTGTACGAGCGGAACCCAGTCGAAGTGATCGCAGATCGAGGGTACAAAGGCAAGAGCAAGATTGGGGAAACCATTGTTTCGATACCAAGACCCCGAGACCGCAAGGAGATAAGCTACTACAAGCTCGAAAAGATCCGAAAGAAGTTCCGGTCTCGTTCCGCCATTGAGCCTGTGATTGGACATGTTAAATCGGACTGCGGATTAGGTCGAAATTATCTCAAAGGTGTGATTGGCGACACGATCAACGCGCTGCTTGCGGCCGCTGCCTTCAATCTCCGCAAGTGGCTGCGGAGGACGAGGGCCTTTTTTGTGTCGTTCTGTTGGGCACTACTGACAGCCATGAATCCGTGGAGTACCGGACCAGGCATAGCGCTTAGCCCGAAAGTGGCTTTCTAAGGATCTACTAAGATATTGGCGGAGAAGTATGCTCCCGGATTTCTATAAAGAACTTTTCCATCTTGAAAAGAATCATTGGTGGTGGATTGCGAGACGAAATCTGATCTGCCACCTAATTGGAAAACTGGGGATGCAGGGAAAGGGATTGGATGTTGGTTGCGGCGCAGGGCTGAATTTGGCTCTTTTCCCTGACAACGAGAAAGCCATTGGTTTCGATTTAAATTTGGATGCTTTGAAATATGCTTCGCTGAATATGATTGAGCACAGAAAAGCACCCCTGCTATTTCAAGGACGCATCGAAAGCATGCCATTTCGGGAAGGAAGCTTCGATTTCGTTACCGCACTGGATATTCTTGAGCATCTGGAAAATGATTTGTTTGCGCTCCGTAAGATGAAGGAAGTTGTAAAAAAGGGCGGCCTGATCGTCCTTACGGTTCCGGCACACCAATGGATGTGGGGGAATGTTGACCGCATTGGTTTCCACAAAAGGCGGTACAGCGCCAAGGCATTTCGAAAACTCATTGCGGAAAGCGGAATGAAGAGCATTAATCTGTTCGGTTTTAATTCGGCCCTCTTTTTCCCGATATCACTTGTTCGGCTTTTCCATAGAGCGACCGACAAGCTGTTGGGGCCGGGCCAACAAGATCTATCGCGGAACGATTTTCGTTTTGCTGTCCCAAAGCCATTTCTCCGTTTGCTTCATACGCTGTTTATTTTGGAATTCAGGTATTTGACACCTTTCTGGCCGTTTGCGTGGGGTGTTTCTTTTTGTGCGGTGCTAAGGAATGAATAAACGAGGCGAAATGCTGGTACGAAAATACGGCCGCAACTTGTGGCACTATATGACCTTTCATGCCTTCTGGTGTCTGCTAAAGAACATTCCTTCACCAATTGGATTTCTCCTGCGAAGCTTTTTTCTGAACCTATGTCAAAGCGCGAACGGCTTCGTGGGAACCGAAACTCGTGTCGATCTGCGGAATATCCGAAGCATCTCCCTCGCCAACAATTGCTTTATCGAAAGCCTGGCCGAGATCAACGGAATGAATGGCCTGATAAAGATTGGGGAGCGCGCCTATGTTGGCCGAGGCACTATTATCAATTGCTATGATTATCTTAATCGGGGTAAAGCGGCCATTTCTATTGGGGCGAGGTTTTACTGCGGGGAATACTGCAATATCCGGGGGCAGGGACCGGTGCATATCGGCGATGATGTACTGCTTTCGCCGTATGTGGGAATATTTCCTGTGGACCATGGTTTTGCCGATCCCTTGCGGCCCAAAAACCAACAGGAGATCAAGGCCACCGGTATACGCATTGGAAATGATGTATGGATCGGCGCCCATTCAACGGTTGTGGATGGGGTGGAAATAGGAGATGGCGCCATCATCGGTGCCGGGTCAGTGGTGCGGGGAAAACTTGAGCCTCATTGTCTATATGCGGGGGTTCCGGCGCGGCTTGTACGGACTCTGCAATAGTTCGATTTGCCTCTCTGGTCAGCCGGAGCTTTATATATTCAGAAAAGGGCAACCTTGGGGAGTGAAAAGGGCATCTGCCTGCATTAAGGGGAGCTTGAGATATTTCCTCCGATTGATTAGAAATGGACGATAGGGAAGGATAGCCACTAATGTGCGGCATTGCCGGAATTCTGCGTCTCGACGGCCAACGCGCGGATATTCAGGAATTATTGACAATGCGGGCCACGCTGAACCACCGTGGACCGGATGGCGAGGGGCTATGGCAAGCGCATAACGCCACAACTTCGGTAGCTTTTGGACATACCCGTTTGGCCATTATTGACCTGAGCGAAACCGGAAAGCAGCCCATGGTTAGCTCAGACGAAAAGTATTGCATCACTTATAACGGGGAGATCTACAATTACATGGAACTCCGGAAGGAGCTGAAAGCGCTCGGGCATGAATTTGTCGGTCATAGCGACACTGAGGTACTCCTGGCAGCGTTTCGCCAGTGGGGAGAAGGATGCTTGTTGCGTTTGAATGGCATGTTCGCGTTTGCCATTTGGGATGTTGCACGAAACGCCCTGTTTTGTGCTAGAGATCGTTTGGGCATCAAGCCTTTTTATTATTCCCATTTTGGCAAGGTGTTTCGTTTCGCCTCTGAAGCAAAAGCGCTGCGGAAGGTTGCCGGCATCTCCCACGCTCCTGATTCAACCACTGTCTACGATTACCTCAGCCTGGGATTAATGCATCACGATGAACGCTCTTTCTTTTCAGGTATTCACCAATTGCCAGCGGGGTGCAGCCTTTGGGTGAGTTGTTCCGGTCCTTCACCGATGCGCTATTGGCAGCTTTCGGAGTCCGCTGCGGGACAGAGTGCCTTGGCTGTAGAAGAATTGGAATACCTGCTGAATGACGCAGTACGCCTGTGCTTGAGAAGCGACGTGCCGGTTGGGGTATTGCTGTCCGGTGGTCTGGATTCCTCCTCCGTTGCGGCGCTCGCTGCCAGACACCACCCTGGACGCTTGCAGGCTTTTTCGCTTGCCTATGATGATGCAGCGTCTGACGAGTCGAGTTACGCCGCAGCGGCAGCGAAGCGCTGTGGTGCCGAGCTCCATCTGCTTAAGCCGAAAGGCCACGGTTTATGGAAAGAGTTGGATGCCCTGATTGCCGCCCAGGATGCTCCCACCCATGCTCCTGAGGTATATGCCAATTGGTGCATGATGCGTGCTGTTGCAGGCCGAGGTATGAAAGTATTGTTGTCCGGCCAGGGTGGTGACGAGTTGTTCGGCGGCTACAATTGGTATGCCAAGCACTTATTCGTGTCGCTGCTTCACCAAGCACGTATGCTCGAACTGGCTCGCGAGTTAAGAGATCTGCCCGTCTTCTTTCCTAACAACATGACAAGGAGCCGTTCTGTCCTTTTGGCCTCCATGGGGCACGCCATGCTTCCCATCAGAGCCAAATTGATGCTTAAGCCTGAATTGCGGGGGATGCGCGACCTGTTGCGTGGTGAGTTTCGGAAACGCATGGTCGAAAGAGACATGCCCAATTTAAGGATGCTCGACCCCGGCCGTTTGGAGGAAAAGACCCAAAACGACCTGTTGTATTGCAATGTGCCCCAGTTTCTGCATTATGAAGATTCCAATGCAATGGCCTTTGGCATAGAGGAACGTGTGCCATTGCTGGATCACCGCTTGGTCGAGTGGGCGCACAAATTGGCCGTCCATTGGAAGATTCACGGTGGGATGACAAAGTACCCCCTTCGGCAAGTCATGAGAAAACTGTTGCCTGAAAAAATCACCGAACGTAGGGACAAAATGGGCTTGTCCGCCCCACGTGAAATGTGGCTGCGTGAGGAACTGCGATCAGAGATAGAGTCCATGTTCAAGGGAAATTGTCGGATTTACCAGGAGTGGATCGACCGTAGAAAATTCCTTACGGAACTGGACCGCTATATGAATAAAGAAAAAACACATCTGTCGCGCTTGCTATGGAGATGCATAAATCTG
>CAYVZU010000003.1:42965-85507 GCA_964455935.1 uncultured Fibrobacterota bacterium
AGAAATGGTTGTTACTCTACGGATAAGGGGCTTCGTATGAGAATTCTGCATTTCAGTCACTGCAACCTGGGCAGCACCGAGGCTTCGACAGCACACGTTATGGAATTTGCCGAACGACTGGCCAGGCGGGGGCACTGCGTGCGGGTCGTCACTCCCAGGAAGGGAAAGCATTATGCGAATCCGACTTCCTGCGAGATGCACTATTTTCCCATTTTGCATTTGAAGGGGCTACGGCAGATTTCCGCCGTGCTGTCCGGATTTATTACATTGATATGGCTAAAGTTGCGCTGGCGGCCGGATTGTCTCTATATACGCCGTCTGCCGCTTGACCCCTTGCCAGGTGCGTTTGCCTGGTTGACCCGTACGCCCCTGATCACTGAAACGAACGGACAGGTGGAGATTTGTGAATATGAAGTTCCTATGCATGTCTTATGGTTGCGTTTCTGGTACCCACTGTTGCTGACTTTCGAACGTGTTTTGTTTGCGAACTCTTTTGCGGTAACCGCCGACGGTCAACAGCGCCTGGAAACCTTCCGGCGTCGATATCCAGCTTGGACAGGGCGGTTTCACCGGGTGCTTTCGGGAGGTATCGATCTCGATCGCTTCCGCAAGGTGGACAAGATCCAAGCCAGACAGGAATTGGGCTTGCCGCTCGATCGGAAAATCCTGATTTGGGTCGGTACGATCTTTGCGTGGAGCGGTTTGGAAGTGCTTCTTGATGCTGCCGAGCATATTATTAGGATGCGAGCGGATGTGGATATCCTCATTGTCGGTGACGGATCGGAACGCAAACGCTTTATGCGAATTGCCGCAGAAAAGAGTTTGACTCAGAGGGTGCGCTTCACCGGATATATTCCGACTTCGGACTTGTATCGCTGGCTTTCGGCCAGTGATGTTGCTCTGGCGCCTTACACTCGATTGCGCCTGGATCGTGAAGATTTCACCTCCTACAAAATATTTGAATATCTTGCCTGCGGATTGCCTGTTGTCTGTTCCTATGAGAAAGGCAAAAGCAATATTAGCTACGTGCGTGAGTACGATTTAGGCGCCACGGTACCGCCCGAGGATGTTCATGCCTTTTCCGCGGCGGTGAAGCAGGTGCTGGAGAATGACTTTTATTTCTGCGATGATTTCGTTAAACGGGCCAGAACAATATTGTGGGAAATCGGTGTCACTTGGGACGGCCTGGTCGATCAGGTAGAAGGGCTCTGTCAGGCAGCAACGGAAAAAAAGATCCATTAGCCACCCGGTCCGAGGGCTTAGGACAAAAACGGAGGGAACAGGATATGGCAGATAATTACTACGTGCAGGAACATCTCGAATACACGACCTCGCAAGCGACCAGACCTGGCTGGCGCACGCGGTACGAATTTGCGCTCCGATATATTCGGGAAAGCGACACGGTTTTGGATTGCGCCTGCGGATTGGGTGAAAACACACAGATGATATCTCAGGGTTGTCGCAAGGTGATCGGAGTTGATATAGACGGTCATTTCATAACGCACAACAAGGCTAAATGGCCCGAAATCGAATACCACTGCTGCGACGTCACAAAGGCATTGCCATTCGCAGATAATGCTTTTGACGTGGTGGTCTCCATAGAGACACTGGAGCATTTGCCAACTTTAGCATCCGTCGAGAGTGCATTAAGGAATTTCCATCGGGTTCTCAAGCCTGGAGGGACAATCATCGCAAGCAGCCCAAGCCGGGAAATTTCCGGGACCGTTCCCATTTTTGTTCTGACGAAGCTGTGGTTTAGGAGACTTCTGGGATCGTTCGGAAACCAGCAAGCGACTTGGCACGGACACTACCGTCATTGGACGCCCGATGCTTTCTCCCGACTATTCAGTGCCAATTTTGATAACATTTCTCTGTTCGGTCAACATCATGATGGAATTAGTAGCAACTTGCGTCAAGCCCCCTATCTTTTGGCGGTGGGCAAGAAGCGGATTTAGAAGGATTGGGATGTGCCATGTTGCCGTCGGAGCTGTATCCATTGCGGTCCTCCTTTTCTGTGAAGCGTTCCGATTGGGGTTTGGGGCCGGCGGATGCAATAAATGCTGAGCAAACGCAAATGAAAAAGCTTGCTGAGAAAACCATGGTGGTCATTCCCGGGCTGGTGAAGTAATGTGCGGAATTTGCGGCTTTGCGGTGGCGCGAGAGCGGATCAGCGAATCGGAAGCAAAAGAAGCTCTGGCAAGGATGACTGCCCAGCTTAGGCATCGTGGGCCGGACCAGGACGGGCTCTCTCTGTTCCCCTGCGGGGATCTCCTTGTGGGCTTGGGGCATCGCAGGCTTTCCATTATTGACCTTTCCGAACGCGGCCGGCAACCCATGCTAAACGAAACCGGTGAAGTGCAGATTGTTTTTAATGGGGAAATCTATAACTTTCGTGACCTGCGGCCCGCGCTGGAGAGAAGAGGGCACAGGTTCAGTTCAAATACGGATACAGAGGCAATTCTACACCAATTTGAAGAAGAAGGTGTTGATTGTGTCAACCACCTAACGGGAATGTTCGCTTTTGCTATCTGGGATTCTCGACGGCAGGCACTCGCGTTGGCTCGGGACCGGGTGGGAATCAAGCCGCTCTTCTACGCTCGCTTTGGGGGAGGTATCATTTTCTCCTCCGAAATCAAATCAATGTTCCAGTTTCCGGGCTTTGCTCGACATCTTCGGCCTGAAGCGGTGCAAGAATATCTGACATTTGGCTATGTGCCGGCTCCCGAAACCATTTTCGCTGGAATCCGGAGTCTGGAACCGGGAATGCGGTTGGTGTGGACACCCCAGGGAAGCCGAATCGAACGCTATTGGCGACCCGACCAGGGCCGGTCAGTTACGGGAACGACAGAGCAGTTGACCGACGAACTGGACCAGCGGCTAAACGAGGCTGTTCAATCCCACTTGGTCGCCGATGTTGAGGTCGGCGCGTTTTTGTCGGGCGGCCTGGATTCAAGCTTGGTCGCTGCAATCGCGGCGCGCAAGCTGTCGCGCCCCATTCGCGCATTCACAATCGGCTTTGGCGGGGGCGGGGATGAACGTGAGTTTGCCCGGGCCGCCTCGGCCAGTTTTCCCTGTATTCACAAACTCGAAATGGCCGAGCCGGAGCTGACCAATCAGCTTCCCGGATTCTTATGGCATCTGGAACAGCCTCTCTTTGACAACTCGGTATTGCCTACGTTTTTGGTGTCCGCATTGGCTGCGCGCGAATGCAAAGTTGTCCTTTCCGGAGACGGGGGAGATGAGGCATTTGCCGGATATTCGTGGACGCGGGCAGCGGCGAGCATTCCGGGACTTGGCCTGCGCGGCTTGCCGCAATCCTGGAAGTGGATGTATCGCAAAGGAATTCCCGGTCTTGTTCAGCGGGGGCTATACGATCTTTCACATGGACGGGCTCAACGTTATCTTCGCAGAATGCTCGTTTCTTCGGGCCTGCGGACCTGGCTGCTTAAACCGGAGTTCAGCAAGCCGATGGAGGGATACGATCCTGCCGGGTGTTTCCTCAAACGAATGGAGGCCTTTGCGGTTCGCGATCAGCGAGAGCGCCTTCCGCTTGCGGACCTGGCCTATTTGAGTGATGATATTCTTTTTAAAGTGGACCGAATGAGCATGGCTCATTCCTTGGAAGTTAGGGTGCCGTTGCTCGATCATCAACTGCTGGAATGGGCGCTTGCATTGCCTTGGGAAATGCGAATGCGTCTTGGCCAAGGCAAAATTCTGCTCCGCGAAGTTGCCAAACGATACTTGCCCGATTTGGTGACCCGGCCCCGCAAGCAAGGCTTCACGGTTCCGGTGGGCCGCTGGTTACAGGGCAGCCTTGGCAATCAGGTTTGCGCACTCCTTAGCTCGTCTTCATTCACCGGCCGCAAGATGATTCGACCTGACCGAGCCCTGGCATTGCTGGATTTGCACCGTTCCGGGCGGTTTGAACTGGGCCACCGCATCTGGTCTCTGGCGGTTCTTGAGGTATGGTGCCGAATATGGCTCGACGGGCAGTCGCATCAACAAAGCTTCGAATCGATGCTGAAAGAGACGGGAGACTGGAAATGATTCGCGGCCGGGGAAATAGGAATGTTCCCCTCACCGAGGGGGTGGCCGAAGGCCGGGGGAGCAGAGATGTCCCCCTCACCGAGGGGGTGGCCGAAGGCCGGGGGAGCAGAGATGTCCCCCTCACCGAGGGGGTGGCCGAAGGCCGGGGGAGGCCCGCTTACCGAAAGCTTTACAATCCGAATCTTCAGCCTATCGCCAACACCCTTCGCGGGCGCATGACAAAGGCGGAGGCTTGCCTTTGGAAATATGTGTTACGCGCAGGAAGAATGAAGGGGTACACCTTTAACCGGCAGAGGCCCGTGTTGAGGTATGTCGCGGATTTCATGTGTAAGCCGCTAAATTTAATTATAGAACTGGATGGGACATCACATAACAATTCAAGAACCAGAAGGCATGATGCTGTTCGGCAGCGCGAACTCGAGTCTTGTGGATTTTCCGTTTTGAGGTTCGCTGATGGCGAAGTTCTGCACTCGATAGAATCGGTTTGTGGAGCGATAGAGCGTGAGATTTTGCGGCTGGAGGCTGCCTCCCCCGGCCTTCGGCCACCCCCTCCGAAGGGGGACACAAGCCCGAGGCAGCGCGGCAAATTGGGAATTGAGCAGGCGAAGTATCCACCGTACTCCCCCGGCTTCGGCCCCCTCCAAAGGGGGACACCTGAATAGCTATGTGGGCAAAGGCAAGTTGATCGGTATTGGTCAAAAGGAAGGAGAAGGATGATTCGCGAGGCACTAGACAAAGGTGAATGGCTGGCAGCTGGTTCCGTTGCTCGGGCCTTTGTGCGTCATTCCAATTCGGAGCCGAGCTCTGCGGTCTACATGCGGATTCCACTCACTGTCTCCGCACCCAAAGTCTCCATTGTTATTCCCACCTTGGATGCCCAACGGGGTCTCTATTTTGAACGGCTTTTGGAACAACTGGAACATCAGACACTGCAGAATTTCGAGGTTCTGATCATCCGGGGAGATCCACGGCAGGGGAGGGCCATTAATATCGGGGCCAGCCTTGCCCAGGCACCCTACCTTGTCACACTCGATGATGATACTTCGCTGCCGCAGACAGACACGATCGAGCGTCTGGTTACGGTCATGCTGGCGCACCCGGAGATTGGCATTGCCGGGGGCAATGCCGTGGTTCCGCCCGATGCTTCACCCTTTGTACGCCGCGTCCTTAGCGAACTTCCGCGCCGAGCATGGAAACCGGTGCTGGAAATTACCGACTCTGATCTTGCGCAGCATCCGTGCATGATCATGCGAACAGAGGAGTTCAAAGCCATAGGCGGGGAAAACGAGCTGATTCCCCGGGGTCTTGACCCATATCTGCGCGAGGAATTCCGAAAGACGGGCAAACGTGTTGTGCTGATTCCGGGGGTGGTCTATTATCATCTGCCGCCTGATAGCTGGCGCAGACTTCTACGGCAATTTCACCGCAATGGGCGTCACGCTGCCTATGTAAATCGCCATTATCCGCAATGGGCTATCGAAACTCCGGCCCGGCATGGCGAGTTTCGCAAGCGGGTTCCGCTGCTTCTGCGCTTGCTTCGGCTTCCCATTCGAATTCTGATTTCCTTTCTTCGTGGTCGGTTTATCCGTGTACTTTGCGAGTCGGCATATGCTGCCGGTTTTGCGGCAGGCTGGATCTTGCATGGCCGGAGGAAGAGGACCGAGGCGGTCCAATTGAGGCTGTAGCTTTCGATGATCAATGGGGAGAGAAGAGTTCCTTCTCCGATGACTAGCCCAAGCTCGACAGCAAAAACATTTTTTCGGTTGAAAAATGTTTGTTTTGAAGAAGTGCTTGTAGTGAGGACCTTCCCCCTTGCCGGATACGGCATATCTCAATTGATTATGGCAAAATACCTATGCTTTGCAACGCTGTCATTTCTCGATCTGGGGCAGGATCTTACCACTCTTCATCCACGGATCAACTGCGGCATTTAGGTTTTACGAAGCCATCTTGAATCCCCAGATCACTCCCTCGTTGATCAGATTGTTTGTGCTTCGCAGGCGTTCACTTAGTTTCTGTATAATGCGCAACTGGATTTTGACGGCTACGATGGAATTCTGGGCAAGAAAAGTACGAAAATCCTCAATTGGAATTGCCAGCACGGATGTTGCCTCAACAGCCTCTGCATTGGCCGAACGGGGCTCGGCGTCGAACATAGCGAGCTCGCCGAATATCTCTCCCGGGCCCAGGTTGGCAAGGTTACGTCTGCGGCCGCCGGCCACGTTTTTATTAATGGCTACCAGTCCTTTTTCCACAATGTAAAATTCGCCTACCTTATCGTCGTCCTCATGAATAATAATATCGCCCTTTTTATAGCTGCGCAATGTTGCGATTTGTTCGACAAGGGCCAATTCGGAAGATTCCAACTCTCCGAAAATGAATACGCTGCGCAGGAATTCATTCATGTTTTTGCCGCCTCCTTCATGAGGTCCTTGCCGATTGTGGGATCCAGCTCGATTGCGCGATCCATGTGTGTTCGAGCGAGATCGGTTTCCTTAAGCAATTCATAACACAAAGCGAGATTATAGTTTGCCAGCGCGAAGGGCCCCTTTAGGTCAAGAGCCCGGTGAAACCGCGGAACTGCTTTCTCCGGCTGGGACATTTGGTAAAGCACGCATCCGATCCAGAAATGCGTTGACCAGCAATTGGGGTCGATCTCCTCCGCCTTTCGAAAAGTGGCAAGCGCTTCGGATAACAGATGTGCTGCGCCGCAAGCGTTACCCAGGTTCTTATGAAATATCGAATTGGATGGGTCAAGGCGGGTGCAGCGCTCCAAGGCCAGAAGCCCTTCGGCATTCCGGCCCAAATTAATCAAGGCGATTCCCAAATTGGCGTGAGCGGCATCGTACTTTGGATTGATCCGCAGGGCCTGATGGAATTCCTTAACTGCCCCTTCCCAGTCGTTCATTGCGATCCGAATGAGGCCGAGGGTGTTGTGCGGATTGGCCAAGCCAGGATCCAGGAGCAGTGCTTTATTTAAATCATGCTCGGCGCCTTGAAAATTACTTTGGCAATGAAATTTCACGTGTCCGCGGCTGTAGAAGGCCTCCGGCATGGTTGGGTTCAACTGAATGGCTATATTGAACTGTTCCAAGGCTTCCTGCCAGAGACTTTTCCCATAATAGAGTGCATAGCCCAAGTTGTAGTGAGAAACCGCGGAATCGGGATCCTGTTCGGTTGCGTTTCGAAAGCATTCAATCGTTTTGTCCCACATTCTCCAATTCTGGAATTGAAGGCCCGCACGGTTTTCGCCCAACACCCGTTTTTGTTTATGCATCTGATACAGAAAAACCGCCAGCAGATATGCCCCGACAGGAACCACAAAAGCCAAGGATACCCACAATATGCGCGGATTCACTTGCCCCAGTAATTCAGTGGCCACTCCGGCGACTCTATGAAATTGGGCAGAAAGGTTTTGCATACGGCTCTATGGTAATCCCGATTTACCTATTTGGTTCTTGTATTGCTCCATGAGGCGTGTTGCATTGTCGGAGCCAACCTGTTTGAGAAGACTTGATTTCTGCTCCGGAGACATGTTGCGGACTTTTTCCAATTGCTCGTCCAGGGCCTGGGGTTGCGGGGCGCGTGGCGGAGCAGTGGTTAGGAATGTGGCCATTGCTCCCACGGTTGCGCAAAACACCATAAGGAAGAAATACATGCGCAGCTTTTTCAGCTTGCGAGCCACCTGCCGCAACGCCGAACGCCGGCCATAATGAGCCTGGCGATAAACGTGCTGAACATGGTCTTGTATTAGAAAATTGTCTGACATTGTCCTCTGAAATCTAAATCGCTTACCGTCATGTCAATTGACAAGACGATCCGATGAGCAGGTCTCGTCCAAAAGCCTCCCAAGCTCCTCCTCATCTTGCGCGATTACGAAGATGCTGTCAAGACGGGTAAGCTGAAAAATAGTAGTCATGTCTTTTGTAGGACCCAGGACATACAAGGCACCTTCTGACACCCGTACGTGCTTTAGAGCTACAATAAGACTCGCAAGACCATTGCTTGTAAAATAGGTCGTTTTTCGCAGGTCAATTACGATCTGGTTTTGTCCCTGATCGAGGAGCTTCCGTATAAGAGAGGTGAGATTGTTATGCGGGGAATCAAAGGGACCTGAAATTTCAATGACAGCGCGGCCAAGTATTTCGGATTTGCCCAGCACACATTCCATGTGATGCCCCTCTCCCTTGATCCCCCGCTGAAAAACCTTACAGTATTAAATATATAGAGTTTTCAAGCCATTGGGATGCCTGTTTTTGCCAAAGGGGTATTACCCTCACCGGGCATGATCTCTCGTTCCGCAATTCCCAGCGCCACCGTCATAAGCCCGGCCAGACACCAGAATGGTTCCGCTATGCGCACAATAATGAAAGTGTTTGCCGTTAGTGCATGGACCATCAGGCCGCAGAATCCTGCGTAGAAGCCTATACACATGGCCCGAATACGCACTGGCAGGCCAGCCCGAATGGCCTGTTTGGAAATCCGGCCCAGTCGCCGGAATATCCATAAAAGGCAAAGGAGTCCAGGAACGCCCATTTCGACAAGGGTCCGAAAGAACTGCCCGTCCAAAAACAGCCGATACCCTGTAATTCCAAACCCAATAAACGGATGGGCGAAAAAGTCTTTGAGAACCTCCCAGAGCGAAAAAATACGGGAGGACGTGGAGGTGTCAAGGGCGATTTGGCCAATGCGAACCTGGTTTAGGGGATTCGTAACCTGATTAAAAGTGAAATTGATTCTATCCCGCGCAACTTCAGGTGTGAAGAGGAGAAGTATTGCAATACATGAGATTATGGCAATGAAGAACAACTCCTTTCGGGGCGAATACCCAAAAAGAATGAAGCATGCCACCAATGCGGCAATCCAACCGCTGCGGGAGACCGAAAATACAAGAACGACAACGGCCATCAGCACACAAATAACCAATAAATGACCTTCCATCTTGCGATGAGTATACATCATGATTGCAGCGGCTACGGACCCAACCAACACAATATACCCGCTAAGCGTGTTTCGTTCGCTCATCGATCCTTCGAAAGGCGCGGAAACATCACCTCCTGTTAGGGCTTGAAAGAACGCATACAAACAGATAAGTCCCCACACCACAATAATTGTGGTGATCAAGCGTTCGATTCCATCGAAATCCCGGACGAAATTGACCACCATCATGTAAAGCAGGAAATACTCGATAAACTTTAGAGTGAAAAAGAACCCGGCAAGCGGGCGGACGTGTTCATTAAAGACTCCCAGCGTGGTGCTGACGGTAGCAAGTGTGCAGAATACATAAATAGGCACATTCATTGGGTTTTTTCGAATGAAACCCATATCTTTAAGCACGGCCATTCGCAACAGCCAGCTTAGAATCATGGCTGTGAGGACAATGTCATCAAAGCGAATTGTTATCTCACGCAAACTGGTCTTTCCCACGATGATTTCGGGGCTTAGAAGCATGGATGCGATCAGGAGATGGAGCGACAGGCCAACGCTGAAAAAGGCAAGCATGAAAACGCCGGCCAGCACGAATCCAAAGAGAAGAAGAGAAGACTGTCCGTCTCCGGTTACTTTGCCCAGAAAAATGGCGAAGACGACCCCAAGAATGGGGAAGATGAGTCCGCGTGTGCGCAATAGCGCCGAGGTCATTGTCAGCCCCCGGCGGTAGGTTGGTCGCTGCTCTTACTGAAATGAAGTGAAATGAACGCAGTGCGATAAATTGAGCGGTCAATGCCGCCAAGGAACTGCTCGGCCGCGATCTTGGTTGAAAACGGCGCACTGCAGACACGATAGCGGGAACCTTTTTCGGGACTATCGGCGCACACCACGATGGCCGGAACGCCCTTGCGCACCAGATCCGCGCAGGCATTTTCCGCCACCTGTTCGGTTTCGAAGGAATGAAATCGAACTCGGTAGAATATTCCGGACGGTGTTGCTTCGGCAATGGTCTTGGGCTCTTGTTTTGCCTGCAGTGTACCTTGTTTGCTCTGGGGAATGGCCTTGGGCACAAAGGCTGTACGGGCCGGCTGCACCCGGGGGCGGGCCACCCGCGTATAGAAGAAATCCTCAAAATCCGGCTCCAGATGCGTGACTGCATACGAACGAGCCTCCGGGAGGCTGTCGAAACGACCCGCGCACACTCGGAAAACAGGATTACGATCCGGCGCCGAAAACGAATCAACCCAACTTGCGATGCGTCTGGTCTCCAGAACCTGTTTGACTCCAAGGGCCTTGTCCGCAGTTTCCCAGGTACTAAGCTGACATGTGTAAAACGTGTCCAAAGTGACCGGAACCATCTTTCTGATAACATTAGTGGTCTTCCGGCTTTCGTGCGCAATTGGCTCCTTCATGCTCGGAATTAACTCTGCAGCATAGGCCATTATTTTTTCGCCAGATATAAATCTGGGCGCGAGGTGATTCGAAACGGAAATTCCGGCCGGAATGAGCAGACCCATGGCGACGAGAATACGCAGAAATGTGCTTTGGCCCAATTGTCCCAAACGTTCAACCAGGGTAGGCAGACCCGCGCTCATTCCAGCCGTGAGACCTGCCCAAATGGACCAGCTTTGCAACTTGGCCGGCGCAGCTGGTTTCTTGGCTTTGGGCCTATTTGTCGGTTCGCCGTAGTAGTGCATGTAATATTGCGAGACATAGGAGGCGCCGCTGATCTCGGGACGAATATCGTTAAGCACTACGCCTAGAATCTTCGCCTTTACGGATTCCAGCCGCTCTTTACCGCGCCACAGTGAGTTGCGCGGAGCTTTTCCTACCTGGTACACAAGGACTACGCCGTCGGTCTTTGTGGCTAAAAGCGAACCATCGGCAACCGGAAGCAGGGGAGGTGAGTCAACCAGCACGATATCATACTCTTTTCGCACTTCTTGCAGAAAGGTATCCATGCGGCTGGACGAGATCAGTTCAGACGGATTGGGCGGAATCTGGCCGAAGGTGATGATGTTGAGGTTCTCGATCCCCGGCGTGGCCAGAATATCCTCAATATTGAACTCGCCAACCGCAATATCGCTGACCGTGCGTACGCATTCGCGCCATCCAATACGGTCTATGAGAATATCCGCGGTACCTGGACCTTTGGGCAGACCGAAAATTCGGTATTCTGAAGGGCGGCGCAGATTGCAGCCAACCAGCAGAACTTTTTTACCTTCTTGTGCAAGAGCGACGGCCAGATTGGAAATTGTCGTGCTTTTTCCTTCCTGCATGGCCGAGGAAGTCACGAGAATTACCTTAACCTCTCGGTCCGCTGCAAGGAAATGAAGATTCGTCCGTAGAATGCGATAGGCCTCGGCAGCCGGATTTTTGGGGTCGAACTGCGTAATCAGTCTGGCACGGTCATGGAGGTGCGAAATGGTTCGGTCCCCGAACTTCTTTTGAAGTTTCTCCTCTTGCACGTCCATTTGAATATGTGGGATGACCGCAAGTACAGGCACATTGAGATGTTTTTCCACCTCTTCAATGGTGCCAATGGAGGTGTCGAGCATTTCCCGGATGATGGCTAAAATCGTCCCCAGCAGGATGCCAAGGACCAGGCCAATCAGGAGGATACGTCCATAATTCTTGTTGATAGGGCCACCTGGCTGGGGGGCATAGGACATTACCGTCACATCGTCCACGATTCCGGCTTCCGCAATCTGGGCTTCCTGTAGTTTTCGCGCCAGCATAGAATGCAGATCTTCGTTGATACGCAACTGGCGGACCAGTCGCGCGTATTCCATTTCCTCGGACGGGAGGCGCCCCAAGTCTTCATTCAGGTCCGAAAGCTTGGCCTGCAACTGGGCCCGCTGCTTCTGATGCTCCTTGCGGCGGACTTCCAATTGGACCAGAATCTGCCGAATTGTTTCCTGAATTCGTTTTTCCAGGTCCACAATTGTAGGATGATCTTTTTTGTAGAAAGACATCTGATCATCCATGCTAAGCTGATACTGAATCAGCCGACTGTTTAAGTTGCTGAATCCCTGGTCAGACCCCGTCTGGTCGGAAGAGAGCCATTCCATTTCAGTGGGTTTGCGGTTGGTTGGACGCGAAAGGCTATCTTTGGCTGGTCCCGAGCCAAGGCTTCCAAAGGGCTGCGATAATCGCAAGTTGAGCCGGTCCATTTCCGTTGCGATCCGCCGATCCAGCTCGTTCAGATCTTCGATCTTCGATTCGGTTTTCGTGAGAGAGTTTATGGTTCGTTGAATTACATCGCTGATCTTGGGTAAGTGCTGATTTTGTTCGAAATCGCGCGTTCGGGTCTCGGATTCGGAAAGCTCCTGCCTGCATTTGTCAAGCTGAGTTTCAATGAAAAGGCGGGTCTTTGAGATCTGCGACCGTTTTTCGGCCAGCGCAAATGCCTTGTAGGCATCGGCTACGGCATTCGCTAATTCCTTGGCTTCGGTGGCATTTGCAGATGTCGCGGAAATCTGAATGATATTTGTGCCTGTCTCCACGCTCACCGAGAGTTGGGAACTAAGCCCGCTAATCTGGCCCAGAACGGCCGGTTCCTTTACGGCCTCCTGGTCCAAAAACTCCTCGGGGATTCTTTTCATGTGAATTGCCGCTCGCATGATGACGGGAAAGCTGCGTACGACTTTGGTCTGGGTTTCGATATTGTCCCAGGCCGCAAAGCTCATCATGTCCTGCCCAATTCCTATGCTGCTGGTTCGGTGCACTTTTACGGTTGCGGAGGCCCGGTAAATGGAAGGCTTCAAGTGCGAGAAGAAAAGGGTGAAACCCATGACCATGGCCAGGATGGCCACGACCATCTTGTAACGCTTCCGGAAAATCCGTTCGTAGTCGCCCAGATTCAGATCATATTGTGCCATTGTGCCTCACTTCGCAACACTCGCAACAAAGAAGTACCATGGTAACAGGGCACCCACATCTTTGAGAACATCCAGAACATTGCGGATGGGGCGGCGTGGGACAAATACGATATCGTTGTTCTCCATGGGGATATTGGCGTACACTTTTCCGCGTTTTAAAATGTCCTTAAGGTTGACCGTGATGATCGTGATCTTGCCATTGAAAGCAGCGCGCAGAATTCGGATTTCCCAGGTATAAGGATGTTCGGCCAGTTGCGCTTTCGAGATCACATCAAGCAAGGTCAGCCCGGACTTCAATTCTTGGATGCCGGGAGAGGCAACATCTCCGAACACAAATACCCGTCGCTCGGTTTTGGTGATTTCGAACTCACAGAAAGGCGAAACAATGTAGCGCGACAAAGTCCGTTCGATTTCCTCGCGCGCCTGTCGCACATTGTAGCCCGCAAGGCCAATTCGTCCCGCTGGAAGGAGGAAGATTTCGCCGGCATCATCGATCCGCTTAACCTCAATGCGCTTGGTGTCGTTGGCCGGAAGCTGTTCGTAGATCGTTATGCTCACCTGATCGCCCGGATAGAGGATCTGTCTGTTCTCTCCCAGGGTAGGCAGGCTGAGGCGCATGAGCTTGGCTTCGTTGCCTTTGATCGAACCATGCTTCTGAATGACAAACTCGTCGACATTGAGGGTCTCGACCGGCAAGCCTACGCGTTTGGCGCAGGCGGTGCACAGGATTAAGATCGGGAGGAGAGCTCTTGTGACGACTGCGGTGGCTTTCTTCATCTTTGTTCCTTGGTTTTCGTCACCAAAGCGCTTTGCAAACCCCGTACCACTTACTTTATCGGTAGGATAACGGGTTGTTTTACAACCAGATATTGTGTCCAGATTCGCGCAAATTCCATAAATCTTGGAAGTTAGAGGTCAAGAATAGAGTTCGGGCTAACTTGTCCTCAAGGGTTGCGGGTATTTGATTCATTGGGGAAAAAATTTCCTCAGGATGAAAAAACCTGCCGTGCGAGGAAGGTCTTGCATATTTTGCTCCGAGCATATAAGTTACGTAATAAGAAAGGCCATCACCCAAATGGGGGAGTGCCATGACCCTAGCATTCACGGAAATCCAGCGGAACCGCTGTCCTTTTCTGAACTTAATAACACAATCAAGTCCTAACCTGTTCTGGGTAGATAAGCATTGTGTTAACAGTAAGTCGATATTAATATTACGTTTATAGGTAGGGGGTGCCCCTGCTTTTCCTGTTCGCCTTCCGTATGCTTTTCTGGAGATTCTCGGATGCCCGGACTTCTCGATGACACTTTGCCCGTAAATTCGGCCTTCATTATGAACCACATTTACGTACTAAACGAGAACTCCCCAATTCATGCTAACCGGGATACGCGCGTCATATATTCCGATCTTTGCAAACGGATTGACCGGGTCATAATCAATGGATTTTCCAATGGGGGCGGGACCTGTACGCGCAGTTTTCCCCTGACTCGGTTATTTATGCTTTCCGACATGATTCTATTGACCATTCGGGAGCGCCCGGCAATCCTACAAGAAGTTATGAAGCCCAACCTTCTCGCGTGTTTCCTGCCATGTCATATTCTCAATGTGGGCTTCCTTTCTTGCCTTGTGGGCTCCAGCCTCGACCTTTCATTCTTGCGGCTCAGGGAACTGGTGGCGGCCGCCTTATTGCATGATATTGGAATGGTGTCCATCGACGAAGACATCCTCAAGGCCAAACAGGAACTGACGGACTCACAAAGAAGAACCCTTGAACAGCATCCAATTTTGGGATACCAAGCAGTTCGACAATTGGCTGTCGACCTTCCATGGCTTCCGCGCGTGGTTCTGGAGGAGCACAAACGCGAGAACGGCCTGGGTTATCCCGATTCCGTGAAGGGTGAGATGCATCTTTATTCCAAAGTAATTGGGCTTTGCGACACCTTCGAGGCTCTGACCCATGCCCGCCCTCACAGACAAGCGTTTCATCCAGCCGATGTCATGAGGGTTCTTGTGAAATCGCATTCCGTGAAATTCCATTCCGAGGTCATCAAGGCCTTCCTAAATTCGCTGACGCTTTATCCGGTGGGCAGCTTTGTTTGTCTAAATAATGAATGTGTTGGAACGGTGGTGAAAGCAAATCCCGGTAACCTGCTGCGGCCCCAGGTTCTCCCCGTTGGGTCGGAGCACGATCTGGCGCCGTCGCCGATTTGTCTGGACCAGGACACGAACCTGCATATTACGGAAACAGTTTACAACGAATTCTATAGGCCTTTGCCTCCGGACTCCGAGATATAAGGCGTCGGAAATTTTTGCCCGTGGAGGGGCTTGTTTTTCCTCTGATGCGCTGGGAGGAATCGGTTTTGAGCGACCCTCCTTTCCCTCTGGTAAATCGGTTTTCCAAGGACTCTTGCGCGCCTTGAATGGTAGCTAGCAAGCTTCTTGTTTTTCCGGGCGGAATGGCCATCTCACTTCGCTCCAACCTGATGTGCTGCTTGAGGTTGTGCTTCACATTGCGTCAAGTCCAGCGCATCGCTATGGATGCCAGCGCCCAATGTCGGTTGCGTGGATTTCATCCCCAAATCGAGGTAGAGGCCCGAGATTGCCGCATTGCCAACCGACTGAAAATGGAATTGTTAGGCAAGTGGCACAAGATTTGAATCCCTTAAGCCTGCAATGAATAGCGCGGAAAGCCATCAGTATAGCCTAAACTTCGCCGATTTTGAGCGCATTTTCCGAAAGCGCTACAAGGCCATTCTTCTTGTGGCATCCCTCACTCTGGGTTTCAGTCTTTTTTTTGCGAGGCTGAAACCAAGCATTTATTTGGCATCGGCTTCCGTGAAGGTCGAACATCGGACCAGCATTAGTCCCATGATGGAGTTCGCCCCTCTGGACAACTGGGACAACATTGAAACTCAGGCCAAGGTCATCACAAGCTTTCCCGTCATTCGCAAGGCGGCAGAGCTCCTTGGTTTGGTCCCCCAAAGTGATAATCCCGAAGAAGCTGCGACCGATCCGCGGGTCATCGAAATATTGCAGAACTTGCGGAGCAAGGTGCTGTCCACCATGGAATCAGGCACGAACGTAATTCAGATCACCGCCAAAACCACGAATGCAAAGCAATCGGCCCAGATTGCCAATGCGGTGGCGCAGGCTTACAAGATCTATGCGTTGGCCGAAAAGAAGGCCCAGGTGACAAGCACCCGCAAGTTTGTGGAGCAGCAACTAAAGGATAGCGATCGGCAACTGAGCGAAGCCGAGAGCACCATTGCTGACTTTGAGCAATCGCATGAAACGCCGCAGATCAACTCGGAGATCCAGTTGAGGGAAAGCGAGTTTCAATCGCTCGAGCAACAGATGGAGCATCTGGGAAAGGAGAAGAAGATCCTGCTCGATCAAAAAAGCGATTTGGAAAAGTCCAAGGCACAACTCCAGGCGCACCGGAAGGCCCAAGAAAGCATACCTGGATCCGCATTGGATTCATCCACTGCTTTGCGGACGGCATCCCAACGCCCGAAAATGACATGGATGTCGAGGAATGTGGCCAATGATCCCGGCATTGGCAGACTGAATGAAAAACTGATCGAACTGCAAATGAAGTTGGATGATATGTCGCTTTATTATCGAAGCGATCATCCCTCATTTTTGGCGGTGGAGGAGCAGTTGATTTTAACGATGAGTCAAATGTTGACGAAGTCGGATGAGCGGTTGGCGCAAATTGGCCAAGAGCGGGCGACAATTGGAAGTAGAATATCGGATTTGTATGCGATTCTCGACCAGCTGCCGGCGGAGCAAATGCGGTATGCGCGAATGGCGCGCAATCTTAGCACCGCCGAAAAGCTGAACAGCCTCCTGCACGAAAGCCTTCAAAAGACCCTGATCTCCGAGGCCGGTATCGTCGATGATGTCAAGATTATGTCCTTTGCCACGGAACCCAAGCGCCCCATTAGCAAGAATCCCAACCGCATCATCGTAATTGGCCTTATCTTGGGCTTGCTGCTGGGCGTCTTTCTGGCCGTAGTGTGGGAGATCATGGATACATCCATTGGGACGATCGAGGAAATGGAAAGCTTCCTGCAAATACCGGTGCTGGCATCAATTCCCAATCTGGAAATCCATGAACAGGCCAGAAAGCTGGCCAATGAGATTGGGCAGGATAAGATTACCCGCGAGGTGGTGGACCATGCCGGTCTTACAGTGCATTTTTCGCCAAAAACTCCCATTTCTGAATCGTACCGCATTTTGCGAACGAACATCCAGTTCCTCGCCGGCAACCAAAAGCCAATCCGGACGCTTACCGTAACCTCGACCACCATGCAGGAGGGGAAGAGCACAACCATCTCGAATTTAGCCGCCGCATTCTCGCAAGATGGCGCCAAGGTCATCCTTTTGGGATGCAATCTGCGCCGCCCGTATCTTGGCCGAATATTCGGGATCCCGGAATCCCCGGGAATCTCCGAAATCCTGATTGGGAAATGGCCCTGGAGGAAGTGTGTCCGCACCATGAGCGACCTGGCAGTAGGAAGTCTTGGGATCGACTCCGTATTGCGCACGCCTGGTCTGGAAAATCTGTCGATCATCCCCGCGGGCAACATCCCTCCAAATCCGGCTGAACTTTTGGCGTCTGCGCGCTTCGATGCGTTTCTTAAGGAAGTAACCGAAGAGTACTCTCTGGTTCTCCTTGACGTTCCGCCGGTCCTTCCCGTTACGGATTCCACATTGATGGCCAAAAAGTCCGACGCCACAATTCTGGTGTATCGGGCCGGCAAGGTTCCGCGCAACACGCTGCGTCGCAGTAAGCAGCGGCTCGAAAGCCTGGGGGCGCATATTATTGGTCTGGTTCTCAATGATGTTCGACCCGAGCTGGGTGGGGCATCGGATTTCTATAGATACCATATGGGATACTATGGGCCGTCGCAACACCAGAGCGAGATAAAGAAGCGCTCGGGACTCGTTGTTCCGCTTTTGTTTGGAATGAAGAGCGTTTGCGCATACCTCGCCCGGGGCGTTCTGCGCAATACGATTCTGGCGATAGCCCTGCTGTGTACAAGTCTGGCCTCATCGGATTTTGGTTCGGCGCTGGAAACCGACGGCAAAGGCCCCAATTCCACGATAAGCCGAATGATCGAAGCAAGCGAAGCGGCCCCCAGGGAGCGCGCCCCAATAACCCGATGCTATTCGGTTCAGTTGGCCTCTTTCGCGGAAATTGACCGGGCTATGATTTATTTGGCTGGGGCGAAACGGAAGCATATTCGGGCCGAAATCCGGTTGGCGGAAATTGCCGGCAAGGGCACATTTTACCGCATCCATTCGGGGCTCTATAAGGAGTGGGACAAGGCGCTTGCCTACTGCCAAGAGCTAAAAATCGAATGCTGTCTGGAAGGGTTTGTGGTCTCGCTTGAATGCGATCAGGTCGAGGAGTTACTTTGGGAGCGATGAAATACGACCTCTAAATCGCCATGCCACAAAACAAAACGATCGTCACAACTACTTCCATTCATGGAATGCCCTGCATTGAAATTGCAGGCCCTTTGGATCATCGCTCCAAGGAGGCCGACGAGATAGCCAGAAATCTCCTGGAAGAGAGCGAGAACCAGGAAAAAGATCTTATTGTTGACCTCCGTCAATCGGGTTTCATGACCAGCGAGGGTTTGGCCATTCTCATCAATATCTTGAAATTCCTTCGTCCGGGAGGAAGGCGCCTCGTGCTGCTGGGCCCAGCTGTCGATATGATCGAGTTCCTGAAGTTTTCCGGTGTTGCGGATCTGATTACGATTGTCGAAAAAGAAGGCGAGATTTGTGGTGATTCCCGATGAAAGGTTCCGTTATGGGACCGGCCTTCCTACTTGCTGCGGAATCCTCAGATTAGACCATTGATCCGCCGCCCAACCATAATTGCCGATCCAAACTCCGATACTGAATCGCCTCGCTTAAGTGGTGCGTCTGAATCGTTTCCGTTCCTTCAAGATCTGCGATGGTTCTGGCCACTTTGCGAATGCGATCATAAGCGCGGGCCGAGAGCCCGAGCTTTGTCGTGGCGGTTTTTAGTAGCGCGTTTCCAGCTTCGTCTAACTGGCAATATCGGTTGATCAGCTCCGAGTCCATGTGCGCGTTGCAGAAGACGCGGCGCTTGGTTTCGCCTTTGTAGCGGGCGATCTGCACGTCGCGGGTATGGATAACTCGCTCACGGATCAGGCTGCTGGCTTCGCCTTTGGGGCCGGTTGCCAGTTCGTCGTATTTTACAGCCGGGACTTCGATGTGAATGTCAATACGGTCCATCAACGGACCAGAAATCTTTGACATGTACCGCTGGATCTGCGGTGGTGTGCAGGAGCACTTGTGATACGGATCCCCATGGTAGCCGCAGGGGCACGGATTCAGGGCGGCTGCAAGCATAAAGCGCGCGGGATAGGTCAGCGAGGTCGCTGCGCGCGAAATAGTCACGTGTCCATCCTCCAGAGGCTGACGCATGACTTCCAGAACGTTCTTTTTGAATTCGGGCAGTTCGTCCAGGAATAGAACACCATGATGAGAAAGCGAAACTTCACCGGGCCGCGGATAAGCTCCGCCGCCGATCAGGCCTGCATCGGATATGGTATGGTGCGGTGCGCGGAAGGGCCGCGTCGCGATCAGGGCAGTCTTGCTCGGAAGAATACCCGCAACAGAGTGGATCTTGGTGGTTTCCAGCGCCTCGTCCAAACTGAGATTCGGAAGTACTGTCGGCAAACGACGGGCAAGCATTGTCTTGCCGGAGCCTGGGGGCCCGATCATGATGATGTTGTGGCCTCCCGCGGCTGCGACCTCCAAGGCGCGTTTCACATGCTCCTGGCCACGCACGTCGCTGAAATCAACCGGGTAGGAGAGGGCCTGATTAAACACCTTTTCCAGATCGATACGAAAGGGCTCGGGTTTTGGATCCGCTTCAAGAAGGTTGATCGCCTCTTGCAGCGTATGGACGGGGTGTATCGAAAGTCCCTCGGCCACCGCGGCTTCCTCGGCATTCTCGAACGGCACGATCATGCCCTTCACTTTCTCTTTGCGTGAAGCAATGGCCATGGGTAGAACGCCGCGTACCGGCTTTACGGTTCCATCGAGCGAAAGTTCGCCAAGGATAATGTAGTCGAGAAGCCCATTTGGGCGGAGCTGCTCGCTGGCGCTGAGCAGACCAAGGGCAATGGCCAGGTCGTAGGCCGATCCCTCTTTCTTGATGTCGGCCGGTGCCAGGTTGATTGTAATCTTGTTGTTGGGAAAAAAGAATCCGCTGTTTTTGATGGCCGACATTACCCGTTCGCGGCTTTCGCGCACGGCGCCGTCGGGAAGACCCACAATTGTGAATGAAGGGAGCATGTCGGTAAGGTCCGCCTCGACTTCCACGAGATAGGCGTCGATCCCCAAAACTGCGGAGGAATTCAATTTCGCGAGCATGGTTGTCCTTTTGTGAGAGAAGAGCAAATCAAAATACGGTATTCGGAAATTTGAATTCAATGTAGTTCATATCCGGAAGCGTGCCGGTTCAAATGCCAAATCTTCAGATTCTCAAGCCGAAGAAGTGAAATGGATTTTCGTATATTATTGCCATGCAAAAGATACTGGCTTTTGAAATCCTCCACGTTGACGAGCAGATTCTGGTCATCTCCAAGAGCCCGGGGATCTTGTCGGTGCCCGACCGCTTCGACCCGGATGTGCCGCACGCGCGCATGCTTCTGGAACCGGACTTTGGGGAGTTGTGGGTTGTGCACCGGATCGACAAGGACACCAGCGGAGTGCTGGTTTTGGCCCGCACCGCGCAGGCCCACCAGAACCTGAACGACCAGTTTGCGGGTCGAACTACTGAAAAAGTCTATCATGTTCTGGTCTGCGGTTCTCCATTCTGGGATGAGGAGATCGCCGAATTCCCGTTGCGGTCGGATGGCGACCGGCAGCACCGGGTGGTTGTCGATCGAAAGAATGGCAAGGAGGCCATCACCCGATTCAAGGTGTTGGAACGTTTTGCTTCTTACGCGCTTCTCGAAGCCAGGCCGGAGACCGGCCGGACGCACCAGATTCGCAAACACGCCAGCGAACTAGGGTTTCCTCCGGTATGCGATCCTCTGTATGGAGACGGAAGGCCCCTTCTTCTCTCCACCTTCAAGCGGGATTACCGGCCCTCAAAATGGGAGGAAGAGCGTCCGCTTCTGGCCCGTTTGGGTCTGCATGCTCTAAGCGTTTCTTTCGCGCACCCGGCAACGGGGGAGAGGGTTACCTATGAAGCTCCCCACCCAAAGGACTTCCGCGCCGCGCTGAATCAGTTGCGCAGGCACGGAGGTCGATGAAAAAGGAGTTGCCGGTTCGCGGTTCTTAGTTCTCAGTTGAGATGAAGACCCAAGGGGGGGCGAGCACCCGGTTTTCGATTCAAATCTTGTCTGACAGCTGAGACCCGACAACTGACAACCTTCCGTGTTCAATCCAGGTCCGCGCCCTGGCGGACCAGTTCGCTCTGCACTTCTTTGACGGGCACTTCTCGAACCGGCTTCTTGCTCCTGGACGCCAGTGCCGCGCATACGCCGGCGGCTTGGCCGGTGGCCACGCACGTGGGAATGGTGCGAAACGAGGAATGCGCTTCGTGTGTGCCCGAAATGCAGCGGCCCGCGGTTAAAATGCGGTCTATTCCTTTTGGAATCAAACAGCCCAGAGGAATGTCGTACCATTCCCCGGGAGGGAGCCGTTCGAGGTGGGTTCCCTTGCCCGACGGGTTGTGGATGTCAATTGGGTAGGCGCACCGCGCCACAACGTCCTCGAATTTGCGCGCGCCTAACACGTCTTCTTTTGTCAGGTGATACTCGCCCGTGATGCGCCGCGTTTCGCGTATGCCCACCTCCGTTGCGGTTTGATCCATGTAGGCATGCGCGAAGCCGGGCACGTAGCGTCGCAGGAATTCCGAAATCTGGTGGGCTTGTTTTCGCGTCTCCCATTCCGCGGCCGTAAGGTCCCATGCGTCGACACCAAGTCCCGGGAAACGGGTGCAGTTTACGCTGACCTCGTTGGGATGATTTGTCGCAAACATCAAAATATCTTCGCGGGGCAGGTGCAGATCGCCGGCATGGGTGGCCTGGTCCACCAGTTTCCAGAGCCCGTGCACGCTTTCCCATTGGTCCGGATTCTCCCGCACATACTGGGCGAATTTCGCCTGGTCAAATCCTTGCATGCGGAAGTACAATGTCATGGGTTGCGTCTGGCCGTCGTCTTCGCGGCCGATTTCAAACGTCGCGCCGGCCAGGGCGGACACGTCGCCGTCCCCGGTGCAATCCACCACCACATCGGCGGGAATGTAGAGCGCGCCGGATTTGGTCTCGAAAATGATTCCGTGTTCATGTTGATCGATCAGGCAGCCGGTTGCAGTTCCATGCAGAAGAAACTGCACGCCGGCCTCGTCGACCAATTCCAGGGCCGATAATTTGAATGTTTCGGGATCAAACGGGATCACAAACCCGGTTTTGGCCGACGGCGGGAGGGCGCCCTGGTTGCGAATCAAGCGCTCGATCAGCTGGACAAAGGCGCCCGCGATCAGCGGCTCGGCCAGGCCATGGTCGCCCGGAAACAAAAGACTGGAAGGAAACGAAAATGGAATTCCTCCGGCAAAGGGCGACATAATGGGCGAGACCAGGGCCGCTGTTGCGCTTCCGCCCAAGAAGCCATAGTGCTCAATCAAGGCCGTGCGAGCTCCCGCTTTGGCGGCTCCAAGGGCCGCACCGATGCCGGCCGGTCCGCCGCCCACAATCAGGACCTCAACCGCGTTGAGGACCTCCGCGCGGCGTGCGGGAAGCACTCGTGCGGCTTGTGCGCCGGGCCGCTGCAAAATTGGCATGGTTCAAACGCTGGCCAAGACGGGTTTGTTCTCGCGCAGGACCTCTACCAATTGCTGATGGCTTTGGTGTGCGCGCCTGCACAACTCCGGAACTGTCTTTTGTATATGGGCGCGAATTCGCGCACGATTGTCCCACGATTCGTCAATATGGGCGATCAGGCGCCCGGCACTGACCAGGTGAAAGGGAGGCATTTCCATGCCGAACTCGTCGAGAAGGCCCTGGACTTTGGGCGAGTAGGGAAGGGCCACAAACGCAACTCCCTGCAGGGCGGCGAAAATCAGGAAGTGAAGGCGCATGCCCACGGCGAAATCCATTTTCCCCATCAGGCTCAGGATCTGTCCGGGCGTGTAGTCTCCGCGAAGGACCGAGGCGTATTGGGGGCGCAGCATGCGCGACATGACCGAGTGGGATTGCTGCAGGTCCAGAACCTTTCTTTCCATGGGAACAAAGACAATGTTGGCGTCGAATCGGTCGATCATGAAATCGGCCGTGTCCGCCAGCAGCGCATGATAGTGCTCGGGATGAATATCGGGCGCCGCCACACCGGGTTCCCGAACCGAGATTCCAACGAGGCGCCGGTCGGTTGGAGGGATTTCGTTTTTCAGCGCGTCGGCCGCAATCGGCTCGGGCTCGAGCAAAAGGGCCGGATCGGCCGTGACGAGCACTTCCTTTTCCAGTCCAATTCCTTCCAGTACCTGTTTGGCAACCCTGTCGCGTACCGTGATCCGTTTGACCTTCTGCAGAATCCGGCGGACGTCTTTTTGAATAACGGGGTCCTTGAGCGGTCCCGCGCCCACTGCGTAGAGGATGACGGGGATTCCCAGCTCTTCGGCGACCTGGACCTCGCGCAGATAGGTGCGGGCGTCGGCATCGTACAAAATGCCTCCGCCGCCCAGAACGAAGATGTCGAGCCGTTCGATCTCGGGACGGATCTCCTCGCGCGTCAGCGTGCGCACGGCCAGCGCGCGGTCAACGGCATGCCGCGTCAGGGTGTCTTTGGGGTCGCGGCTGAAAACCGTAATCTCGGCCTGCAAAGAGGCGCGGATCTGGGCGACCATGCTGTGCAGAATGGCTTCATCGCCCAGGTTTAGACCGCCGTAGGACCCACTGATGCCAATGCGGACTGGTTTGGTCTTCTGTTCGTGATTTCTCATGGGAACCACCTCAATCGCGGCCAGGCAAACCCGGCCGGGGATCGCGCATGCCCTCTGGAATGTAAAGAGCGGGCTGAAGCTCACGCTCCACGGCCACGGCCTGTTCGCGAAGCGCCTCGGCCATGCGGACCAGTTGCTGTTCCACGCTCCAGTGGAACGATCCGGTCTCGCCGGTGGCCCCGGCCGGTACTGTGCTCAACAGCGAGAGACCCTCATCGACGGTGCGTATGGCCCAGATATGGAAGCGGCCCTGGTGCAAAGCGTCCAGGACGCCGGGCCGCAGGACCAGATGCCGGATATTGGCCTCCGGAAGGCAGACTCCCTGCTGACCGGTCAGACCGTTTTGGCGGCAGGCTTCGAAGAAGCCTTCCACTTTTTCACTCACGCCGCCCACGGCTTGCACCTGGCCCCACTGGTTGACCGAGCCGGTCACGGCAATGTCCTGGCGCAGGGGAATCTGGCCGATTGCGCTAAGCAGGCAAAGAAGCTCGGCAATCGAGGCGCTGTCGCCTTCGATGGGCCCATAGCTTTGTTCCATGGCCAGGCTGGCCGAGAGTGCGATGGGCCGGCGGGCCGCGTATTGATTGCGCAGATAGCCTTCAAGAATGAGCATGGCTTTGTCGAAACTACGACCGCTGAGCTTGCTTTCCCGCTCGATGTTGATGATGCCGGCGGCGCCCACGCCCACGCTGGCGGTCACGCGGATGGGCCGGCCAAAGGCGTAATCGCCCAATTGAACAACGCTCAAGCCGTTGACCTGGCCGGTTTTTCGCCCTTCAAGGTCGATCAGCAGGGTTCGGTTCCGGATCAGCTCCTGAATGTTCGACTCGATCAGGTTTGAGCGGAAAATCTTGTCTTCCGCCGCCTTGCGCATGTGATCGGCCGTCACCAATTCGCTTTTCTCCCGCCGCGCCCAGAACACGGCTTCCCGTGCCAGATCGGCGATCTGGCCGAAACGCGCCGTGAGTTTTTTGCGGTCCTGGGCCACGCGCGCGCCCGCGCGCGCGAGCTCGACGATGGCATCGGCCCGGAACGCAATGAGATGATCGTCCTTAACCAGCTTCTGGATGAAACGGGCCAGGACCACAAACGGGTCAGCCTGATTTTCCAGCACGGACGCAAAGTCCGCTTTCACTTTGAATATTTCCGGGAAATCCTCGTCATAGATCTCCAGAAGATAGTAGAGAAGCGGGGTCCCGTGAACGATCAGTTTTACATTCAGCGGAATCGGTTCGGGTTTGAGCGCCGAGGTGGCAAAAACGCCAAAGGGATCGTACATGTGGTATTCCAGCGAGCCTGTCTGAACGGTTCGCTTCAGCTCCTTCCAGACCAAGGGTTCCTTCAGCGCTTCCCGAATGTCGAATACGAGATAGCCGCCGTTGGCCCGCAGCAGGCTTCCCGCCTTGATGTGCGTGAAATTCATGGTGACACGGCCCATACGGTCCCAGGCTCCGTGAATCGTGCCGAAAAGATTCTTGTAATTGGGCGTGTCCTCGATGACGATGGGCGCCCCCGCGGTCTGGCTGTTGTCCACGACAACATTGACCTGGTATTCGGTGAAGGGCTCGTCGCGAAATCCGATCTGGCTGAGTATGCCGGCCGCGGGCCCGGTTTCCCGGTCCTGGAATCGTCCAAGACCCTCGATTAGATTTTTGCGGACAGCATCAAAATAGGCACGCAGCTTTGGATGCGCGTATTTGGCCGCGATTTCGTCAAGAAGAGGATCGATCAGACGGGCGGCGAAATTGCGTTCGGTCTGGCGGACATCGGCCCGCATGCGGCTGTTGATTTCGCGCTGGCGCAGAATCACGCGTCCGGCCATCTCGGCCAACTCCTGCTGGCGCCGCGCGACCTCCTGTTTCTCCTCTTCGGAAAGCTTTTCGAACTCCTCGCTGGTTAATCCACGGTTCTCCTTTTTGGGAATCATCAGGATCTTTCCGTCGGGGGTTTGTTGGATGAGCAGATTCTTCTCGGAGGCCATTCGTTCCAGCTCAGCCAAAGCCTCCTTGCCCTGTTTTTCATACTTCTGACCGATCTTGATTTTCTCGCTCGCAAAGTCTTCCAGTCGAAACGCGCGGGGCAGTTCGTCTTTAAGTGTCGCGACCAGTCTGGCCATGTCTTCTTTGAGTTGGGTTCCTTTTCCGGCTTCGAGCGGAACCGCCAGCGGCGTATCGGGGTGGCTAAAATTGTTGAGATAAACCCAATCTCCGGCGGGCGTATGTTGCGCAGCCTGCTTGTGGATGGCCTGCAAGGCCATGGTCTTGCGGCCCATTCCCTCCTGGCCGGAGATATAGATGTTATAACCCATCCCGTCGAGTCCCAAGCCCAATTCAAGCGCATGGACGGCCCGCGGCTGTCCCACGATTTCGTCCAGGGGTTTGAGGTCCTCGGTCGTTGAGAATTCGAGACGCGCTGGACGAAATTCCCGATCCAGTTCATCGGGCTTCACTTCACGCGCTTGGGAATCAGTCATGCGGGCCTCCAATACTCGGCGACGATTTGGGAAGAAAAACGCGAAACGTCCCGTTTGTGGTGTGGACTTCCTTCCGGTGAAGGTCGATGTCGCAGCTGAAGCGTACGGGCCGGCAAAAACGCCGCCAATTCCGTTCCAGGACCAGAAATTGGCCGGAATCCCAGGAGGATGCCGGTTCGCGCACCCCGCAGAGAAGCAGCGAACAGGGGCCCAGCGACTGGAATTGGACGTTTCCCGGGTCGACTCCGGGAAGGTCAACGCTCAACCAGAAGCCGTTTTCGGTTTCATACAGATCGATGGGCGGAGACCATGAGTCGCGATCGGCCGCGCCCCAAGGCATGTGGACCAGGTCTCGAAAGAGCCCTTCGACGGTTTCAATGGTAAAATGCATCAGGCGTTGCGGACCGTTTCGGCCAGCCCGGCCGGCAAATGGCTTTCCCAATCGATGCGGACATCTTCTGGAATCAGGCTCTTCACTTCGTGCAGGATCGTTGAAGCCAATTGAGCGGCCTGCTCGTGCGTGAATCGGAATTGAAGCGCCAACTCGGTGATGTAGTAATCGGGAGAAATGCGAATTGGACGGATCTGATGGCCTCTGAGGCGCTCAAGGGTCAGCGGTTCGGGAAATGCATGCGCCACCCGTTGCGCATCCTCCTGGCGCATGCTGGAAAGCATAATTCCAAGCACCGCTTTGATCGCGGCATCGGCCGTGCTTTCATCCGGAATGAAATCAAGTGATTCGACAATGCCAAGCAGTTTCTGGTAGTCCATGGCCACCTTCCGTTTTTGGTTCATGTATTCATCGCAATCAACAGCAAAAGGCGGGCACAACCACGGGTATGTGTTTTGCTTATTATTGGGCTACCAACATATGGCACACCGCGGACAAAAAGCCCCAGTTCCAGCCCCGGCATCGGGAAAGAGAATCGTCAAGAGAATCGCTGAAGAATTATCCAGCGACCCGCGTTTGAAGACGAGCAACCCCAAGGTCGAGCTGCGGCATGGCAGGCTGGTTCTTTCGGGCACGGCCGCATCATCCGAAGCCAAAGCGGCGGCGGAATTGGACGCGCGAATGATCGCGGGCGCCTGCTTCATTGCCAACCACATCCGGGTTTTGCGCGAACACGAGGACCGGCCCGCGACGGACGGCACGATTCTCGAAAGGGTTATTCGCACGTTAAAGGAGGACCCCGAAGTGGATGCCTCTGCCATCGAGATTTCTGTTCGCGGCGGAGTCGTTCTTCTGGAAGGCGCGGTGGATGCCGTATGGAAGAAACCGAGAATCGATGAACTTGTGTTCCCCCTGCCGGGCGTCGTGGATGTGATGGACCATTTAGCGGTTGTTCCTTCTCATCAGGTGCAGGACCGTGTTATTGCCGAGGAAATTGAACACAAAATGGATCAAGCCGGCCTCGACATGCACCGGATCGATTTGCGCGTTACCGGCGGGCTGGTTTCTCTGGAAGGGACGGTCCCGAATTGGGCTGCCCTGATCACCTCACACGATGCGGCTCAATACACAAGAGGCGTTCGGGGTGTCGTGAACGACTTGGTCATCCCTGTTGAGAAGGCTTTGTGAAATTCCGGATAGCATGTTCATGACTCTGTGCTTGCGGGCGGGAACCTGGTTCAAAAAAAACTAAACGGGTACCCATGAAATCACAGAGAGAAATCCGAGTTAAGAATGAGAACACAGAGGGAAAATCTTTCTGGCGCGCACCGCGCGGGAGTAGATTTTTCCCACTCTGTGTCTCTTCTCCGGCCTCAGTGTTTCTCCGTGGTTTCATGATTCTTTCGAGAGACGTGAGTAGTTATTAAAAAACAGTAAAGGAGAACTGACACATGGAATACTTCGAATTCAAGAACAGAATAAAGGAACTCGGTTTCATTCAAGATGATGAACAAGCCGATTCGGCCATCAAAGCTGTGCTGATGGTCTGGGCAGGCAAAATGAGCGACAGCGAACTTCGGGAGTTCGTTGCTGCGCTGCCAGCCCCTCTTACGTATGAGGAGCTTAGCGGGCAAAACAGCGAACGCGGCCTTTTGTCTCCCGAACAGTTTTTTGAAATGATCGTATCGCAATTACACCTGAATTCCGAAGAGTACCAACTTTTGATCCGGGTGGTGCTCGATGTGATCCGGGACAATATGAATTCGAGCGAGTTCACCCGGCTGGAAGCCAAATTGCCGGGCAGATGGTTAAGGGCGGAAACGAAATATTTATAAGTTGTAGCTACTCAGGTTCCCATGAAACCACAGAGAGAAAACCGAGGTGAAGATGAGAGCACAGAGGGAAATCTTTCTGGCGCGCACCGCGCCGGAAAAAGATCTTTTCCCTCTCTGGGTCCTCTTCTCCGACCTCAGTGATGCTCTGTGGTTTCATGGTTCTTTCGAGAGACGTGAGTACAATAGTTTTCAGTTATCGGTTGCCATGGCAAAGACGGCAGCCGTGAAGGAAGGCGGACCATTACGGCGGCAGAGTAGGGGTTGTGACAATCCCTTTTCGCATTCGCTATTTTGTGTTCATGGCAATCAGGGGCAAGGTTCCGCTGGAACGGGCAATTTCAAAGATGGGTGTGGCAAGTCGCTCAGAGGCCAGAACTTGGATTCTCGCGGGTCAAGTAACGGTCAACGGCGCGGTGCGGCGGGATCCTGAGTTGCTGATTGAACCGGGCGATGAAATCCGGCATGGCCGGGGCCGGATCCGGAAGGTCGAGACGCGAGTGGCGCTCTTTCACAAGCCCCGCGGTGTGGTAACAACCCGCTCCGATGAAAAAGGCAGGCCGACAATCTATTCTTTGTTGCCGGGCGACGATCAGAACCTGCACGCGGTGGGAAGATTGGATATGGCTACCTCGGGGCTGCTCATTTTGACGAATCACACAATCCTGTCGGCCTGGCTTGCTGACCCCACGCAGGCCATACCGCGAACCTATATCGCCACGGTTCGAGGCAGAATCAAACCCGAAGAGCTGGAACGGATGCGGGCCGGCATCGAGGATAAGGGCGAAATGCTATCCGCCAAAGAAGTTGTTCTGCGCAAGACCAGTAATCGCGAGTCGCATCTTACCATGATCTTGACAGAGGGGAAAAACCGCGAGATCCGTCGCTTGTTTACGGCGCTGGGCCATGAGGTGACCCGGCTCAAACGCGTAGCGTTCGGACCATTCCAACTTGGGAATCTCCGGCCGGGCGAAATCCGGGAAACCCCGATTACCGAAGTCCGGAAAGCTTTTCCCGGGGCCCCGCTTTGAATATTTGCTGCAATCTTCCATTCCACGATTCATAATTCCTAATTCATAACTCCCGAATTTTTATATTTCCACATGTCCCGCATTTTTATCGGCACCTCGGGCTGGACTTACGACCATTGGGTCGGCCGATTCTACCCCCAGAATCTTCCGCGAAAGAAATGGTTCGAGTATTACTGCGCACGTTACCCCGCAGTTGAACTAAACGCCTCCTTTTATCGGATTCCGACGATCAAAGCGATTCAAGGTTGGCACAGTCGATCCCCGGAGGATTTCCGGTTTTCGGTCAAAATATCGCGGCTGATCACGCACGTGCACAGGCTGAAGGATTGTGAGCGAGAGATCGACTGGTTCTTCAGGAATTTCGAACCGCTTCATTCCAAAATCGGAGTATACCTGGCCCAACTCCCGCCCACGCTCAAATGCAATCCGGAATTGATACGAAATTTTAAAAAGCTTCTCCCTCCAAAATCCCGTCCCTTAACGTTTGAATTCCGCAACGCAAGCTGGTACACGCCGGAAACCTATGCGGCACTCAGGGAACTCGGCTTCAGCTTCTGCATTCACGACATGAGCGGTCTGGACACAGGCAGAATTATTGCGGCCGATCCCGTCTATATCCGTTTTCACGGATACGATTCGCAGTATGGCGGGGACTATCCGGAATCGGTTCTGCGGGAATGGGCGAAATGGATCAAGTCCGCGTCGCGCAAGCACACCCGGGTTTATGGATTCTTCAACAATGACATCAATGCCTGCGCAGTAAAAAATAGCGCGGAACTGGCGGGTTTTGTCCGCCAGGAAGGCACAAAGAATCGCGCCCATCCGGTCCGGGCCTAGCAGCCAAGATCGCCGAAACTGCCTGCTTTTCTCGAAAAGACGATTTTTTACCTGCCAATTCAGGCCATTCCCGTTGCAAGTTAACGCCGTTTAAGGCTTTTAGAATCAGCAAGTTATTGAAAACACGAGCCTAATTCATTTATATACGTATTTTCACAATATCCTAATCAACCATGGAAAACGTACGAAAATTGTTTGCCAGCGACCAATTCGCAAAGCTCTGCGGTATCGAGATCGTCGATGTTGCCGAAGGCCGGGCAAAAGCTCAAATGAAGCTGGAAGCCCACCTGAATGGTCTGGGCTCGGTGCAAGGCGGGGCCATTTTCACGTTGGCTGATTTCGTTTTTGCGATGGCCTGCAATTTCCATGGCCCGGCGGCGGTGGCCATCAACATGAATCTGTCATTTATCAAAGTGGCCAAGTCAGGTGTCCTAGCGGCCGAGACCGCGGAAGTTGCCATGAATTCCAAGCTCTCCATGGTTGCGGTCACGCAACCGATGAAAGCGGGGACTTGGCGGCCGTTTTTCAGTGCATGGCCTACCGCAAGAAAGCGTCAATTGAAGATTTTTTAAAATGATTCTTCTTCAACCCATTTATCAGGAGGTTTTATGAGAGCTTGGTTATCGATTCTGGTTCTGTGCCTGGCCGGTCTGGTCGTGGCGCAGGACGCGACAGGCCCTGTGGTCACGCCCTATGGTTTGGCCATGTATCGTTTCCGTGAAGAGATTATAATGAAGTCCGGCGATAACATGGCGGACTCCTCGCTGACGAATTACGTAAACACCGTCGCTTACAAGTTCGGCTCGAAGATCAAGCTGAATGATCGGGTTTCATTTCAGTTCGAGATTGCCAATGACTGGAATGCGACCGAAGCAGTGAATCTGGCGAACTGGAACTACATGGGAAAGCGTGCGCTGACCAAAGGCGGCCAGTCCTTCTTTCCATATCTTACCCTAGCCAATGTGGTATTTGATGCTGGAAGCTACCACATGAGCACCGGCGTGATCGGTCTTCAGAGCACCGCGGCTTCCGCTCTGCTGGCTGCCTCGCTATTCCAGAATAGAACGTATGCTCTAGCATCGCACCTGCCCTGGGCCACTGTAACCAGTGGAGGAATTCCCGGATTCCGGCTTGGTGCACCTGTTGCCAAGGGCGATTTCAAATTGGGTCTGGATGTGACAACCTCGATTGTCGAGGAGCGCGGTGTACTCTACAGTGGTGAGGACAGCACGAACTCGAATAACAGCGCGATGCTTGTGAATCTCGATGTTCCCATGAGCACGGGCGCACTCACGCTTTGTCCGCAGGCCTTTCTGGTGACCGACCGGAATTTCCGCGATGCCGGTTCCGAGAACGAGGGCGATATGGAAGTGATCGCCGGTGTCGAAGCCGGGTATAAGCTCAGCGATGTCGTTTCGTTGCGCGGAGGCATTGGTATTGGCATGATCTCGAATCTGAATACCGAGTCCGCCGACAGCGCGCAGTATGACCGCTTGGGCATCAATGGTGCCGTCGGCACGACAATCAAAGCGGGGCCCGGAAAACTGGATATCGATGCCGCGTTTTCTCAGGCAACCGATGCCAAGGACAGTTCGAAAGACGTGACCTACCCGTACTTTGATCTGAAATACGGCTATCCGCTCAACAAAAACTTCGTGGTGATGCCCCGGGTGCGGCTCTTTATTACTTCGACCGAGACTTACAGCATCAATCACATCCGGCCGGAAATGATTTTTTCCGGAGCATTCTAAATATTTCAATTCTTCCGGAAACCAGCAGGGGCGGCCCGTCGGGCCGCCCCTTACTATTTCTTCTTAATGGAATTTCCATCCTGCTGCTTGGGCCGCGCCGGTTCGCTATTGCATTGCGTTTGGGTCAAGGCCGCCCCCGTTGATTTCCTTGGCCGGTGTTTTCGGCCGCCTTCTGGCAGAAACTGAAAATCGGAAATGGGACATCCCTTTTGCTTCCCCGCAATTCGCTTTCAAAATTTGTCAATAGGTTGCTGTCGATCCGGATTGTTCAATTTATAAATTCCCATTGACAAAGAAGCTAAATATTCTACATTAGAGAAGACGCCTTTTGGGGAGGGATTCCATCTCATGTTCCACGGCATGAATTGCCTTTGGCTTTCGCAGGCAAGATGCCTGGGCAACCAAGAGAACTTTCACTCAGCTTTCTCCTTCCGCTTTCATTGCTCCTTTGGAGGACAGATCTGTCCTCCGAACATTAAAGCCGGCCAAAATAGTCTTAATAGAGTGTTGAATTTCACAACATACAATTGGGTTGAAACCAACATATAGTATTAGAAAAGGATGCTTTGTGGATTATTTTGCGATTTCCGCGTTTAAGGTACATTTTTTGCGTGTAATCAACATTACCACATTATAAATGAAACTGGATTCTTGGAGGCTGTATTAACCGATTCCTTTTTGCCGGATTCCTAAGCGCTTCAATTCTGTTCTCGGCGTCCGCCCAGACGCAGGTGTATTACTCGGTAGGGACATACGCTGGCGATTTGAAGATTTCCTCAAATATTTCGGTGGTTGGCACCACTGCTACATTCACAGCTGGGCAGGCTGCCAGTATAGGCGTTGGCGACCAGATCATCTACAACGCCATCGATACCTGCTACATTTCCGGTCGAACCAGTAGTACCATCTATTCGGTGGTTAATAAACTCGGCGGCGCACCTACGGCGCGAGCTGATGTGCCTGTGAATAGCATAAAGCGCGCTTTCAATACACTAAGGAGTGCGTTGGATACGCTCACCGGCGCCTGTGACATCAACCACCTCAACACGTTTAGCCTGGTTGGCAACAATTATGTCCTAAACTTAGCCTGCTATGGGGATGGCAAAGACTCGCTCTCGGCCGTTGTAACCAAATGGACCACCGGTGTCAACCAATACATTAGGATTTATACTCCTGTTTCCTCAAGTGAGGTAGGCATCAGCCAGCGACACGACGGGAAATGGAATACCTCCGCATACCGGTTGGAAGTGAATAACGCAACTGCTCTGAAGATCTCCGACGACCACGTCCGCGTCGACGGCTTGCAGGTGAGCATAACCACCACGGCCAGCTTCTATATGGGAATTTACGGCCAAGGTACGGGTGGATCCACGGATATTCGGATTTCGAATAACATTGTTAGGGGGAATGTTTCCGGCAGCTCGACGACACCAAAGGGAATTCAGGCCCAGTCCGGTTCGGCCTATCGGATTTGGAACAATATCATCTATGGGTTCGGAGGTGCAACGGGAGCAGCTTATGGCATCTTGACGGACTTTGGTTCCTGCTCCTCCTATGTCTACAACAACACAATACACACAGGGTGCCGCGGTATTGGACGGTCCGCCGGCTTCGTATTGGCCAAGAACAACATTGTGAGGTCGGACAGCATATGCTTTTCGGGGACTTTGGATGCTTCCTCCGGATACAATGTTTCCAATGACGGCAGCGCCACCGGCACGGGATCGAGGGCTAGCGCGATTGTTAGTTTTGCGGACACGGCTGCCAAAGATTTCCACCTTTCCGCTTCGGATGCGGGCGCCAAAGGTTGGGGAGTTGACCTTTCAAGCGATCCAAAGCTGGCTGTCACTAGTGATATCGAAGGTGATGCCCGCACAAATCCCTGGTGCATCGGCGCGGATGAGAATGATGTGCCTCCGCCGCCAAAGCAGATTTTCTATTCCGTGGGCGCGAACGTAAGCGCGCTATACAGCGGCAATGCATCTGCCACGAATGGAGTGCTCACGCTTTCCGCCGGCGCAGCGGATTACATAGGCATGGGAGATGAAATCCGGTACGGCACAAACCGGTATTATATTACCTTCCGCGATTCCTCAACTTCCTTCAAAATCCAAAACTCCGCGGCAAACGGCGGAACACCTGGCGATACGCTCGTTAATTTTGCCGTGTCTGCAATCTCAATTTATAGAGCTTTTAACTCGCTTTCAAGCGCCGAAGCCGGGGCTGGGGATGCAAGTCACCTGAATACCCTAAACCTGGTAACGGGCAACTACATCTTGAACATAGCGTGCTACGGTGATGGTGCGGATGCCACGGCTGTTACAATCGATGGTTACACCGCCGATGCAACTCATTACGTCCGGATCTTTACGCCGGTCACTAGTAGCGAAGTTGGTGCGAGTCAGCGTCATGACGGAAAATGGAAGAGCAGTGGAGCCTACTTACTGGATGTTGCGACTTCGGGTAGTAGCTCGGCTCTTCTAATTCAGGACGACTACGTACGCGTTGAAGGTCTGCAAGTGGAGGCAACACCAACAAGCGGTGCCGGTATTGGAATTACATCGTTTTCCGGGACGCAGGAGATCCGGATTTCCAGCAATATTGTCAAAGGCGATAGCGCCTATGGTGTCGGCATCAATCTTGGCGGAAATGCCAACCGCGTGTGGAATAACTTGGTTTATGGTTGGACTAACGCCACGACCGGACTCGGTATTTCTATGTATTCAACGGCATTAACTTCCTATATCTGTAACAACACGATCACCGGATGCTACCGTGGTTTCTACATCGATTCCGGAACGTGGATATTGAAGAACAACCTTGCCTATGCCAATACGGATAACTATTGGGGTACATCAGGCGCGGGAAGCACGAACAACCTTTCGGGGCCGGGCGCCGATGGCGAGATACCTTCTGCAAATGCAGTCAATGGCTTTGGCGTTGTATTCGTGGATGTGACCAATAAGGATTTCCATCTTGCTTCGGTGGATGTTAAGGCCAAGAATATGGGGGCAGATCTCACAAGCGACGGCAATCTGGCTTTCACCACCGATATCGACCGTGTTACGCGCACGGGCTCCTGGGACATTGGCGCAGACGAAGAACCCGGTGCTCCGGTTGTGGGCTACAATTCAGCAGGCGTCATTCAGGCTGCGTATGTCACTCAGTCCAATACGGGTGACGGCATCGTTACGATCCAGTTCCGTATTCAGGACGAACAAAGCAATAGTGTAACTCTCAGCAACTTTGAGTATAGCGTCGATAACGGCACCACATGGAACCCGCCAACCAATGGGGATGCCTCGGGATGTCTTAGCGTAAATTGGAACAACGGCGGGTCTTCCTACACCTCCGCCATAAACTGGTCCGGCACAGTCCACAGCTTCACCTTCAACACCAAACATGCCGACCTTTTGGGCTTGGACAATGCTTTCCAGAATGACGTGAAGGTTCGTTTAAAGGCCCATGACGGAATCTACGGTGGATCTTTTGGCGTGTCGGAGGCGTTTGTGGTGGATAATGTCGCTCCAGCTCCAACCTCTATCACTATAACGGACAACGGCGGCTATACCGCCGATGCGCAGCCGGATCTTACGATCAGCGCCACCGGCGCGGACTCCATGGCCTTCAAACTTGACGCGGGCACATGGTCGAGTTTCGAGCCCTATGCCGTTTCGAAGACGAATTTCCCCATTTCCGCAGGCGGCAATGGCGCAAAAACGGTTTACGTAATGTTCAAAGACCAGGCCGGGAATACCACCGACGGGTCGCTTAGCGATGGCACCAATTACGATGGTATCGTGCCGACAATTGACTCGATCACGACGACAAACGCCAATGGGACTTATGATGCCGGACAGAACATCGATGTTGTCGTGCACTTTTCCGAACCTGTCACGCTGAATGCCGGGAGTTTGGAGATCACCCTCGAGACGGGCACAACGGACCGGATGGTGGTAATCAACACCATTGTCAATGCCGACTCCGCTGTGGGCGCATACACGGTCCAGGCTGGTGACACTTCGGCGGACTTGGCTGTGAATACCCTGTTCGTTAATGCAGGATCGATTCAGGATGCGGCCGGCAATGTTGCAAATCTTACAATTCCTGGCGGCCTAAACCTTTCCGACTTGAAGAACATTGTAATCGATGGTTCGGCGCCAAAGGTTGTGAATGTTTACTCGGCGACCGCGCCTGGAACCTACGATGTCGGCCAATCGATTCAAATCATTGTGAAGTTCAGCAAGCCGGTTATGATGGCCGGGGGCGATCCAAAGCTGATGCTGGAGACCGGCGATACCGATAGGGTAGTGTTGCGCAATGCGGCATCAACAGGCGGGGATTCCATTGTATTTCCCTATACCGTGCAGCCCGGTGACACCACGCCCGACCTAGATTACCTAAATACCACCTCGCTTTCGCAAAATGGTGCAATTATAATGGGGCAAGCCGGCGGAACTCAGGCTGATACAACTCTGCCATTGCCGGGAACTGCCGGTTCGTTGGGCGCGAACGAGGCGATTGTAATTGATGGGATCCCGGCCAAGGTTGTGAGCGTAAGTTCGTTTCTTGGTGACAGCACGTTTGATGTAGGCGCGCATGTGCCCATTGTGCTGCATTTCAACAAGATTGTTAATGTGACCGGCACGCCCATGCTGATGTTGGAGACGGGAACAACTGACCGGCAGGCCGTTTATCAAATTGGCAGCGGTTCGGACACGCTGCTGTTTGATTACATGGTGCAAGCCAATGACACGACACCGGATCTTGATTACTTAAGCAGCACGGCCCTGTCTCGCAATGGCGGCCAGATTCAGGGTCCTGGCGGTGCTGCGGCGGATACGACATTGCCGGTACCGGGCGCATCGGGCTCGTTAAGTTTCACCCGAGCCATTGTGATCGACGCCACGCCGGCAAAGGTTGTGAGCGTCTACTCGACACTACCCGATGGCGCCTACAGCATGGGCCAGCCGATCGAGATTTTTGTGAAATTCAGCAAGATCGTGAACGTGACCGGCATGCCGCTACTGACCCTTGAAACGGGCGCTACGGATCGGACGGCTTCGTATCAGACCTCAGCGGCCAGCGATTCGATGCGGTTCCTCTACACGGTCCAGGCCAATGATTCAACCCCGGATCTGGACTACCTGAGCAGCACCGCGTTGAGTTTGAATTTCGGCCAGATCCAGGGCCCTGGCAGCGCTCCGGCCGATACAATGTTGCCCGCGCCGGGCGCTGCTGGTTCGCTGGGGGCAAACAATAGCATAGCCGTGGACGCGGCCAAGCCGTTCAATGTGTCCACGTTCTCCGCGAACTACTTGATGGCCAACAGCATATGGATCAACTGGACTGCCTCGGTTTCGGCTGATGTGGAATCCGTGATGGTGCGCTACAATACCGGTACGTTCCCCGCCAGCACAACCGAAGGCCTGCTCTGGAGCGAGTATCCGGGTACGGTGCTGAGCGACACGGTTACTGGGTTATCCGAAAAAACGACCTATTACTTCGCCGCCTTCACGAAGGACTCAGTCGGTAACTGGAGCGATACAAGCGGATCCGCAAAGGCAAGCGCGGCAATTCCCGATCTGACGCCGCCTTCCAACGTGACCGGCCTGTTGGCCACGGTCCTCGACAGCAGCAGCATCCAAATAGGCTGGGTGCCTTCGGCCTCCGCTGACGCCGAATCCATCATGGTCCGCTACGACACGACGGGCACATTCCCGGCCGACACGTTCAGCAGTCTACAATGGGCGCGGCTCTCTCACGGCGTAACCTCGGATACACTGTTTGGGCTTACGCCCAAGAGGTGGTACCGGACCAGCCTGTTTGTCAAGGATTCGGCTGGACTTTGGAGCGCTTTCAGCACCGGCGCGCGCGACTCCGCTTACACGCCCGATGCCACGCCACCGTCCAATGTCTCCGCTTTCACGGCCACACGCACAAACGGCGATACGATCTCGCTCTCGTGGACGGCATCCGTTTCGACCGACGCAGAGTCATTAAGGATCGTATACCGTACGGACGCGTACCCGACAAACCAACTCGACGGGACACTGTTGGTTGCCTCCGGTGCGTCGCTTGGATCGTGGGTGGCAAGCGGCTTTGCGCAAACCACGCTGTATTACTTTGCGGCTTTCGTGAAGGATTCCTCAGGTAACTGGAGCGTCGGCAGCAATGACACGGCCTATGTGCCCGACTATACGCCGCCGACGTCACATTTGGTCAACATCCTCCCGCTGGCCACGAACAATGCCACGCCTCAGATTGCGCTTTCGGCGATTGGCGCGGATTCTATGCGCTTTGCGGTGCCCGATACGAACACGCCGAGCACGTGGATGGCCTACGATTCACTGTCCACGAATGTATCGATCAGTTCCGGTGGTGATGGCCTCAAGCATGTTTACGCGCAATTGAAGGATGTTGCCAACAACCTGACGGCATGGATCCGTGACTCCGTCGCCTACGATGCCACCGCACCCATCGCCAATGCTGGCGCGAACAGTTACCAGAAGGCCACCTTCAGCCTGGCCGGTTCTTCTTCGGACGGGTTCGCGGGTGTGGCTTCAAACGTATGGCAGAAGGTCGGCGGCAGCGGGACCGTTTCGTTCGGCGACTCAAACAGCATTACTTCCTTCTGCTTCATGAGCGCCGATGGCGTCTATCTGTTGCATCTCAAGGTCACCGATGCGGCCGGTAACGTCAACTATGACACGGTACAGATTACCTGGGATGCTACGTTGCCCTTGGTCAACGCAGGCGCTGACGCGATCCACAACGCCGCGTTTGCGCTGGCCGGTTCCTCTTCCGATTCGGGCTCGGGCGTCACGTCCAACGTCTGGCAAAAGCTAAGCGGCCCCGGAACCGTAACCTTCGCGGATACAAATATGCTCTCTACCAGTTGTTCCATGGGAACGGACGGGGTCTATCTGCTGCGCCTGAAGACCGCTGACCTGGCCGGCAACATCGCCTACGATACGGTCCAGATCACGTGGGATATCACCGCTCCTGTCGCAAATGCCGGGGTGGATGGGATCCACAATGCCGAGTTTAATCTGGCCGCAACGGCTTCCGATGCAACCTCTGGCGTCCTATCCAATGTGTGGCAATTGGCGAGTGGGCCTGGAACAGTCACGGTCGCCGATTCCACATTGCTGACATCGGCTTGCTCCATGAACATCGGCGGCATCTACCTGCTTCGCTTGAAGGTGACAGATTCCGCCGGCAACCAAAGCTATGACACGATCCAGATTACCTGGGACGCAATAGCTCCTTCCGTACCATCCATAAACATTATTGCAGGGCTCACGAACGATGCCGATCCGGCTATCAGTCTTTCGGCCACCGGCGCCGACAGCATGCGCTTTGGCCAAGCCGCAGATACCGCGGCAACCGCGTGGAAGGCTTTTGCGGCCTCTGATAGCATAAACATCGGCGGCTTTGACGGCCTCAAAAAGATCTACGTGCAATACAAGGATCTTGCAGGCAACCTGAGCGGCTGGACCTCCGACTCGGTCACCTATGACGCGACGGCGCCCGTTCCAGTCACCATTGTGATCGCCGACAACAACGGCTATACGAACAGCGCCGCGTCAACGCTTGCTCTTTCCGCCACAGGCGCCGACAGCATGCACTTTAAAATCAATGCGGGCACATGGACAGCCTATGAGCCGTATGCGATTTCGAAGGCCGGTTTTGGCATTTCAACGGGCGGGGAGGGGACTAAGACCGTGTTCGTCATGTTCAAGGATCGGGCCGGCAACAGCAGCGATAGTCTGCTCAATGACGTGACAATCTATGACAGTTCGGCTCCGTCCGCCATCAGCATCAACATTCAGGCGGTGCTGACGCCGGATGTGGATCCTGCCATTAGCCTGTCGGCATCCGGCGCGGATAGTCTTCGTTTTGCGCTGGCTTTGGATACTGCGGCTGCTGCCTGGAAGTCCTACCGTACGCTCGACAGCCTTGATGTCAGCACCGGTGGCAGCGGGCTCAAGAAAGTATATGCGCAATACAAAGATCTGGCGGGCAACATGTCGGCTTGGGTATACGATTCGGTGGCCTATGATGCCGCGATGCCGTCTGGCTCCATCAATATCGTGGCCACACTCACGAACGATGCCGATCCTGCGCTGACGATGTCGGCCGTGAATGCGGACTCCATGAGGCTTGCGCTCGCTTCCGACACAACGGCCGCGGCGTGGCGGGCATTCCGCACGTCCGACAGCATTGTTGTCAGCACCGGTGGCGACGGGCTCAAGAAAATCTTTGCGCAGTTTAAAACCGTCCTGGGCGGCCGAAGTGCCTGGGTTTGTGATTCGGTTACCTATGACGGGACCGCGCCCGCGATCGTTGGCGTCGACATTCTCCCAACTCTTACAAATGATGCGGACCCCGCCATCAACATCTCCGTCGTCGGCGCGGATTCCATGCGCCTGGCCTTGGCAGCTGATTCTTTGACCGCAAACTGGAAACTGGCAATAGGAAACGATAGCATCAATATCACTGCGGGTGGAGATGGGCTAAAGCGGGTCTTTGCTCAGTTCAAGGATCTGGCCGGCAATGCAAGTGCCTGGACTGCAGATTCCGTGACCTACGACGGCACGGCCCCTATGGGAACCATGGCGATATCGGACAACCAGGGAACCACGGTCGATTCGGCGCCGGCCTTCACCATTGTGACAGCCTCGTCTGCCGATAGCGTACGCCTCTCGCTGAGCTTGGCCAACGGACTTGCCGCCGCGTCCTGGAAGGCATTTCGGACGATGGATAGCCTGGTGCTGGTCGCCGGCGGTAACCGTATCTACGCACAGCTGAAGGACCTGGCTGGCAATATCGGCGCGGTCTTCAGCGACAGCACCTATTATGACTGCATTGCGCCTGCAAACCTGCTGACCCTGTCGGCTTCGGTCCTGGGTCCCAACCAGGCGCGCATTTTGTGGAACGCCTCGGCCCTGGCGGGCATGGATGCGGACTCGGTGGCGGTCTTGATGCGAATCGGAGACACGATCCGCAGCGTTTCGGATGCCGATGTTTCGGTCATTTCGCGCAAAGCCGTTGGCGACAGCGTTGTGATTCTGACGCTAAGCGCCCATACTCAATACAGCATCGCCCTGATCGTTCGCGACCTGCGCGCCAATTGGTCGGGCCTGGCGCAAGCCGCTCGGGCAACCATCATTACGCCAAGCAGCGTGCCGGTCGCAACGGCATGGACAGATACCTCGATTATGGAGGACCTGACCTACTCGTATCAGATCCAGGCACAGGACGCTGACGGCGATAGTCTCATTTACTCCTTGCGCTCCGCTCCTGCGGGCATGACGGTGACGGCGGCCGGCGCCGTCAATTGGCGGCCGACCAACACGGATATCGGTAAACAGGCGGCAGTGGTCCGGGTTGCCGACATATTCGGGTCCTGGACAGACCTGGCCTGCACGCTGAATGTCCAGAACGTCAATGATGTTCCGGACGTCGGATCCATTTTCGCGTCCGACATGATATACGAAGACCAGGTATGCGCCGAAACGCTATTGGTGGTTGATCCGGATGCAGGTGACAGCCTCAACCTGTCGGTTCTGGTTTTGCCGTCCTGGGTCACGCTAAGCAGCCTGCCCAAGCCTTCCTCCACAACCTATGCGTGGAAACTGAGCGGGACACCGGCCAACACCAATGTCGGTGACACCTCCATCGTGCTCGTTGCGAAGGACCTTGCCGGCGCCACGGATACATTCGCCCTTGTGCTTACGATCGCCAACGTCAATGATGCGCCCGTAATTGCAGCCGAGCTTTTCTCGGCCCGTGCCTTCGAAGACAGTCTGTTCAGCTTGATAATCCAGGCCGGGGACGTGGACGCCCACGACACCCTTATTGCCGTGCTCGCCGCCAAGCCCGCCTGGCTTAATGCGGCACCCATATTTGCCTCTGGACAATTGACGGTCGAGCTATCCGGCAGGCCGGCGCAAGCCGACACGGGAATGTCCAGTGCGGTTCTGGTGGTGAGTGACAGGGCAGGGGCTTCGGATTCCTTGCGGTTCACCCTCGAGGTTCTGGATGCCAATGATGCTCCTGAAACGCGCATTGAGCGGATCGTGATCAGAGGCGGAGCTGTACGAGTGCAGTTCAGCGGCAACGACGATTATACCTCCGCCTTGCGGTATCGTTACGTGCTGTCGGATTCACTTGCAGCCATCGACAGCGGGACCACAACGACGCTGATCAGGGACTTCTATCCTCTATCCGATGGAAAATACCGTGTCCAGATCCAGGCCCTCGACAGCCTTGGTTTTTCTGATGCCACCCCGGCGGTCGACAGCTTCACGATAACGGGCGTGCTGCAGCACACCTTTGCCGAAAGCACGTGGATGATGATCTCGGGTCCC